>CAYMHJ010000216.1:0-11149 GCA_964390165.1 uncultured Prosthecobacter sp. | reverse complement strand
GCGATAAGGACGACCTCCGCCGCACAGCCAGTGCTGCGCAGGCTGCGGAGAAAGGAAACCGGCAGTTCGAGAGCGCCCGCCGCGTAGTTGGCCGTGAGAATGAGGGGGCGGGACATGCAAGAACGCGGAGGAGGGCCGCTCGGATTAGTTTGGGGCTAGGGTTTGACGTGCATGCTGGTCAGAGCCCGTTGAGAGGCCTGCAACTTCCGCAAAACGATTGGCAGCGACTTCACGGCTCAGGTGAATGGCGACGTGGGCAGATTGAACCCGAATGATTTCCTCCCTGACGGCGGGCGCGCCTAATTGGTCCAAGATCGGCTGGAGGGTGGATGCTTGCAGGTCTGAAATCGTAAGGCCGATCTGGAACTCCCGGAGGTACCGGATCATGGCGGCATCATCAGGACCGATTGCCAAGGTAACGGTTCCACTGCCGAGGCATTCTGCCATCTTGGTGGCGATGTTGAATTGTGAATAGGCGGCGGTGCTCTCTGAGTACCCCATGGGCAGGAGAACGGCTGCATACTGTCCCATACGCGGAGCAACTTCGGACGCTGAAAGTTGGGGCATCAAGGTAATTTCAGGAACTTGAAGGACGGGAGGCAGGGGGGCGTAGCTATAGATTTCCAGAGTGTAACCTGAACCTTTGAGAAGAGGAGCTAAGCGAGCAAGTGCATCAACGGGCCAAGCATGGAGATTCCCGAAATAGCCAAGCTTTTTGGAAGGAGATTTTTTTGCATTCTGAGGTGAAATATCCAACGGGGACGGAGCAAACAGAACCTCAAAATCAACGTCGAACTGTTCTTGCAAGTGCAGTCCCATCGGCTGGCTGATCGTGAATACCCGGTCAGCGTTACGGAGGTGATTCCCGAGAATTTTTTTTTCTGCAGCAGCATAAGTCCAACTTCCAGCCGGGCTCCGAGCCACCCAGTTGTTGTCCATGATCCAGGTCACGTATTTGACGGCCCGCAAACGGCGCAGGTGCGCCATGGTGTACATGGAAAGACAGTTCTGAGGGCAGACCAAAAAGGTGGGAGGGTCGCTGGATGCTGGAACGAGCTTGGCAATACGACCTGCATAGATCCAGCCCATCAACTTGCGATGCCAGTGAGAGGTGTTGAGGGCGTGACTCAAGCGGCAACCCAATAAACGGCGGGAAAGATTCGATGTGAAGATCGGACGCCAACGATGGGTTCTCGGTAAAAATCGAGATTCTTGGTCATAAACATCATCGAGACAAAAAAAGGTGCGAATGGACTCAAGATCCCTCCCGAGGGTTCGACAGACAGTGATGCCACTGCCGTGCTTCTCGGACACGCTCATTTCAGCGAGGAAATAGAATGGGTGCATCAACTTAACCGGGGCGCTCTCGTTTAATGAGGGACGGTCTCAGTCCGCAGGGCAAATCCATCTGAATAAAGCCCTCGCTCCGAGGTGCGTGTGACGGTAAAACCATTCTGGATCAGAAGTGTCTGGATGGTGTTCCAGTCGGTGTCACCACCGTGGGTCTCGAAAAAGAAGGCGGTGTTTGCAGGTAAGAATGGGCAGATGTGCGGGATCACTTCCATTTCAGCCCCTTCGATGTCTATTTTAAGGAGTAGTCTTTGAGGGTGGAGGGAGGCCAACACCTTCTTGAGGTCAACAGTAGCAACAGAAATGACGTTGTCAGCGCCAGTAGGCTCTTCCAGCATTTTGCCGGCGCAACTGGAGCCTGCTGCAAACTCAATGGTGCCGTCGCAGGTAGAGACGGCCGAAGTGACTAAATCGACAGTCAATTCGTTACGTAGGATTTGCTGTTGGAGATAAGGCAAGTTGTCGGGATTGGGCTCAAAAACGGTAGCCACACTTTGTGGAAACCGGTGAAGGGCTGTGAGAGTGAACAAGCCTATGTGTCCACCGCAATCAATGATGTGAGTGGGCTCGAAAGGGACCTGGGAAAAGTCATAAATGTGATCAAGGAAAACCTCATCAAAGATGATGACTTGAGATGAGTCGGTGGGGTCAAGCGTGACGGTGAAACCTTCGAGTGATTTGGGAGCGAGAGTCAGAAAACTGAGGAAACTGGGTCTCGGCCCCAGGCGGTTGAACAACCTTCGCGGAAGCGGCAGATTGAGAATCGCCAGCCAGAAGAATGCGACGCAGTGGTCGAAGTTCTTCGCTAGCGACTGATATCGGAGTAGATCCATTTTCAGGAGTTAAAATGATTGGTTACTGCCAGTGTTCAGGAATCGAGACCTTGATCTCCCTGATTGCTTTTCGAGCTGAGCGCCTTTTCCATGGCGTTGCGGCTAACGAAAAGAGCATCCGCCCATTTTGAAAAACGAAGGGAATCATCACGGTTAATCTCATAGAGTTGAACCAGTTGAAAGCCACGTGCCGTCAGCCAAGTTTGGATCTCGTGAAACCAGCATTGATCCGAGTACATTGGGACAAAAAGCACTTCTACCAGTATGAGACACACCTCACTATTCTCGATTAATTCACGGGCACCCTTGAGAACATTGAGGTCCGTGCCTTGCGTGTCGATCTTCAGCAAGTGAATGGTAGAGATGGATTCTTTTTTGCAAAAGGCATCCACCGTGTTCAAAGCCACCTCCAGAGTGCCGACTGGATCGGAGTAGTGAGCGGGTTGATAGTCAGCGGCTGAATCAGCATTGGGCAGCAGTGAGTTGGTGACGTCGGCTGAATTGAGAAAGAGTAGTGAGGCACCTGGTTTGTCCGACATGGCGTTCATGTGTGGAAAGAGGCGTTCTTCGAAACGCTTCGCGAGATCCTGCAGCCGATCATAAGCTTCAGGGAATGGCTCAAAAGCATGAACAATGGTGTTTGTAGCAGCCTGCAGGACTCCCTGGCTGAAGAATCCGACATTCGCACCAACGTCCAAGACAGTTAAGGTGCCGTTCACCGGTGCAAGCATGCCGAGTGCGTCGTCAACTGAATGAGAACCGAATGTGTCCATCGGGACAATCTTGCGATTCAAGTTCTTGAGGATTCGATGCGCAAGACGCTTGAGGAGTGAGATCATGATTATGGATTAAGCTGTGTCAGTCGTGTCTTTGATGCCAATTCACGGCGTGACCGAAGCTCTGAAAAAAGACCGCGAACTCCGACTGAGGCCTGGAGCAAGAGACTTACAAGGGTGGAAATGACACCAAAAAAGATGACGTGCTGCGTTTGGCTGAGATCCATCAACATGACACAGATAAGCTGGGTAAAGATGATCGAGATGATGTAGGCGATCGAAACCCACCAGAAGATCCAGCGACGGGCAGCGTGCATGGACCAGAGAACACCACCGAGGTAGGCGAGGCATCCACTGAGGACGACCCAGCCGATTTCGTTTTCAAGGGTGGCGTAGTTTTTACCAAGGAGCCAGAGAAGCGGCTGCGGAAAGGTGAAGCCGAAGAAGGTGATGCTGGCGCATATCGCGATGGCAACGACGAGAATTTGGAAATAGCGGCGGGGGAGCAGCTCTGCGGAAACATGGGCGATGTAGGGCTCGATGAAAACCGAATTGAAGGCACCGAGGATAAGGAACAGCTGACCAATGCGACCAAGAGCACTGACTTCGGCGATGTTCTGGGTCGCTCCGAAAATGGAGCTGATGCCGACAAGGATTTGCCCCTGAAGAGCCAAGAAGGCGACACCCGGGATCAGAGGTGAGAGGTAGCGAAGCATCTCGGCATTCGCCTTCGGGACGCTTTCAACCGGCTCCTGGACGAATGCACGGGAGGAGTGCCGGTAAGACAAGCCCGTGAATCCAATGGTGAGGGCGGAGAGCATGGCGGCGAGCCAAGCGGGAAGGAAGCCAGCGGCGTGAAGGGCGGCGCAGCATAGGAGGCGCAGAATAGCACTCTGAATCTGCGGAGTGTAATAACAACGGAGGGCACGGTGAATGAGAAGAGGAGAGCCATACATCGTCCAGCCCTGGAACAAGACGCCCAAAGCAATGGAACCGAAGAGGAGCACCTTGACTGTGGGGGACCAGGGCTGATTCCAAGTGACCAAAGGGAAGGCAAAGGCTGCGATGATGAGCGTGAACGTCTGGACGCGGCTGCGCCAGTAGCGGGCAGAGCGGAGATAGGTGCCCAGCACCTCCGGATCTTGCCCACGAGAACCGGAAAGGGCGACGATGGAGCCAGAGAAGCCAACGTCGGTGAGCTGGCAAACCGTCATTTGAAAGGCAAGCGCTATGCCCAACATTGCATATTCGTCAACGTCGAGCCAGCGCAGAAGCAGGAAACCCGTGACCAGGTTGAGTAGCTGAATCGCAGGCTGACCGATGAAGAACGATAGCAGAGGAGCACGCCACTTTGCAAAACGAGAGCTGCGTCGAGACCCGTCTTCACCGGGGGAAGAGACCACTTTCAAAAGGGGGAGAAGAAATAAAAACCGCAACCGTCAATTGATGGGCTGCAGACCCGTCTCATTGTTTGAGCTCCAATCCTGTGTGTCACAGCCGAGTGGCGCGGAATTAAGAACGCTGGCCGCCCCGAAGAACTGAAGATGAGGATTCGGAGAACGCATCCCCCAAGCATCCGCGCTGAACTTCACGAGGAAGCGAGGAGCCCTTCCAGAAGCTTTCGGGCGAACTCGGGATGACGGTCATACTGATGCACAATGCTGACAGGAATCCCGTTTGCGGCGAGAAGCCCCCCTGTAGGAGCGATGCTGAACTCACTCAGATCACTGGTGCACAGAGTGGCGATGCGGTCCTCGCCATTGGAGGTGAAACGAGCGCCCGTAATCTGGCCCGTGCGTAGAAGACCGACGTGAACGCCTTGATCGAGGTAGCGCTGATGGATCAGGCGGGGGAGTTTTTCCATGATCTCAGCGCAGAAGCGATCCAAGTAGGCGGTAAAGGTGGCCGTATCGCCGAGGGTCACACCGGCACAGATCACTTTCTGCTCCAGAACCTCCGCCATCGGGAAGTTGGGATCGTCACCATACAGGTGCTGCAACCATGAACAGTTGGCAGGTTCATCCCGCACGAGCCCGCTTTCGAGCCCCGTCGTGAGCCCGGCGGGCAGGTTCTCGAACGGGTCACGCTGAAAGACAACGTCCCGGCTGTCGGCAAACATGACATGATCGTACTGATCGGCGACTCGCGCGAGGTAATGGCGCGCGAGGAGGAAGCGCGAGCAGAAGATGTTGAGGAGGTAAGCCGCCCGATGTTCGATGACGGTGCGGCGTTCAGGATGATGCCTCCAGGCCTCACGCAAGCGCCGGGCCGCGCGAATCGCCAAAGCCGGAAAGGCCGCGGCCAGCCGCCTCACGATGCCGAGACGCAGCTTGGGAATAGGCACGCAGAGACGAGCACCGGGCATCAGATCGGCGAGGCGCTGCTTGTCCGCAGGACTGCCATGATTGGCAATCAACACGACATCGGCCCGGCTGCCGGTGGCGCGGAGACTGCGCAGGAACGGCTCCGGCAGTTCGAGTTCACGCACCACGTAGTTGGCGGTGATGATCAGAGAGCGAGCCATGAAGCAAGAGGTTTCACGATGAGGAAGGCTTTGCGAGCCATCGCACCGCGTGTGATTGAGTGTCGAAGAGAGAGCGGGAATTCTTTCTCAAGCCAGGGCAGAGGCGCGATGGATCTCCTCAAACACATCGTCCAGTGTCCTGGTGATGTCCCAGCCAGGGTAGTGGGCTTTCATCTTGGAGAGGTCGCTGATGTAGCAGATGTGGTCCCCTTCCCGGTTCTTCTCCACATATTCCCACTGCATGGCCCTGCCGGAGATGGCGGCAATCTTGTCGAAAGCCTCAAGGATGGAGACGCTGTTGGCGCGGCCGCCGCCGATGTTGTACACCTCGCCGCAGCGGGGATTTTCAAAGAAGGCGTGCATGAAGCGGACGACGTCGAGGCTGTGGATGTTGTCCCGCACCTGCTTGCCCTTGTAGCCGAAGACGTTGTACTTCCGACCGGCGAGGTTGCACTTGACGAGGTAGCTGAGGAAGCCGTGCAGCTCGACACCGCTGTGGTTCGGGCCGGTGAGGCAGCCGCCGCGCAGGGCGCAGCATTTCATGCCGAAGTAGCGCCCGTATTCCTGCACCATGACATCGGCGGCGACCTTCGACGCGCCGAAGAGGCTGTGCTTGCTCTGGTCGATGGAGAAGTCCTCGGTGATGCCGCCGGTGTAAGCGGGATCGTCGTAGTCCCAGCGGGTGTCGAGTTCCCTGAGCTTGATGGTGTTCGGCCGGTCGCCATACACCTTGTTGGTGCTCATGTGAATGAACACGGCCTCCGGCGAATGAAGCCGGGTGGCTTCGAGCATGTTGAGGGTGCCGGTGGCGTTGGTGTCGAAGTCGTCAAAGGGACGCGAGGCGGCGAGATCGTGGCTGGGCTGGGCGGCGGTGTGGACGACGTGGGTGGGCTTCAGCGTGGCGAGGCATTCCAGCACGGCCTGGCGATCCCGGATGTCGAGTTCGTGATGGTTAAAGGAGTGGTGCGCCGCTTTGAGCCGCTCCTGATTCCAGCGGGTGTCCCCCTGGGGGCCGAAGAAGTCGGCGCGCATGTTGTTATCGACGCCGTGAACCTGCCAGCCGAGACGGCAGAAATAATCAACGACTTCGGAACCGATGAGCCCGGATGAACCGGTGACGAGGAGTTTCATGGAACTGGCAGACAGGAAGGATCAGCGAACGTGAGTGGCATCATGCAGGTGAGTCGGCGACGATCATGCTCCCGCGACGCATGAGTCCGATGACACACATTGTCAGTGCCTGGCAAAGCTGCGCCAAGGCGGTAACGATGATGAACCAAGCCACGCCTTTGACGGAATCGAGCGGGACGAGCACAGCGGCGATGACCTGCACTGTCACAGTGAGCGGGATGTGGATCCAGGCCCCGCGGAGCCAGCCGCGGGCGCTGTTCAGGCCCCAAATCAAGCCGGTCAAACTGACCATGGACATGCCGAAAATCACCAGCAGCAGCTCTTCGTGCAAGTGGGCGTAATTGCCGCCGAGAAGCCACAGAAACAACTCGCTCCTCCACCATGCGACCCCCAGCAAGATACAGCTGAATACAGTGCAGCCGGCGATTAAGCCGAGCGCGATCATCCAAAGACGGGCCTGGCTGGAGGCGCGCGCGAAGGCCGGAAACACGAACTGGGCCATGGGTGACCCCAGAACGATGAAAATAACCGCCAGACGATTCAGGGCACCCAAATCCGCGACCTCGCGGGCCGTTGCAAAAACACTGATCAACCACGTCGTGAGCTGGCCCTGAATGGCGGTGAAAACAAAATTGGGGAACACCTGATGAAGCACCTTTTTGATGCGCCGGGTGTGACTCTCGAAATCGACCGGCTCTGTTTTGATGTCCAAAAACGGAAGCACCTGAGCGCGGACGATCGCGTAATGAACCAACTGCGCGGCGGCGACGGCCACAAAAGCGGTCAGCGGGCTGAGCCAGCCAAGCACTGCGAGGCCCACCGTGAGCAAGGCGCGAACGAGGGCCGGCACGAGATCGGCCAACTGCAACTGGCGCGTGCGAGAATGCAGCCGGTTGACGACGCTGAGCACGGCCGTGTTCGAAATCTGCCAAATGGGAGCCAGAACCAGCACGGTAAGCCCGAGAGCGGTGGGCCATCCGGCACCATTGCGAAGCAGGAGATGCAGTGAAATCCCTGCAACGATCAGCGAGGCCAGCAGCGCCAGCTTCATGCGCAGGCGCAATGCCGCCTGCACCAACCCCTTTAGTGAACCTTTGTCCTGCCATACCGTGCCACCAATCGACGTGACCGCATTTCCAATGCCCCCGTCCGCCAGGGTGGCCAGAGCTGCACTCATGCCACTGGCGATAGTGAACCAGGCGTAGTCCGGTTTCTCCAATGTCCTGACGAGCAGAAACCCGGCCACTGCGTTCATGCCCTGCACGAGCAACTGCACGAACGCAAAGCTGCCGAAAACGGCACTCCATCTGTAGAGGCGTGAGCGGTTGTGGCGGAGCGAGAGCCATGAAATCATCCGAGGGGTGAGGGAAGGAGCAGGCGCCCCCTCTTAGCGGTTGCAGGAACAGCGATGTGTGGAAAAAACTGCCTTACCCTCATGCAAATGGCACCCACCTCCCTGACCACTGACAACCTGAGGGTGCATGTGATCCACTACACTCGCCTGACGGAGCGCCGGACGCACATGGACCAAATGCTGCGGGAGCACGGGCTGGACCGCTTCCCCGTGCGCTGGATGACGCAACATGACCGCGAGGAGGTGCTGGAGGGAGGAGCCTATGAACGTGGCGAGTGGGGCGACCCGAAGCGGATCGCCGCGGGTTCGGTCTCGCTGATCCTCAAGCACCTGGCGGTTTACCGTGCCGTGGTGGCTGAGCCGCAGGCCTGGCACCTCATTCTCGAGGACGATGTGCTGATCCGCCCCGGATTCCTGCCCGCGCTGGAAGGCTGCCTGAGCGAACTTCCGAGCGGCTGGGATCTGCTTTTCGTGGGACTTGGCTGCGATCTGCATGTGCCGTGGTGGAAACGGCGCCCCGGCAAACGCATCTACTGGCGTGGCTGGCGGCGCGGTCTGCTGTGGGGCGGAGGAGGCTGCTCCCGCTGCACGGAGGCGTATCTGATTCATCCACAGTGCGCGGAACGGGTGCTGGCGGGTCAGTTTGCGCATCCTCCCTTCAACCGCCCCATCGACTGGCATTTGAACGAGGCGGGACAGGCTTTGCGTCTGCATTCCTACTGGGCGGAGCCGCCGCTGGTGACGCAGGGGGCCTTCGAAAGCTGGATGAAAGACCGCAAGCTTAATCCTGACAACACTCATTCGTAGCCGCAGGCAAACCTGGATGAGCGTGATCCATGTGATGGACAGTGGATGCGGCATGTCAATGAGCTGCACGCAGAATCTGGCGGACTTTTGATTCTCCCAATCGCTCGCCACGAAGGTAGGCGAGCCGGCGGTCACGCTCCCACCCAGGCTTACGGAGGCTGTGCCGAAGCACGCGAAGAAAATAGGGGATCCTGGACGGACGCGAATAGACGAACTGAGGATAGAGCCGCTGAAGCACAACACCTGAAGCACCCATCCCTGCGGTGAGATCCAGAAGATAGTCTCGCCTAAGCCTGGCCGAAGAAATGAGGTGGGTGAGATGAAGACGGCTAAAGTGTCCAACCGCCCAGCCCTGAGCAAAGGCATGCAGCGCAAAGTCTTCGTCCTCCGACCCCATGAGTGATCTTCCCTGACGACCGAGGAGTGCCCGCAGAGGAGATTCCATGCAGTTCCCAACGTAGGACTGCATGACCTCCCGGCGCGCGCACATACCAGCACTCACGGGGAGACGAAAAGAGGGATTCCAATTCGGACAAACCTCGTCTTCTTCGAACTCCCAGACGGCGAGGATGCCCAGGCATGAGCGTGCCCACTCAGGGGGGGGAGATTCGAACTCTGGATGGCTCTGCCCAGACCAGACACCGAGAGTCGGGTGCTGCTCTGCGATGAGAATCGCCTGCTGCAGATAGTCTTTCTGAAGAATGTTGTCATCATCGACAAAAATCAGCAGGGGACTGTCGGCTTCGGTGCCTCCCCGAACGCGGGCATTGAGGGATCCGACACGATGCTCAACAACACAACGGGCGGCGGGGTGCCAGGAAATATCCATGCGATCCGCGAGCGGAGGTGCGGATGCGTTGTCCACCACGATGAGTTCCCACTCGCCCATGTCGAGAGTCTGGAGGCGAAGAGCATCAAGCACTCTTTCCAGCTTTCTCGCATCCGGGTTGAAGGATGGGATAACAACGGAACAGGATCTCATGGGAGTGAAACGTAGAGCGCTTGGGTCTGAGCGGCAATTCGCTGCCAGGACAGCGACTCTGCGTGCAGGCGGGCAGCACACCTCATCGAATGAAACTCATGAGGGCTGTTCAAGAGTGTTTTGACATTCCGCATAAGTGCGGCTGAATCATCGAACTCTGTGAGGCGACTCACCTCGGGAGTCAGGTACTCCGCAAGACCTCCCACCGACTGACCGATGACAGGAGTGCCGCAGGCCAGAGCTTCGAGAACGACGTTATTCGCCGTCGCGGAATGGACAAGATGCAAAAGACAGGTCGCACGCTGATATTCTCCAAGGAGTTCGGCATCACCCAGACCGGACAGGCAGGTGACATTGGCCAAACCAGCGAAGTGCCCATGCTCTTGCGGGGGCGCGACAACCCGAAACTTGAGCCGTGATTCATGCTGATAATGACGCGCGACAGAGGCGAGCAAAGGGTAGTTTCGACCGGTGGCGCCAACCGCCAATGCGGTTACTTCATCGTCATTGGCGGTAACACTCTCAGAGGCAGGGGAAAAAAACTCGACATCGACACCATGCGGGATGCAAAAAAGTCGCGATGCCGAGACGCCTTGATCGAGAAACCAGGAACGTTGTGTCTCGCTCATGAGTATGATAGCGTCGAAACAACGAAGCCCGCGCGGTCGTCGAATAATCTCCGCCAATTGCTGTGGCGGATGATGGAAAGTCCCCACGAGTCGAACCCCCTTAGGTTTGGGCCAAAGATCAAGGAACGCAAAGTCACGATCACACCAAAGATAGTGGAGCACGCCTTGAAATCCCCGCTGCAGCTCTGCGCGGATGAATTTCTCGAGATTGAAACTGCCGCCAACACACCACCGGGAAAAGGCAAGACGGCGCTGGAGACGGGTCCGCAATAAAGCAAATCCACCGGACGGATCACGACGCTGCTGAACGAGCTTTTCTGCATCGAAATAGTCTGCGAGCACATGATAACCGGAGCGACGGGCAAGAACATCATCCTGGGTCCAAGCACAAAGGACACGCGGAGCGATCATCGTGAGGCACGTTTACTTACGTCTGCGACACTGCGCACCCAAGCTTGGTTTCCCAAATACCAAGTTACGGTCTCGCGGATGCCCGCTCCAAAGGTGTGAGCGGGGCTCCAGCCAAGGTCGCGCCGGATCTTGCCGGCATCAATGGCATAGCGGCGGTCGTGGCCGGCGCGGTCCTGGGCAAAGGTGATCAAGCTGCGGGAGTTTCCGCACAGTTCGGGTTTCATCTCGTCAATGAGGTCGCAGAGCTGTTGAACGAGGTGGAGATTGGCGAGTTCCTTGTGGCCGCCGATGTTGTAAGTCTCGCCGGGCTGGCCGGTGGTGAGAACGGTCCAGAGGGCCTGGCAGTGGTCGC
>CAYMHJ010000215.1:0-11167 GCA_964390165.1 uncultured Prosthecobacter sp. | reverse complement strand
TGGTGATTCACGAGGTCGGGCACAACTGGTTCCCGATGATCGTGAACAGCGACGAACGGCAGTGGACATGGATGGACGAGGGTCTGAATTCGTTCGTGGAATACCTCACGGAGGAGGAATGGGAGAACGACTGGAAGCATCGCCGTGATGAGCGAGGCATGGTCGATTACATGCGCACGACAGATCGCGTGCCGGTGATGACGAACTCAGAGTCCATCGCCGATCTCGGACCGAACGCCTACGGCCAGCCCACGGTCGCACTGAACCTCCTGCGCGAACACATTCTCGGTCGTGAGGCCTTCGATCACGCCTTCAAAACCTATGCCCGGCGCTGGATGTTCAAGCGGCCGACTCCGAGCGACTTCTTCCGCACGATGGAAGATGCGAGTGGAGTCGATCTCGACTGGTTCTGGCGCGGTTGGTTCTACAGCGTCGATCACGTCGATGTCTCGATTGATGAAGTGAAATGGCTGCAACTCGACTCACGCGATCCAGCCATCGAAAAACCCAAGAAGAAGCAAGAGAAGGAAGATCTGCCGAAGACGCTGACGAAGGAGCGAAACTACCCGCTCACCAAGCGCGTGGATCGCTTCCCTGAGCTGAAGGACTTCTACGACAGCTTCGATGAAGCCACCGTGCTGCCGAGCGAGAAGAAGAAGTTCGAATCGCTCATCAAGGAGCTCAACGAGGCGGAGATCGATCCCAAGCTGCTGCAGACGAAGCACAACTTCTACGCCATCGAGCTGAGCAATGTCGGCGGACTCATGACGCCGGTCATTTTGAAAATCGACTACACTGATGGCAGCACGGAGGAGATGAAGCTGCCCGCCGAGATCTGGCGCTTCAATACGGAAAAAGCCTCCAAGCTGCTATTCACGAAGAAGGAGCTGAAGTCGGTCACCTTCGACCCGCGCCAGGAACTCGTGGACACCGACGTGGAGAACAACTTCTGGCCCCGCCGTCCCGTGAAGAGCAAATTCCAGCTCTACAAAGATGAGAAGGCACCGAACCCGATGCGTGAGCTGACGAAGCCGGAGAAGAAAGATGACGCGAAGAAGTCAGATGAGAAGAAGTAGCTTCATCGCGTCTCTCGCGGTCTTTTTGCTCGTGCCGTGCCTGCACGCGCACTCGATCCATCAATCCACCGCCGAGGCGGAATACAATCCGACGACGAAGAAGCTCGAAGTCAGCCTCACGGTTTTCATCGACGACCTGGAACTGGCTCTGATGCGCCAGTCGGAGCGGCTGATGAATATCGACAAAACTCCCGCCGCCGAGTTTGATGCTCAAATCCAAGCCTACCTCGCCAAGACCTTTGTAGTAATGGATGCCGCGGGCATGGCGGCAAAGATCGAGTGGATGGGACGTGAGTCGGCGCAGGCCGGTGATCCCTCGGTGATGCTGCACTTCGAGATTCCTGTGCTGGGAGAACTCGCCACATCCACGCTGAGGCACGCCGTGCTGTGCGACCTTTTCAAAGACCAACTCAACTTGCTACTGGTGATCATGGGCACGCAGAAACAGCAGCTCAAATTCACCGCCGATGACCCGGTGAAGCCGTTGGTTATGCCGCCGCTCCCGCGCCGATCGTGATGCGCTTTTCGGGAATGGGAGACTCGATGATGCCTTCAGCGGTTTCCTGTTTCAGACGAAGCTGTCCGCAGGCGGCGGCGATGTCGTGCCCCTTCTCCCTGCGCAGTGTGGCAGTGACTCCGGCGGCGGTGAGCACGGCATGGAAAGCATCCTGCTGTGCTTCGCTCGGGCGTTCCCAGGCGAGACCATCGACAGTGTTGTAGGGGATGAGATTGACCTTGGCGTGGATGGATCGTGCCCGCTTGGCCAGGAGATGCGCCTGCACGATCATGTCGTTCACGTCTTTGATGAGGATGTACTCGAGCGTGATGTGCTGCTTGCGCTTGGAGCGCCAGTATTGCAGCGCGTCGAAAAGCTCGGCGAGATCGTGCTTTTGATTCACCGGCATGATGCGGCTGCGGACTTCGTCGCTGGCACCGTGCAGAGAGATGGCGAGCCGGATCTGCATCGGGAAGTCAGCCAGCTTGCGAATCTGAGGCGCGAGGCCGCTGGTGCTCACGGTCATGTGCCGCGCACCGATACCGATGCCCCATTCGGCATTCAGGATTTCGATGGCCCGGGTCATGTTGGAGTAGTTCGCCAGCGGCTCGCCCATGCCCATGAAAACGAGATTGTCCACACGCTCACCGGCATAAGCCTCGACCTGCACGATCTGCTCGACGATCTCCGCCGCTGTGAGATTGCGGGTGAAGCCCGCGAGGCCGCTGGCGCAGAATTTGCAATCGTAGGCGCAGCCGACCTGGCTGGAGACGCAGAGCGTGCGGCGGTCGGAATCACCGCCGTAGAGCGCGGGATTCGCGGGGATGAGCACGGTCTCGACATAGCGCCCGTCGTTTAGCTTGAGCAAAAACTTCCGCGTCGTGTCCTCGGAGCCGGTGACTTTGGCGATGGTCATGCAGCGCGTGACATAGCGCTCGGACAGAGCCTGCCGCAGCGGTTTGGAGAGGCTGGACATGGCCTCGATGGTCGGGGCACGCTTGGCGTAAGTCCACTCGATGATCTGCTTTGCCCTGAAAGCGGGCTCGCCCAGACTGGACACAAGCTCGGCCACTTCCTCGGGTATGAGGCCGATGAGAGAAGGCAGGGCGCGCGGCGGCGTGATGGGGGGAGTCATTGAGCCAGCGTATCAATCAGCGTGGAAG
The DNA here is from genome assembly GCA_964390165.1 of uncultured Prosthecobacter sp. Classification (GTDB taxonomy): domain Bacteria; phylum Verrucomicrobiota; class Verrucomicrobiia; order Verrucomicrobiales; family Verrucomicrobiaceae; genus Prosthecobacter. The sequence continues at coordinate 8,432 of CAYMHJ010000215.1, read as the reverse complement.
CCGCGCACGGTCTCCTTCACCAGAGGGACGTTGTTCTTGTCGCGGATGAAGATGACTTTACGCTCGTGGTAGTAGTTCGTAGTGCCCTGGGGCAGCGAGTAGAGCCACTCGGAGTCGTTGTCCCGGCGCTCGAAAGGCACGCCGACCAGTTGGAAGACCTGATCACCACGCAAGCCTGGCTTCACACGGGCGAAGTTGCGGTCTGAGTACTTCATGGCATAGCGCGTCTTGGATTGCAGGAAGTGGCTGGTGGCCTCGATGGCCTCGCTCACAGGATAGCCAAAGCTAAGGATGTAGTAAGCCAGGATCAGCGCGGGGAGTCCGACGAGGGCCAGCGGGGTGAAGAGATACCAGTTCTTTTTGAGCATGGGAGTGAGCGGTTGGCCCGGAGAGTCCCGCAGAGGCCGCCCGCCCGCAAGGTCAATTCATGGGGCCGCCTGCCGGGAAAGCATGTAACCAGGGCCACTTACCGCGCGTTTGGCTGGCAGTGTGTCTTGTCCTCCCCATAAACTCCGCCCATCGTGATGCCCGAAAGTTTCGATGTGCAGGACTGCCTTCAGCGCGTGCGCGCTGGGGACATGTCATCGGCGCAGTTGCTCATCGAGCAACTGCACCCGCTCGTGCGACGCTGGGTGCGGAATCATCTGCCGCGCCGCGAGAGCGAGGAGGATCTGATGCAGGAGGTCTTTCTCAAGCTGCTGCAAAAGCTCGACAGCTACCAGCCGCGCGCAGGCGTGCCCTTCGTGCACTGGGTGAGCCGCCTCACCGTCCGTACCTGTCTCGATGCCCTGCGCGCGGAGAAAGCCCGGCCCGAGTGGCGCATGGCCGATCTGAGCGATGGGGAGACCGAATGGCTCGATCATCTGCTGCATCGTCAGGCCGACATACCCCACACGCCGGACCGCGAGGCAAAGGCCATCGTCACCCGCTTGCTCGCCCAGCTTTCACCACCCGACCGGCTCGTGCTCACGCTCCTCGATCTGGAGGAAAAGAGCACGCAGGAGATCTCCCAGCTCACCGGTTGGACCCGGCCCATGGTCAAAATGCGCGCCATGCGTGCGCGGCGAAAGCTGCGGGACATCGCGCAGGAAATGAACCTCAATGCATGAACTCATGAACGACTTCGACCAACGCTGGCAAACCGCCGCCCAAGCCGCCCGCCGTGTCGCGGACGAGCCCGCCGAGCTGCCCTTCGGCTTCACCACGCGCGTGCTGGCTCGTTTTGAAAACACCCCCGCCGAGCCCTGGCTGGATCTGCTCACCGCTCTCGGGCTGCGTGCCGTGCTGACCTCGGCCATTCTCTTCATCGCCAGTGCCGCGCTCGTCGCCTGGCAGGTGGACTTCGTTTCGCTCGCACCATCGTGGGTCGATGCGCCCCTTTCCCCCAAACTCCTGCTGCCATGATGATCTCACGACGCTCCAAAGTCGGCTGCCTCATGACCCTGCTCGTCGGCTTCTGCCTCGGCATTGGTTTCGTCTTCGGCATCCTGGCGCATCAGGCCTGGAAAAAGAAGACGGAGGATCCCGCCTTTATGAAATGGGCGGCCATGAACCACCTGAATAAGCTTGAACTCACCGCCGAACAGCTTCCGAAGCTCGAAGCCAGGGTCGATGCGGCCATCGCCGAACTCATGACCTTCAAAGCCCAGGCCCTGCGCAGCATCTGGGATATCATCGAGCGCACCTCTATGGAGATCGATCAGGACCTCACGCCGAAGCAAAAGAAAGAGTGGTCCCGCATCAAGCCGAAGAAGCCAGCCCAGAAACCATAGCGCAGCGCGACATTGTAATGCGGAAGGCGGGCACCGTGAGGTTCGTTTCACGAACGCGCGATGTTTGTGATTAAGAGGGAAGCGGAATGGACAATCCCTGGCCCAAATCAGCCTGCGGGCAAAAGCCGGGCTGCTGCGGCGCGGGCGATGCTGAGGAGCTTCTCCTTTTCCTCGGGGCTGAACTCATAGGGCTCCATTTTGCCGATGCCGAGCGTGCCGCAAAGGCGGGAGCCATCCATCATCGGCACGGCGAGGCTGCCCTGGACATTGGTCTGGCGTGCGCCGGGTTTGGCCACACCGCTGGTGTCGGTTTGCAAATTGCACAGTTCCACGGGTGCCTCACGCTCAGCAGCGGCCCCGGCGATGCCTTTGCCCACGGGGATGGACTGGATGATGGGGATGAGCTGAGGTGGGATGGCCTTCGCAGCGACGAGCTTCAGATGCTTGTCCGCAGGATCGAGCCGATGGATCGTGCCGGTGGTGCAGCCGAAGTCGTTCGCCACTTCGGTGAGGAAGAGGTTCCACTCGGCCTCGGTGGGGTGCAGGTTCAGTTCGGTGATCATGGCTGTAAAACGTGTTGGTAGGGCGATAGGAAACCGCTATTCTGGCCGCGACTTTCCATCCGACTATGAAAATGCGCGCTGCCTTTCTTGGCCTTTCATGGCTTCTGTTTGTCGCTACTTCCACTGCAAGCCCGAACGGCCAGCGGGTGGTCGGGCGCACGATCTACCACAAGGACAAGTCGCGCACCGAGTCGGTGAACAATCCCGAGACACGCGAGATGACGGAGATGACTTACACAGCGGAAAATGTCCTCACGGTGAAAAAAGTCTTCCTCATGAACGAGAAAGGTGAACCGATTCAGGGCAATGTTTATGATGGTCGTGGCAATCTCGTGGCTCGTGTTCAGTGTAATTACGATGAACTGGGAAGGCGGAAAGAGGACCGTCTTATGAACCTCAACGGAGAAACCTTCCAGCAGGTCATTCATGAATATGCAGCCGATGGCAAGGCACTCCCGCCCAAGGTGATCAACCTCAATCCGAATGCGGCGCCGAGCATCCGACCTGCGGCGATCGACTTCACAAAACAAACCGCACCGGCGGGAGCGCCAGTGCCTGCTACCAGCACGGATTCACGCTTTGCACCCGTGCCGATTCCAAATGCACCCATGCAGGGCAGTGGTGGTCTGGAGACAGCGCCAAGCACAGTGCCGGTCGAGGAGAAGCCGAAGCCGAATTTCTTCAAACGGCTCTTTCAGAAGAAGGAAAAGTAACTGTGGCGGTCTTCAGCGGAGCTGCATCAATTCCTGCACTTCCTGCGCCACCCGCAAGGCTGCGTCAGGAACGCTGATGGGCAGCAGGTTTTCCCTCATTTGGCGGGCTAGTTTACCGTTGTTTGCCAACGCGGCAGCCACCTGGACTCCCGTTTCTCCAGCGGTGTGAGAGCGAAGAGCACAATGCCGAGTCAGCAGGTATTCAGCATTTCCCTCTTCCTGACCTGGGACGACGTAATCGATCACCGCAGGTGTGCGTGCTGCCATGACTTCATGCAGGATGGCACCACCAGCCTTGCAGATAACAACGTCATGTGTGCGCAGCAGTTCTGGGATGCGCGTGGTCCAGCCGATGATGTCCAAAGCTCCATCTGGGATGGAGTCATTGAAGCGGCGAAGGACATGATAGAGGCGTGAGCGATGCTTCCCCACTGGGATCGTGATATTCACCCCCTGATGGATTAGGGGCTTGAGCGCCTCCAGCGTGGCGTCCACATGTCGGGCGGGCGTGGAGGGCAGATAAAGGATGCGTTGTCCGCGGCGGGACAGCATCTCCTCTGGCAGGGTTTCCGTAAATTGCAGGCTAACGGGAAAGCCGGTAATGCGGGTTTTCGCCGGAGGCACTCCCATCTTCAGGATGACCTCATCTGTCTCCACATCGGACACACAATAGAGATCGCTTGGTGCCATGAGCCAGATCGGGTGCACAGTCGTCGAGTCTGTGATCACCGTCACCAGAGGCGGCGTCTCCATCTGCTGTCGCAGGGTCGCCAGCAGGCCTGCGTAGAGAGGATAGGTGCTGACGATGACACGTGGCTTCAAATCTTCGATCTGCTTGCGCAATCCCGTCAGCAGCGGGCGCATCCAGGCGTTCTGCTTCGGGTCCAGGTCAGACTTCGCCAACATCCGGTAGAGCGCACTCCATGCCCAGGGCAGGTGCGTGATGGCCACCTGATACAGGCTTTTCAAAACAGCCGCCGTGCGGGGCTGCACCTCGGAGACGAGATCCGAGACGAGCACCTGCTCCCCGGGCAGGGATCGGCGCAAAGCCTCGGCCACAGAGGCAGCGGCCGTATTATGTCCATCACCAAAGCCAGCGGTTAAAACGAGAATCACAGTCGTCATCGCTGCCTGAAAACACCCTCCAACTCAAACAAAAACGTGTGCTGCGTGGAAACTCAGCTTTACAAAGTCTTGTCGATCAACAGTGCGGCGGCGCGGCGGGGATTCGCGTGAAAGCCGTTCATGCCGGAGCGGATGCGCTTGGCGCGGTCCACACAGGCTTCGGCTTTTTGGAAGTCGCCGGTGGCTTTATAGACGGCACCCAGATTGATGTAGGTCTGGGAGAGGTCGGCGGGGTCCATCTGATCCTGGGCCAGATTCTGGCGGATGCCGAGTGCGCGCTCATGCATCTGCTGGGCGCGCTCCACATCCATGTTGGTGTAGTAGAGCACGCCGAGGTTGTTCAGCACGCTGGCCACGCGCGGGCTTTCACCTCCGTCGGCGGCGCGGAAGGTTTCGAGCGCCTCCTGATAATACTGTTCAGCCTTTTTGTAGTCGCGGAGACCTTTGAAGATCATGGCGAGGTTGTTTTTGATGGTGGCCACCTTGTCGTTGTCCTTCAGACCTGCGTCATCGGCGATCCTGAGCGCCTTTTCATAATACTCGGCGGACTTGTCCATGCGGCCCCAGCGGTCGTAAAGATGGGCGAGCAGGGAATGGATACCGCAGAGGAGGTCGGGATCAGCCTTCTTCAGTTCCTGAGCGCGGAAGAGCGCCTCTCGGTAGAGGGACTCGGCTTTGCGGAAGTCACCTTCCTTCTGCCGGAGATCGGCGAGGACGCTGATCTGCTCGACGAGCTGTCCAAGGCGGGTGGGATCTCGATACGCAAGTCGGCGGACCTCCTCGACACTGCGGGAGGCCGACAACAGTTGGCGCTCAAGGTTGGGGTCCACGGAATTGGCTGCTAGCTGGCGTCGCGGTAAGACCTCGCGAGGGTGGCGATGGAGTCACGTGCGCTGGCCATCATGTCACGCGAGACACCGGCGGCTTCATACCAGTGGGTGTAGGCGTGGTTGTCGAACATGATGTCAAACTGGGTGACCAGCCGCTCGAAGACGGCGGCGATGCCGGTATGATTGACAAGTGCGAGGCCGCTGGAGGCGAAACCTTCGGGCGCTGTCTCGGCGACACCGATCTTCAGACCGCCGGCGGATGGCATGTAGCTGGCGAAGTTCAGGCCCTTGCGGATTGAGGCCATGTTTTCATCGACTTCCTTTTGCTTCACATCACCACGGAAGAGAGCGCTGGCGGCGAGATAGACGCCCTGCTGCCAGTCGATGGCGGCGGTGAAGTTGTCCTGGGAGAAAGTCTCGCGGGCGAGGTCAGGGAAGTTGCTGCGGACCTGGCCTTCCTGACCTGGAGCGCGCATCGGGGCGAAGCTGGCGGTAAAGAAGTGATTGCCGGGGAAGGGAACAAGATTCGTGACGAACTCGCTGAGGTCGGTGTTCAGCTTGCCAGGGAAACGCAGGGACGCTGTCACCGAACTCATGATGAGCGCGACGATGTGGTTGAGGTCCATGTAGTTCGGCGAGCGGTGCAGCTTGGCCTTGGCGATGCGGAAGAGGGCTTCGTTGTCGAGAATGACAGCACCATCAGCGTGATCCAGGATGCGCTGGAGGGTCAAGATGGCGTTGTAAGGTTCAACCGCGGAATCTGAGATGACTGGCGAAGGCGCGACCGAGAAAGTGAAGATGCGTTTCTTCGGATAGGCTTGGCGCAGACGCTCAAGAATGAGCGAGCCAAGGCCGGAGCCGGAACCGCCACCGATGGAATGAGTGAGCAGGAATCCCTGAAGCCCCTTGGTTTTCTCGACGGCATTGTCGATGACGTTCATCACCTGATCGATGACCCGCTCTCCTTCAACATTGTAGCCGCGCGCCCAGTTGTTCGCGGCACCGGGGATCTTGCGGACGATGCTGCTTTCATCGAAGAGTTGGGACATGTCTCCGCTCTCGATTCGCGCGATGACTCCTGGCTCGAGATCCACGAGCACTGCGCGGGGGATGTATTTGCCATCACGGATCTTATGGAAGAAGACTTCCATGTTGGCATTGCTCGCGGCAGAAGAGCCGTCTTTGGGCGTGCCTTGATCGCTGAGGCCATGCTCACGCAAAATCAGACGCCAGAAGCGATCTGCGATTTGGTTGCCACACTGGCCGACATGAATGCTCAGAATCTCTCTCACAGGTTCTCCTCCGGGGTATTTGCTTGAAGTTAGGTTTAAAAAAAGAAAGTCTGGATGGATCAGCGGCGGTCCACAAGATCGCGAAGGCTGACAGACGATGTTCTGCGTGGATCTTCACCGACAGCAGAGCTGCGGGTGGTCATGGTTCCTTCGTCCTGAGTCTTGGCTTTGGCACCGCTCTCTTCGGCCACCTGGTAGCTCTGGATGAGTTCCTGGGCGGAGGCACGAAGAGCAATGATCTGCTCCTCGTTCATGCCTTCATTGAGATACCATTTGGCGAAGGCTTTGCGCTGCCAGAGCTTGTCGAAGTTGTGGCAGATCCGGTCCAGCACACGGGCGATCTCGGTGTTGTTGGCCAGGAGTACCATGCTCTTGCGATGCGAGATACCCGGCTGCTCGACATAGCCGATCTTGAAAGCGGTGGGAATCCAGTAGGTGAGCGGGAGCTTCTCGCGCATCGCCGCAAGGGAGGCATCGGCTAGGGGCTTGTCCTGCATGATGCCGCGGTAAAGCACGGCGGTGGAGAGGAAGCGACCTTCCATCGGCGAGCAGGCGGCAAAGACGGAGCCATTGTCGAAGAGGGACTTGATCATGTCCTCAATGCTCATTTCCTCAAACTTGCTACGATCCGGCGGAGTAAGTGGCGCAAAGGCGCACATCAAGAAGTGCAGCGAAGGCTGTGGGACGAGGTTGGTGAGCAGCTCTCGCAGGCTGATTTCCACCGTGAGGAAACCGCTGAAACGCATGGAGGCAGTGATTCCCGCGAGTGCTTCAGTAATGAGCAGATTCAGATCATCCACAGTCGGGCTTTCAATGTTCCACTTCCGGTGAGCCAGCTCGAAAAGAGCTTCATTGTCGAAAATCAGGCAGGCATCGGCTGTGCGGCGCAGGCTGTTGAGCGAGAAGACCGTGTTGTAGGGCTCCGTGACGACGCTGGAGACCTGGGGAGAGGGCAGCACGGCGCAACTCAGCACCGGAGCTTCGGGATACTTTTCCTTGATGGACTCGATGAGCAATGCGCCGAAGCCAGAACCTGTGCCGCCGCCTGTCGCGTGAATGACTATGATGCCACCCACGTTGTCGCACTTATCGATCTCATAATTTACCCGGTTCATTACCTCCGGCAGCACTTCGCGCCCAGCGCCGGAGTAGCCGACGGCGAAGTTGCCACCAGCACCTTCGGTGCGGCTGATCAGGTTCGCTGGGTTGAAAAGCGATCCCGTCGTGGCTTTGATGTTATCGATCACGCTTGGCTCCAGATCGACCATGATCGCACGTGGCACGTAGCTGGAACCAGACTCACCGAGTTGGGAGAAAAATGAACTCCAATTGCCCCGTGGGGGTGTTCCCTGCGCGGTGACTGAACCACTCATGGGATCGATGCCGTGCTCCTGGCAGATGGTTTTCCAGAACGAAGCTGCGATTTGATTGCCTGCTTGGCCGATGGAAATGACGATTGTGTTATTGACCTTCATCCGGGATTTTCAGTTGTCGGGGTGTTTTATAGCAATTGAGAAAAATCGCAAGAATTGTTCCCAATTTAGAAAAATGAGTTCAAGCAGGGCAATCAGAACTGAGAAAACGACACGTTAGTTCCCTTTCCAAGCCCGATTACCCGTGGATTTTGTAGCTGTTTAAAATTAGCCGCTTTGCAGGGGCTGTTTCAATCAAAATTCCTCGCAATCAGTGACTTCGATTTGTTCTCTGTTATAACCACAGTTCGGAATTGTAGCTGGCAAAGGCGAATCTTTGTACATTTTCGGCACCGCCCCAGTCCCATGCGGGTTGTATCATTCACCACCATGAAGCGTCATCTAAGCATCCTGATCTTTGTCAGTCTCTCGCTCACTGTCAGCGCTGCTGAACAAGCCTCGGAGACAGATCGGCTGGCCTCCGGGCTGGAGGAAAAAGTCGCTGCAATCGCCAGCCATGCGCTGGGGACCACGACCAGTGGTGCAATCATCCCCGGCGTGAGCTTGGCCGAAGGCATCACCGAAGTGACCGGCGTGGCGATCAGTCCGCTGCTCGGCATCAGCGCTGTCGGCGCGTGGAAGTATTGGCACACCGAGGCACCAGCTCGCATGCATCTGCCTTGGTATTGCCAGCCTTGGGCCTGGGGCACCGGGCTCGGCCTCAG
>CAYMHJ010000214.1:0-11356 GCA_964390165.1 uncultured Prosthecobacter sp. | reverse complement strand
CCACGTTCATGAGGAACGGGATGTTCGTCTTCACGCCGCGGATGCGGAACTCGCGCAGGCCGCGATCCATGCGGTCAAGCGCCTGCTGATAGGTGCGGGCAAAGACGGTCATCTTCACGAGCATGGAGTCATAATAAGGCGTGATGACGGAGTTCGAGGCACCCATGGCACCATCGAGCCGCACACCGAATCCGCCAGGGCTGCGATAAGTAAGGATCTTGCCAAAGTCTGGCGTGAAGCTGTTCTCAGGATCTTCCGTGGTGATGCGGCACTGGATGGCGAAGCCACTCTTTTCGATCTTTTCCTGCACAGGAAGCGCGAGCGGCTCTTCATGAATTTGGTAACCCTGCGCGATGAGGATCTGGCTGCGCACGATGTCGATGCCGGTGATCTCCTCGGTGACGGTGTGCTCCACCTGGATGCGCGGATTCATCTCGATGAAGTACCACTCGCCCGTCTCGTGATCGACGAGGAACTCGACGGTGCCCGCGTGGGTGTAGTTCACCTCTTTCGCGAGCTTCACGGCGGCATCACAGAGGCCGTCGATGACGCTTTGTTTCACGCCATAGCTCGGTGCCTGCTCGATGACCTTTTGATGACGGCGCTGCACGGAGCAGTCGCGCTCATGCAGGTGCAGCACGTTGCCATGTTTATCGGCGATGATCTGCACTTCGATGTGCTTTGCCTTGCCGACGAACTTCTCCAGGAACACCGCGCCATTGCCGAAGGAGCGCAGAGCCTCCGTTTGGGCTTCGTCGAGCAGCTTTTCCAGATCCTTCGCCTCACGCACGACACGCATCCCACGTCCGCCGCCACCGAAGGCAGCCTTGATGATGAGTGGGAAGCCGATCTTCTTCGCCGCCGCGATGGCTTCTTTGCGATCACTGACCGGTTCGTCCGTGCCTTCGAGGATGGAGACCTTGAGCTTGCGGGCGATGTTTCGCGCAGCGGTCTTGTCGCCCATCATGTCGAGGATCTTGGCCTCGGGTCCGATGAAGATGATGCCAGCATCCGCACAGGCCTGGGCGAACTGCGGGTTCTCGCTGAGGAAGCCGTAGCCGGGATGGATGGCATCCACGCCCTTCTCTTTGGCGATGGTGACGATGCCTTCGATGTCGAGATAGGCACCGAGCGGGCCTTTGTCCTTGTTCAGCTCGTAGGCTTCATCCGCCTTGAAGCGATGCGGGCAGAAGCGGTCTTCCTGCGCGTAGATGCCCACCGTTTTCAGCCCGAGTTCCGTGGCCGCCCGCATGACGCGGATGGCGATTTCAGAGCGGTTCGCGACCATGAGCTTTTTGATCGGGCGGATCGTCGATACTGCGGGCTCGGTGGGGGAGGCTTTGGCGGCGGATTTCTTGGGCATGGTTGGGAAGGGGAAAAGCGGGCGCATACTCTCGCGAAATCGAGGGGAGGCAAGGTGGTAGAACCGTTTTTCCGAGCCGAAAAACAAGATTGGCAGCGAAACTGCTTAAACAGGGCATAGGCTCCGTTCTCGGCCCCCACCAACCCCTCGCATGTCCATCCACGTCGCCCTTCATCACCGCACCAGCTATCGCTATGAACGCCCGGTCACACTCGGTCCCCAGGTGGTGCGCCTGCGGCCGGCACCCCATGCGCGGACGCGCATTCTGGGTTACACGCTGAAAGTCACACCGGAACAGCATTTCCTGAACTGGCAGCAGGACCCGCAGTCGAACTACCTCGCGCGCCTCGTCTTCCCGGAGAAGACGAAGGAATTCAGCATCGAGGTCGAGGTGGTGGCGGAGATGGCGGTCTTTAATCCTTTCGATTTCTTCCTGGAGCCGGAGGGCGAGCACTACCCCTTTAAATATGACGCCGCATCGGACCAGGAACTGGCTCCGTTTTTGAAATGCCAGCCCTTTACGCCGCTATTCCAGGCTTATCTGGCAGATCTGCGACACGAAATCCTTGGCAATGGTGGCCTGCCCCATGTGCCGGGCACTCACTCTGAGACGGCCACGGACATCCATGCCCACGGCGTTTTGCCCGAGGTGGGTCAGCTCAAAAAGGATGCGGACAAGCGCCTGCGCACGATTGACCTGCTGGTGGCGGTGAATCAGCGCCTGTGGAAAGACATCCGCTACACGATCCGCATGGAGCCGGGTGTGCAGACACCGGAAAAGACCCTGGATCTGCTCAGCGGCTCCTGTCGTGACTCTGCCTGGCTGATGGTGCAGGTCATGCGCCGCCTGGGCATCGCGGCCCGCTTTGTCAGCGGCTACCTCATCCAGCTCAAATCCGATGTGAAGTCGCTTGATGGGCCGAGCGGCACTGAGGTGGACTTCACGGATCTGCATGCGTGGTGCGAAGTTTATCTGCCAGGCGCTGGCTGGGTGGGGCTTGATCCGACCTCAGGCCTGCTTGCCGGAGAAGGGCACATTCCACTCGCTGCCTCACCGGAGCCGCAGAGCGCCGCGCCGATCAGCGGCGTGGTGGAGCCATGCAAAACGGAGTTCGAGTTCGAGATGCGCGTGGACCGCATTTATGAATCTCCGCGGGTGACGAAGCCCTACAGCGAGGAACAATGGGCGGAGATCGCCGCGCTGGGTCATGCTTTGGACAAGGAACTCGTCGCCAATGACGTGCGCCTCACGATGGGTGGGGAGCCGACCTTTGTTTCCATTGATGACGTGGATGGAGCCGAGTGGAACACAACGGCCGTGGGGCCAAACAAGGCGAAGCTCTCCGATGAACTCCTGAAGCGGCTCAAAGATCGCTTCAGCACGGGTGCCTTCCTCCACTATGGCCAGGGCAAATGGTATCCCGGTGAGCCGCTGCCGCGCTGGTCCTATGGCTGCCATTGGCGCAAAGATGGTCAGCCGCTCTGGGAGCATCCGCATCTCTTCGCCGACATGAAGAAGGACTATGGCGTGACGGAAGTTCACTCCGCGCGCTTCATTCACGCCCTCGCCGAGCGTCTAGGCTGCGGAGGTAAGTGGATCATGCCTGCCTATGAAGATGCGTTTTACCATATCTGGCGGGAGCGGAAGCTGCCGGTGAATGTCGATCCTCTGAAGTCGAACCTCAAAGAGAAGGAGGAGCGCGAGCGTCTGGCGAAAATCTTCGAGCAGGGGCTAGACAAGATTATCGGCCATGTGCTGCCACTGAAGTCTGTGCCCAATGGCTGGGAAACCGGACCGTGGTTCCTGCGCACGGAGCACTGTTATTTGTTGCCCGGAGATTCGCCCATCGGTCTGCGTCTGCCACTCGATTCCCAGCCATGGGTGAAGACCACTGACTACCCCTACCTGCATGAGCAGGACCCGATGCAGGAGCGCGATCCCCTGCCCTCGCGGCAGAAGTTCGTGCGCGGCATCGCTGGCATCCCGGCCTCATTTTGGAAAAGAATCGCCCAGCGCCGTGGCCCGCTTGGCCTGGAGGAATCGATGTCAGAGGAGGGTGCAAAGGATCTGCTTGATCCTGCTTATCAGCCGCCAGTTCTCGGCCAGTCCGCCGACAAGATCGTGCGCACGGCCCTGTGTGTGGAGCCACGTGACGGCAAGCTCTTCATCTTCATGCCACCCACGCAGACGCTGGAAGAATATCTGAGCTGCCTCGGTGCCGTGGAGGATGTGGCGCTCGCGCTGGATCAGCCCATCGTGATCGAAGGCTACGCTCCGCCATATGATCCGCGTGTCCACACACTGAAGGTTACGCCTGACCCAGGTGTGATCGAAGTGAATGTGCAGCCCGCGAAGAGCTGGGACGAGATGGTGAACATCACCGAGACACTCTACGAAGAAGCGCGGCTCACGCGCCTCGGCACGGAGAAGTTCATGGTCGATGGCCGCCACACCGGCACCGGCGGGGGCAATCACATCGTCATCGGCGCGGAAACGCCGAAGGACAGCCCTTTCCTGCGTCGCCCGGACCTGCTGCGCAGCCTCGTCAGCTACTGGCAAAACCACCCCGCGCTCTCCTTCCTCTTCAGCGGCCTTTTCATCGGTCCCACGAGTCAGAGTCCGCGTATCGACGAAGCACGCAACGACTCCCTCTACGAACTCGAAGTGGCCTTCAAAGCCGCTTCAGAAAGTGGTCATGTGCCGCCCTGGCTGGTGGACCGCCTTTATCGAAATCTGCTCATCGACTCCACGGGCAACACGCATCGCTCCGAGTTCTGCATCGATAAACTTTACTCGCCCGACAGCTCCACCGGACGCCTAGGGCTCGTCGAGATGCGCGCCTTTGAAATGCCGCCGCACCCACACATGAGCCTCGCCCAGGCGCTGATGCTGCGCACCCTCATTGCTCGCTTTTGGAAAGAACCGTATGAGGCGCCGCTCGTCCGCTGGGGCACGGACATCCACGACCGCTGGATGCTACCGCACTTCGTCTGGAGTGACCTCGAAGATGTGTGCTATGACACGAAGCTTGCCGGTTATGAATTGAAGACTGAATGGTTCGCCCCGCACCATGAGTTCCGTTTCCCGATCAGTGGCGACTGGACCGGACGCAATGTCCACGTCGAGATCCGCCAGGCACTTGAGCCCTGGCATGTTCTTGGTGAAGAAGGCAGTGCCGGCGGGGCCGTGCGCTACGTCGATTCATCCCTGGAGCGCATCCAGATCAAGGCTCAAGGCCTTGTCGAAGGTCGCTACGCCATCACCTGCAATGGCAAAACGGTTCCATTGCACCCCACGGGCACGAATGGTGAATACGTTGCGGGTGTCCGCTACCGTGCGTGGCAGCCAGGGAACTGTCTGCATCCGACCATCGGCGTGCATTCGCCGCTGACCATTGATCTCGTCGATCTCTGGAATCAGCGCTCCCTCGGCGGCTGCACCTATCACGTCGTGCATCCCGGTGGTCGCAGCTATGACACCTTCCCGGTGAACTCCTATGAAGCCGAAAGCCGCCGTCTCGCCCGCTTCTTCCGCCATGGCCACACTCCGGGAAAAATGAAAGTGGCTCCCGCCGTGCCGAATCCCGAGTTCCCCTTCACGCTCGATCTGCGCCTCGGTTAAAACTCGTCACTCTGACTCCAGTCGATATCCGATCCCCGGCTCGTTCACGATGCGGGGACCGGAGTCGCCGAGTTTTTTGCGGAGATGATTGATGTGGACGCGCAGGCCTTCGCTTTGATCGCTTTGTTGTCCGGCCCAGACTTGTTTCACAATTTGGTTCTGGGTCACGATGCGGCCAGCGTGCTCGGCGAGCACTTTTAACAACGCAAACTCGGTGGGCGTGAGTTTGACCGACGCGCCATCAAGCGTGGCTTCGTGATGCAGAAGGTCTAGCTTCAAGGCTCCGGCGATGATTTCAGGACTCTGTCGGGTGAAACGACGGCGTTGGATGACATCCAGCCGCGCGAGCAGCTCGGCGGTGCCGAAGGGTTTGGTGACGTAGTCGTCGGCTCCGAGTTCGAGAGCCTCGACCTTCACCATTTCCTGATCGCGCACACTCAAAATGAGCACGGGCACGTCGGTCCACTCGCGCAGACGTTTCAACACCTCGATGCCGCCGAGACCGGGCAGGCCCAGATCGAGCAACACGACATCAGGACGATGAAAGGCGGCCTCTTGCAGTCCGAGCTGGCCATCGGCGGCTTCGCAGACCTCGTAGCCGCGTGATTCCAGCACCATGCGCAGCAGGCGGCGCATCTGCTGTTCGTCGTCGATGATGAGGGCTTTGCTCATGGCTCAGGCTTGGCGTGTTTTATCGGCAGGTTGAGCACGAACTCTGCGCCGCCTTCAGGGTGATTGTGTGCTTCGATGTCACCTTTCATCGCCCGCATCAAGCCGCGCGAGATAGCGAGACCGAGGCCGGTGCCGCCGGCGGGTGAGTCGGGAGCGCGGTAAAATTTGTCGAACAAATGATCTTCAATGCCGAGCGCCAAACCAGGCCCGTGATCGCGCACGCGGAGCTCGAGTGTGCCGTGGGTCAGAGCCGCGTGGATTTCGATCTCCTTGCCAGCAGGGGCGTAGAGCGTGGCGTTGTGCAGCACGTTGCCAAGTGCCTGTGCGAGCAGGCGGCTGTCGAGCATGAGCAAAGGCAGATCGTCCGTGCCGGTGATGCGCAGAGGATGCGTGGCGAGCTCTTGCTGGAGCGGCGCGGTGGCGGTGTGGAGCACGTCGCCGATCTCGCACCACTCGAGGTGGGGTTTGAGAGCCTCGGACTCGACACGCGTCATCTCCAGGAAGTTCTCCACGATGCGCTGGAGGCGGCGGTTGGCCTTCTCGATCTCGGCAGCGAAGGGATTGCCCTTGCCAAGGCCATCCAAAGCGGTGCGGATGATGGCGATGGGTGTCTTCAATTCGTGCGAGATGCTGTCGAGCAGTGTGCGATGCAGGCGCTCCGACTCGGCGAGCAGCTCGGCGCGGTGCTTCGCGGCGAGGAGTTGCTCACGTTCGCGATGATGCCGCTCCAGGGCCTCCTCACGAGCGCGCAGCCGCGTGATCAGATGCCCCATGCTGAGTGCGACGATGAAGAACAGCGCGAACATCACCACATCCTGGGGCTTGTCGATGTGCAGCGTGAACTGCGGTGGGATGAAAATGAAATTCCACACCAGCGCACTCACAACGGCCATCGCCAAAACCGGTCCGCGATTCCACCGCGTGCCCGCGAGCACGATGGCCATCAAAAATACCAGCGCTGAGAAAAGATAGCCAGTGTAAGGCAGCAGCACCCAGCACGTCGAGGCCAGGACAAAGAGGATCGTCAGTCCCCAGCTAAACTGTCCCACCACCGCCGCCGGAACGGGCTGGCGGGGTTTAGGAGATGAAGAAGTATCGCTCATGCCGACATCCTGTGCATGAAATGCATCGCCGCCAGTAAACAGGCGGCGCGGGGGCGTTAAGAAGGTGTGAAAACGTAAAACGAGTTTTCCAACTCGTTTGCGGCGGATCGCTTTTCATGGCCCGTATTCGGAATACAGAGGAGGTGGCTGAGCCTCTTGGAGAACTGGTTGGAAAACCTGTTCTACGTTAGATCTCCACCTGCTGTCCCAGCTCAATCACGCGGCCGACGGGGATCTGGAAATACGTCGCAGGCTGCTGGGCGAGTTTGCTGGCGAGGGAGAAGAGGTGCTCGCGCCATTTGGCCATGCCGGGGGCTTCGCTGGGGATAATGATTTCGCGACCGAGGAAGAAGGTGGCCTTGTCGGGATCAACATCGAGGTCGTGCGCGGCGCACTGACGCAGGAGTCGTGGGACGTTGGGCTTTTGCATGAAGCCGAAGCGACCGGTGACGCGCCAGAAGTTGTCGCTGAGCTTCTCGACTTCGACACGACGGCTTGGTGGCACCCAGGGTTCGTCTTCGGTGGTCAGCGTCATGAAGATGACGCGTTGATGGATGGCCTGGTAGTGCTTCAAACTGTGCAGCAGGGCCACGGGTGTGCGTCCGCTGGTGCTGGTCATGAAAATGGCGGTGCCTGGCACTTTGACGACCTTTCCACTGGCTAGGCTTTCGATGAGCATCTCCTGCGAGATGGCGCTGCGTTCCATCGAGGCACGCACGAGCTTGCGACCCGTGGCCCAGGTGGTCATGACGACGAAAATGCCTGCGCCAACGGCGAGCGGGAACCAGCCACCGTCGAAGAACTTCACGAGATTCGCGCTGAGGAAGGCGAGCTCGATCAAGCCGAACACGAGGCATAGCGGCAGTATTTTGAGCACGCTCCACTTCCACAGATGACGTGCGACAAAGTAGAAAAGTATGGTGGTGATGAGCATGGTCATCGTCACTGCCACGCCATACGCAGCAGCAAGATTCGACGACGTGCGGAAGGCGACGACTAGCGCGAGGCAGGCGAGCATGAGGAGCCAGTTCACCAGCGGGATGTAGATCTGGCCGCGAGCGTGCTCGGAGGTATGACGGATGCTCAAACGCGGCAGATAGCCAAGCTGCACGGCGCTGAGCGTGAGCGAGTAGGTGCCGGTGATGAGCGCCTGCGAGGCGATGACCGTGGCGGCGGTGGCGAGCAGAACCAGCGGCAGCGTGGCCCAACCGGGTGCCATTTGGAAAAACGGCGCGTGAGCGAGCTCGGGCTGCTTCATTAAAAGAGCGCCCTGGCCGAGGTAATTGAGCGCGAGGGCCGGAAACACGAGCGAGAACCAGCCGCGACGGATCGGCGAGGCACCGAAGTGGCCCATGTCTGCATACAAGGCCTCGCCACCGGTCACGGCGAGGAAAACGCTGCCGAGGATGACGAAGCCCGCGTGGCCGCTGGTGGTCAAAAAGTGCCAGCCATGCCAGGGATTTAACGCGGCGAGGATTTCCGGCCCGCGCACGAGCTGCGACACACCGAGCACCGCGAGGCTGACGAACCACAAACCCGTGATCGGGCCAAAAAAGCGGCCCACTTTGGCCGTGCCGAGAAACTGCACCGAAAACAGCACGATGAGGATCACGCTGGTGATGCCCATGATGAGCCACTGCATGTGGTGATTCCACGCCTCGGACTCCAAAGCTTCCAAAGGGGCTGCGCCGAGCAATCCGCCATCCTTGAGACCTTCCACAGCACTCAAAACCGAGATCGCTGGTGTGATGATGCCATCACCAAAAAGCAGCGCAGCACCGAAAAGCCCGAGCAATACGATCACGGCACGGCGCTTCATCGCTTCCTCCATGCTGTGCGAGGCCAGAGCCATCAACGAGAGTACTCCGCCCTCGCCTTTGTTATCCGCCCGCAGGATGAAGACGAGATACTTCACACAGATGAGCAGAATGAGCGCCCAGAGCACCAGTGAAACGACGCCGAGCAGATTCTCGTGCGTGGTGGCGACGTGATGAGGGCTGTGCGGGCTGAAGCATTCCTTCAGCGTGTAGATTGGCGAGGTGCCGATGTCCCCAAAGACCACGCCGAGCGCGGCCATGACGAGAGTGGTGTTGGAGAGCTTGTGGAGGCCGTGGCAATCTTGATCTTTCATGACGCCCGCAGGCTCAGCGAGGGAGCGGCGGGTGCCAGTGAAGAGTGGAAGGCAGGGCGTTAAGAAGGTGTGAAGAACGTGGGAGCGGCGGGGTGGATCCACCTGGGAACTGGCATAAACCTTGCGTGCAATGCATAAAAATGGATGCGCTGACGCAGACGAGTCCCTACTGTCTGCGTTTCAACCGACCCCAATTCCCAACCTCGAATTGATCTTTCAAACGCAAAGCTCCACGTCCCCGATCTCGTCATCCTCTCCGAGGGCTCTGGTTCCGCGTGTGGACATCCCTCCCGCCTCAGGTCATTACGATGAGCTCCGCGAAGATGCGGGGAAGGTTCGAGCGCACTATGAGCAGGTCGTCACTGACCTCCAGCGGCGGGACTCTGCGGGGGTGAAGCGACTTTCTGACACTTCCCGCCGCCTTCTGGCGGAGCGTGGAGTGACTTTCAATGTCTATGGAGGTGAGCAGGGGCTGGACACGCCCTGGCACATGGACCCGGTGCCATTTGTCATCTCTCCGCGAGAGTGGGAGGGCATCGAAAAGGCACTGATCCAGCGCGCCACACTGCTGAACAAGATCCTCGTCGATAGCTACGGCTCTCAGGAACTCATCCGCAAAGGTGACATGCCTGCCGCGCTCGTGCTCGCGCAGCCTGCTTATCTGCGGCCCTGCCATGGCATCAAGGTGGCGAATGAAAAGCCGCTGCAAGTCTATGGTGCCGACATCGCCCGCTCACCCGATGGACGGTGGTGGGTCATCGCCGACCGCACACAGATTCCCACAGGAGCAGGGTATGCGCTGGAGAACCGGCTTATTACCTCCCGCCTGCTGCCGGAAGTCTTCCGTGATGCCCGGGTGCGGCGTCTGGCCGGATTCTTCCGCCAGATGCAGCAGTCGCTCGCCGGACTGGCGCTGCGGCCCGTGGCAGAGCCGCGCGTCGTGCTGCTGACGCCCGGACCCTACAATGAAACTTACTTTGAGCAGGCGTATCTGGCACGCTACCTCGGCTACACGCTGGTGGAGGGCGAGGATCTCACGGTGCGCGATGACCGCGTCTATTTGAAGACGCTCAGCGGCCTGGAATCTGTGGATGTGATTCTGCGCCGAGTGGATGATGATTTCTGCGATCCGCTGGAGTTACGCAATGATTCCATGCTCGGTGTGCCCGGTCTCGTGCGTGCCGTGCGCGCGGGCAATGTGGCGCTGGCCAATGCGCTGGGTTCCGGCCTCGTCGAGGCTCCCGCCCTCATGGCCTTCCTGCCCATCCTGAGTCGGAAGCTTCTCGGGGAAAACCTGCTCATGCCCTCCGTCGCCACCTGGTGGTGCGGTCAGGAGCGCCCGAGAGGTGAAGTCGAAAAAAACATTGAACGACTCGTCATCAAGAGCGCCTTCCGGGTGCGCGGACGCGAGGTCCACTTTGGTTCACGTCTCTCCGCCGCTGAACGCACCAAGCTGCTGGAGAGGATGCGTTTCGCACCCGACCGCTGGGCGGCGCAGGAGCAGATCTCCTTTTCCACGGCCCCGACCTGGGACGATGGACGCCTGGTTCACAAGCCCGTGAGCGTGCGCGCCTATCTCGTCGCGACACCCGATGGCTACATGGTCATGCCTGGAGCGCTCACGCGGGTGGCCGCCTCCCTGGACTCCCCGCTTGTCTCGATGCAGAAGGGCGGCAGCAGCAAGGACACCTGGGTCATCAGTGAAGGACCGGTGGAAAACATCACCCTGCTGTCCACCACCCGCACGCCAGTGGAACTGCGCCGCGTGGGGCATAATCTGGGCAGCCGCGTGGCGAACCATCTTTACTGGCTAGGCCGGTACGCCGAGCGCGCCGAGTCCTCCGCACGGCTGCTGCGCTCCACGCTGCTGCGCTGCTCTCCGGAGAGCGGCATGAGTGAGACACCTCTCCTGCTGCCGCTGCTGGAGGCGCTGAAGAGCCTCGGCGTGATCGAACAAGTGCCGGAAGCCTCGCTGCTCGCCGCACATCAGGAGCAGATCGAGGCGCGTCTGCTCCAGGCTGTTTTCGATCCGGCGCATCCTGCGAGCATCCGCTCCAGCGTGGAGCACATTCAGCGAATCGGCGTGCTGCTGAGGGATCGCATCTCCGTGGATACCTGGCGTGTCATCAGCCAGCTCAGCGATGCGCTCGACACATTTGATAATACGCCAAGCGTCACCCCGATGTCGGATGCTCTGAACGTGCTGACCCGCATCATCCTCGAGCTCGCCTCCTTCCACGGTCTGGCAAAGGAAAACATGACCCGCGCGCAGGGCTGGATGTTCCTCGACATCGGGCACCGGATCGAGCGGACCGTGTATATCTGCGAGCTGCTGCTGGCCGGCCTGCGCAGTACGGATGCGGAGAATCCGAGCCTGCTGGAGGCCATCCTCGAAGTCGGGGACAGCACGATCACCTACCGCAACCGCTACAGCCTGCTGCCGCGCCTCGCCGCCGTGTATGACC
>CAYMHJ010000213.1:2551-11375 GCA_964390165.1 uncultured Prosthecobacter sp. | reverse complement strand
CGGTGCCGTCACAGTGCTCGATGACGAGGCGCGGCAGCGGCTGGAGACCTCGTTTGCCGAGGCGCAGACGAGCGCCACGCGGTTGCAGCGGGAAAGCCAGGACGCGGCGCAGCAACTTCACGCGCAACGCGAGCACGCGACCATTGTCGCGGAGATCACGAAGCTCAGTGAAGGCGTGAAGCAGCTCCAAAGCGGGCAATCCACGGCGGTGGCGGAGGTTTCGAGGGCGAGAGTCATCGCGGAAGAGGCGAAGACACTGCGCACGAAGCGTGAGCCGGTGTGGGAGCAGGCGGCGGGGCTCGCGGCCCAGAGCGAGCAGTTCGAAAAGCAGCTCGCGGAGAGTCGCGCCACCTATCAAACTTGGGCGAAGGAGCAGAAGGAAGCCGCTACGAAGCGTGAAGCGGCGGAGAAGGCGCTGGCGGCCCATCAAGAGGCTGCGCAGGCGCTGGAAGCGTGGTTGAAGCAGCACGCCGCCGATGCCGAGCTGGGTGAGCAATTGCCGAAACTGCGCGTCGCCGTGCGTGAGTGGCGTGCGGCGCATGAAAAGCTGGCGGAGGGCCGCAAACGCCATGCCGAGGCCGAAACACTGAAAAAGCGACTCAGCGACTCGGAAGCTCAAACGGCCGTTTTTACGACAAAGGCGGCTGAAGGTCTCGCGAAGGCGGAGAAGGATCGTGACGAGCAAAAGCGGCTGGCGGAGAAGATCGAGGTGCAGCGCGAGATCGTGCGGAATTCCGAGTTGATGGCCGGTTTCGACGAACACCGGCATGATTTGAAGGACGGAGAGCCTTGTCCGCTGTGTGGTGCCACGGAACATCCCTTTGCGATTGCCAAGACGAGCTTTGAATCGCAACTGCAAGCAGCGCGGAAGCTGCTCGTGGGCTTGGTGAAGCAGCATGAGCAGGCGCAGCGGGCGTTGACGGTGCTGGAGCGTGATTTGGCGAAGATGGAGACGGAGCTCAGCTCGGAGAAGAAGCGAGCGGAGGAGGTGCGGAAGGCGCTGGGAGAGATTGAGGTGCCGGATGTCGGGGCGTTGGAGGCCGAGGAGCGGGCGAAACGAGTGTCTGGAGTAGCGACGAGTTGTCGCTTTTCCGAAGAGGGGTTGGACGACGAATCGTCGCCACTCCATGCCGAACGTGAACTCGATGCGCTGGAGAAGCGCTTGACCACCTTCACGAAGACGCAGCAGGAAGCAGCGCAGCAGCGCAGCGATCGGCAGAAGCTCGAAGGCGATGTTCAGCTCGCCAATGCGGATGAGGTGGCAAAAACGAAGCGTCTCGATGAATTGAAAGCCGAAGGCGTGTCACTGCGAACGAAGGCAGATGCGTTGAAGGCGCAGTTGAACGCACTACTGGGCGGCAAGACGCTGTCGGAGGATCGGCAGGAGCATGAAGGCCGCGTTTCATCCGCGGAGAAGGCTCTGCGTGAGGCGGAGACAAAGTTGAACGCGTTGCAAACACAGCTCGCGGCCACGTTGGCGAAGCTGGAGCAGCTTGAGACGCGGCGGATACCTTTCGAAGGGCAGAGCGTGCTGACGGCGGCAGCTTTGAGCGAGTTGGAAGCGCGCACGAAGTAGCTCGGCGAGGCGTTTGCGACGAAGCGCACTGAACTCGGCTCGCTGGAGCAGCAGCTCAAAAACGACGACGACGCGAAGAAGCGTCGCGAGGCTGGTGGAGCGGAATTGCAGGCGGCGGAGGCGGAGGCTCTGCGCTGGGGACAGCTCAACGCGCTCATCGGCTCGAAGGAAGGCCACAAGTTTGCCAAGTATGCCCAGTCACTCACCTTGCGGCAGCTCATTGGTCTGGCAAATCATCACCTCACACTGCTGGCGGAACGTTACCGCCTCATGGCCGCAGAAGGGGATGAGCTCGATCTTCGCATCGTCGATTTGTATCAAGCAAACGTGGATCGGCCCATGGAAAGCCTGTCTGGTGGCGAGAGCTTCCTTGCGAGTCTCGCGCTGGCGCTTGGCTTGAGTGAATTGGCTAGTCGGCATCATCCCATCGACTCACTATTCATTGATGAAGGCTTTGGCTCTCTCGATACGGAGACGATGGAGGTCGCGCTGAGTGCGCTGGAGAATCTTCGAGCCAGTGGGAAGACCATCGGGCTCATCTCGCATGTGGATTTGCTCAAGGAGAGGCTGACCACGCAGGTGCGGGTGATCCGCGGGGCAGGGGGCACAAGCCGGATCGAGGTGGTGGCTTAAAACCCGTTCTACAGCTTGGCGTGGCAGGTTTTTCTCGTCACGATGAGGCTATGTTTGACCTTCGTTCTGCGTTCCTTTCCGGGCAGGTGATCCCGGCCTGCCCTCTGGCTTTGACTTCGTCGCGTCGGCTGGATGAGCGTCGCCAGCGGGCGCTGATTCGCTACTACACGGCGGCGGGTTCCGGCGGGGTGGCGGTGGGCGTGCATACGACGCAGTTTGCCATCCGTGAGCCAAGGCATGGGCTCTTCCGGCCAGTGCTCGAACTCGCGGCGGAGGAGCTTTGCGCAGCGGATATCCGGCATGGGCGGCGGCATCTGCGAGTGGGTGGCATTTGTGGTCAAACAGGGCAGGCGGTGGCCGAGGCGGAGCTGCTCAGGTCGCTCGGGTATGATGCTGGGCTGCTGAGTCTCGGCGCGCTGCGAGAGGCGACGGAAGATGAGCTGATCCATCATGCTCGTGCGGTGGCGGAGGTGATTCCGGTGGTCGGGTTTTATCTGCAACGAGTGGTCGGTGGACGTATGCTGCCTTTCTCGTTCTGGCGACGTTTTGCCGAAATCCCAAACGTGGTGGCGATCAAGATGGCTCCCTTCAATCGCTACCAGACGCTGGATGTCATCCGCGCGGTGGCCGAGGCCGGGCGGGAGGACATCGCGCTCTACACGGGCAACGACGACAACATCGTGCTCGACCTGCTGACGCCGCATCGGTTTGGCGGCCAGGAGAAAAGGATCGTCGGTGGGCTGTTGGGGCACTGGTCGGTCTGGACCCGGCGGGCAGTGGAGTTGCATGAGCAATGCCGAAAGCTCAGCCAGAGCGGGCAGCTAATTCCGGCCGAGATGCTGCGGCTGGCGATTGAGGTCACGGACAGCAACGCGGCCTTCTTTGATGCGGCGAATGGCTTTGCGGGCTGCATTGCCGGACTGCACGAGGTTTTGCGGCGGCAGGGTCTGCTGGAGGGGCTGTGGTGCCTGGACGAACACGAGGCTCTCAGCGCGGGGCAGTTGGCCGAGATCGACCGCGTCTATGCGGCCTATCCGCACCTGAACGACGACGCCTTCGTGGCCGAGCATCGGGACGAATGGCTGGCGTAAAACGAGTTTGCCAACTCGCTGGCGCGCCTTCGCGAAGAGCCAAATAGGGCAGGGGAGGCAGTATCGGCCCTGAATTTGCCAAACTCCGCCGCTTGCCAAACGAAAGGGCTGCCGCTAAGCGTGCGTTGAAACAGCGTCTCAATTGCACACAACCATGCATCTTCCCTCCACCCTGGCCCTCCTCCCGGTCGGTAGCAGCGCCGTGATCCACAGCCTGCCCACCGGGCGCGCTGGTCTGACCCGACTCCGCGAACTCGGCCTGACGCCTGGTGCGAAAGTCGAGGTGGTGCGCCGGGCACCGCTGGGGGAGCCGATCCAGATCACCGTGCGCGGGTCCCATCTGGCGATGCGAAATCATGAGGCGGAGCACATTCTCGTCACTCCGGCTGAAGCATGAGCGCCCCTGATTCCCCGCTGCTGGCCATCGTCGGCAACCCCAATTCGGGCAAAACCACCCTCTTCAACCTGCTCACCGGCCTCCGCCAAAAGGTGGCGAACTATCCCGGTGTGACCGTGGAAAAGAAGATCGGCGAGTGCTGGAGCCAGCACGGAAAGAAGCTCCGCCTGATCGACCTTCCCGGAGCCTACAGCCTGAATGCCCGCAGCCCGGATGAAGCCGTTTTGCGGGATGTTTTGCTCGGTCGCCGCAGCGATACGCCGAAGCCGGACAAGGTCGTGCTCGTGCTGGATGCCGCGAATTTGGAGCGCAACCTCTACCTAGCCACCCAGATCCTGGAACTCGGCCTGCCCACGGTCATCGCACTGAACATGATCGACATCGCCGAGGGCAAAAACTGGCGGATCGACGTGAAAAAGCTCTCTGAAGAGCTCGGCGTGCCTGTCGTGCCCATGCAGGCGACTTCGGGCAAGGGCCTACTGGAACTGAAAGCCGCCATGAGCCGCGAGGACCTGCCCCAGCCGCGCTGGCACTCCGCCCCGCTGCCTGAGGATATCCGCGCCTCCGTGCTCGCCACCCGGGCGGAGCTGGCGCTCACCGGAGCTGTGCATGAAAAAAGCTCCCTGCTGGAGCCGCTCTACCTGCTTTCGGATCACGATCCGCTCCATGCTGGGATCAAGGACGCCCAGCTCGGGCAGATCTCCCGAGGCCGTGCCGCTTTGGAAAAGGCCCATCCAGGCTGGGAGGACCAGCTCGTCAACGACCGCTACTCCGCCATCGAAAAACTCTGCCGCGAGGTGCTCGTGAGGCCGGATCAGGAGCCCGTGACGATCACCCAGAAGCTCGACCGCTGGCTGCTGCATCCCATTTTTGGCGGGGCCTTCGTGCTCGCCTTCCTGGTCTTCCTTTTCTACCTCATCTTCAAGGTCGCCGAAGGTCCCATGGGCTGGATCGAGGCCGCTTTTGCCGCGCTCGGTAGCTGGGTGACTGGCGTCATGCCGCCCGGAGATTTGCGGGATCTCATCGTCGATGGCGCGATCAATGGCGTCTCCGGCGTGGTGGTATTCCTGCCGCAGATTTTGATCCTCTTTTTCTTCATCGGCATCATGGAAGACACCGGCTACATGGCGCGGCTGGCCTTCATCATGGACCGGTTGATGAGCGTGGTCGGGCTGAACGGGAAGGCATTCCTGCCTTTCCTCAGTTCCTACGCCTGCGCCGTGCCCGGCATCATGGCCACACGCACCATCGATAGCCCGAAGGACCGGCTCATCACCATCCTCATCGCCCCATTGGCGAGCTGCTCGGCACGTCTGCCTGTGTATCTGCTGCTCATAAGTGCCCTCATGCCAGACAGCGTCTCCCTTTGGGCAAAGGCAGGCATCATGGTCGGCCTCTACGCGCTCGGCACACTCGGGGCGTTCGGCTTCGCCTGGGTTTTAAACAAAGGGGTCATGCGCGGCGCGAATGCGCCGATGATCCTGGAGATGCCCAGCTACCAGATGCCCTCCATCAAAGGCATCCTCCTGCTCGTCTGGCAGCGGGCGAAGGCCTTCCTCCTGCGGGCTGGCACGGTCATCTTCGGCATCTCCATCCTCATCTGGGCCGCCTCCACCTACCCGAAAAGCGACTCCCCCGATGCCTCCGTGCGTCTGGAGCAAAGCATCGCCGGCCGCGCTGGGCATCTGATTGAGCCCGTGATCGCCCCGCTCGGCTACGATTGGAAGATTGGCATCGGATTGATCGGCAGTTTTGCCGCCCGTGAAGTCTTCGTGAACACCATGGCCGTGGTCTATGCCGTGCAGTCCGAGGACGAAGAAGACATGACCCCGCTGCGGGATCGCCTCCGTCAGGAGACGCGAGCCAGTGGCAAGCCCGTCTATTCCCCGCTCGTCTGCATCAGCCTGCTCGTCTTCTACGTCTTCGCCATGCAATGCGTCAGTACCATGGCCATTGTGAAGCGGGAGACCGGTTCCTGGGGCTGGATGTGGTTCCAGCTCATCGCCATGACCGGCACCGCCTACCTGCTCGCCCTGGCGATTTTCCAGGTCGGCACGGCGATGGGGTATTGATGAACCTACCAATATGCCCCCCGAATTCCAATCCATCACTGCACTGGCCGTTGTTTGTCTGACGGCTGGGATCTTTATTTGGCGGGCTTTTCGTGGCAAAAAGGCGGGTTGTGGCGGGGGCTGCGGATGCTCAATAAAGCCGAACCAAAAGAAATAGGTCGAAAACGCTGGAAGCCTTTAAAATCAAGGCACGGATGACTTTGTGAAAAATTTCACAAATAAACCTTGCCTCTCTCCGCCCCCCGGCTAAAAACCACTTCGCAAACTTCCCGACCCAACCACGTATGGCATTGCCTTTGACCTCCCTCCCTTTCCCGCCTGTGCTAGCTGTTAGCGCCAAGGCGTCGGAGATGTTTGGGGCTGATGTTCTGAGCTTCATCACGAATTCGGTGATCGTTGGTCTCTGCGTCCTCGGAATCGTTTTCTACTTCTCCAAGAAGGCCACGACCAACATGACGCTCGTGCCGCACAAGGCGCAGAACTTCTTCGAGTTCGTCATCGAGTTTCTTTATGGTCGCGTTGAGGGCATTGTCGGTCACAAGCAGGCAAAGCTGGCTTTCCCGCTGCTCGGCACGCTGTTCATCTATATTCTTGTTTCGAACTGGTTCGGCCTCATTCCGGGCGTCGGCACTCTTGGTTTCGGTGATGCCACCGGTCCTTTTAGTGTTTCTGAAGTTCACGATCCATTGCTTCGCCCGCCAACGGCTGACTTGAATGCGACGCTGGCACTCGCGGTGTCTGCCTTCCTCGTCTGGCTGGTCCTCACGATTAAAGAGGTCGGTGTCTGGGGCTTCATCGTCCATACCTTCGGTCCTAAAGGTGGCCTCAAAGGTATCATGGGTATGGTCGTCGGTGCGGTGTTCCTCTTCGTGGGTGTCATCGAAATCGTCTCCATCGTCCTACGTCCGATGACCCTCTCGGTCCGACTCTACGGCAACATCTTCGCGGGTGAAAGCGTGCTCCACACCTTGGGTGGCCTGCTCGACAAGGCTGGAATGCCTTGGAGCTTTATCGGTGCTGTGCTCTTCCCGTTCCCTTTCTACTTCATGGAGCTGCTCGTCGGCTTGCTTCAGGCCATCGTGTTTACCCTCCTTTGCTCCGTTTACATCCAGCTCTCCACCACCCATGACGATCACGGTCATGAAGAGGGCGACCATCATTAATTTCTGACCCCTTTGCCCGCAGGACCATGCGCAACGCGTGGATGTGGTCGAAACAACAACACCAACTCAAATACTACTATGATAATTGAACTCATGACCCTCGCTCAGCCAGCCGCTGCCGCAGCTGCTGAATCCGTCGGCATCGCCGGCAACATCACCCAGGCCATCGGTGGCGCTGGCGCTGCAATCGGCGTGGGCCTCATCGGCTCCAAGGCTGTCGAAGCTGTCGGCCGCAATCCTGGCGCTTTCGGTAACATCCTGACCCTCGGCATTATCGCCATGGCCCTCGCTGAAGGCCTCGGTATTCTTGCCTTCTTCGTCAGCAAGTAAGTCTCCCGCGAGCGGCGGGTCGCCATGAGTGGCCCGCCGCCGCACCTTTCCTTTTCCCTTTCGCAAGTTCGCACTCCTTCTCGTCCACCTTCAGTCTATGGAACTTTTCTCCCCCATGTTCGGTAAAATCGTCCCGGTCATCGCTGCCGGTCAGGTGGACGAAATCGTGCAAAAATTCGGCCTCGCTTGGCCGAAGTTCATCGCCCAGGTCCTCATTTTCGTGGCGGTGTACACCATTCTGAAGAAATTCGCCTTCGGACCCATCCTCGCCATGCTTGAGCAGCGCCGTCAGCGCATCGCCGATGGTGAAGCGAAGCTCGAAAAGATCGCCAAAGACCTCGCTGAAGCCGAGAAGAACGCCAAGGCTGTCATCGACAAAGCCAATGACGATGCCAATCGCATGATCAAGGATGCTGGTGACAGCGCCAAGTCCCTCGCTGAAAAACGCCAGCAGGAAGCCATCCACGAAGCCAACCAGATCATCGCCAAAGCCCGCGAGGCCGCCACTCTCGAACACGAGCAGCTCATGGCCCAGCTCAAGCGCGAGTTCGGTCGCATGGTCTCCGACGCCACCAGTCGCGTCACCGGCAAGGTCCTCAACACCGACGACCAGACCCGCATCAATCAGGAAACCTCCGCCCAGGTCTCCCTGTAATCCCTTTCCGCTGCACCGCCTCACGTCATGAAAATCAGCAAGGAAGCCCGTCGCAGTTCTCGCCAGCTTTTCAAAGCCTGCCTCGTCAATGGCAAGCTGGATGACTCGCGCGTGCGCTCCGTGGTGTCCAAAGTCGCCGCTGCCAAGCCGCGCGCTTACATGGGTATCCTGAACAATTTCAGTTCCCTCGTCCGTGGGGAAATCGACCGCCAGCGCGCCGTCGTCGAGAGCGCCACACCGCTGACCGCTGACCTCCAATCCAATCTCAAGACCAGCCTTTCCCAAAAGTATGGCCGCGAACTCACCCTTGAGTTCCTCGTGAGCCCCGAGCTTCTCGGCGGCATCCGCGTCAAGGTCGGTTCCGATGTCTGGGATGGCTCAGTCAAAGCCCGCCTCGAAGCCCTCAAAGCCAGCCTTTCCTAATCGTCCGAGTTCCACAGTCTTTCCCAAAACCAGCAGTTACCATGAGCAACATCCTCCAGGAGATCGAATCCCAAATCGCCGGACTCAAAACGGCGGTCACCAAGTCCAACGTCGGCGTTGTCCGCGAGATCGGTGACGGCGCAGCCAAAGTGGAAGGCTTGAGCGATGTCATGCTCAATGAAATGATCGAGTTCCCAGGCGGCCTCTACGGCCTGGCGCTCAATCTCGAAGAAACCGAAGTCGGCTGCGTGCTGCTCGGTTCCGGCGAAAGCATCAAAGCGGGCGACGAAGTCAAAACCACAGGTCGTCTCCTTTCCGTGCCTGTTGGCAAGAGCCTTCTTGGCCGCGTCGTCAACGCCCTCGGCCAGTCGGTTGATGGCAAAGGCGACATCAAGGGTGAAGCCCAGTATCCGGTCGAAAAGATCGCCCCTGGCATCATCGCCCGTAAATCCGTGTCCGTCCCCGTGCAGACAGGTATCATGAG
>CAYMHJ010000213.1:1331-2526 GCA_964390165.1 uncultured Prosthecobacter sp. | reverse complement strand
CAGCGCGAGCTGATCATCGGTGACCGCTCCACCGGCAAGACCACCATCGCCGTGGACACCATCATTTCCCAGGCTCAGCAGAACAAGGCTGCCGAGCAGGGCAAGCTGGCTGATCACAAGCCTCTCTATTGCATCTACGTCGCCGTCGGTCAGAAGCAGTCGAACGTCGCTCGTGTGGTGAAGACCCTCGAAGACGCTGGCGCGATGGAATACACCGTCGTCGTTAACGCTTCCGCTTCGGACAGCGCCGTGAACCAATACCTCGCTCCTTACACCGGTTGCGCGATTGGCGAGTGGTTCATGGACCAGGGCCAGGACGTCCTCATCGTCTTCGATGACCTTTCCAAGCAAGCCGTCGCCTATCGTCAGGTGTCCCTCATCTTGAAGCGCCCATCCGGTCGTGAAGCTTATCCAGGTGACGTCTTCTATCTCCACTCACGTCTCCTTGAGCGTGCCTGCCGCGTGAATGACAACTACGGCGGTGGTTCCATGACCGCTCTGCCGATCATTGAAACCCAGGCTGGTGACGTGTCCGCCTACATTCCGACCAACGTGATCTCGATCACCGACGGTCAGATCTTCCTCGAAACCGACCTCTTCTACCAGGGCATCCGCCCCGCCATTTCCGTCGGTCTTTCGGTGTCCCGCGTGGGTTCCGCCGCTCAGACAAAGGCCATCAAGAAGGTGTCCGGCACCACGAAGCTCGACCTCGCTCAGTTCCGCGAACTCGCCGCCTTCGCGCAGTTCGGCTCCGACCTCGACGCTGGCACGAAAGCCAAGCTCGATCGCGGTGCTCGCATCGTCGAACTCTTCAAGCAGCAGCAGTATCAGCCGAAGAGCCTGCCGATCATGGTCATCACCCTTTACGCCATGCAGAAGGGTTACTTCGACAGCGTCGCCGTGGACCGCGTGAAGGAATTCCAGTCCAAGCTCGAAACCTACCTCACCGAGCGCAAGTCCACCCTCGTGGACACCCTCGCCAACGAGAAGAAACTCGACAACGTCGAAGGCGATATCAAGACCGCCCTTGATGACTTCAAGTCCTCCTGGAAGTAAGCCTTTCAGCTCTCTGCCATCCGCTCTTAGCTCTCCGCTCACATGCCCTCCACCCGCGACATCCGCCGCCGAATCAAATCGGTCAAGAACACGGCCCAGATCACCAGAGATTAGAAGAATTTCGGGATTGGTGGACACT
>CAYMHJ010000213.1:0-1321 GCA_964390165.1 uncultured Prosthecobacter sp. | reverse complement strand
CAGATCACCAAGGCCATGCAGCTCGTCGCGGCTGCGAAGATGAAGAAAGCTCAGGATCAGGCCGCCAACGGCCGTTCCTATGCCGAGCTGATGAACAAGATCCTCGTCAGCCTCAAAGAGAGCGCTGAAGAAGGTGTACACCCTTACTTCTCCGAAGGCAAAGGCGACAAGACGCTCGTCCTCGTCATCGCTACGGACAAGGGCCTCTGCGGTGCGCTGAACACGAACCTCCTCAAGAAGGTTGTGAACACCAACATTCAGGGTGAAGTCGAGTTCGTCACCATCGGACGTAAAGCCGCTCAAGGCCTCTCCCGCCTGCGCAAGACTCTTATCGCCGACTTCCCGATCAAAGATCCTGTGAAGTTCCCCGAAGTCCGCAGTGTCGGTAAATTCATCCAGGACAAGTTCCGCACGGGTGAATACAAGACCGTCCTCGTCGCCTTCAACAACTTCATCAACACCGTCACGACCGTGCCTTCCGTGGAGCAGATCCTCCCCGTGAATCCAGTAACGCTCGGTGGCAAACGTGGCTTTGATGAGACTCCCGGCGAGATCAACGCTGCCGACCTCCCGCAATATACGTTTGAGCCCGGCGCAGCCGTCGTCTTCGAGTCCGTTCTGCCACAGTATGTGAACGGCACGATCTATCAGATGATCCTCGAAGCTCGCGCTTCAGAGCACAGCAGCCGAATGGTGGCGATGAAAAACGCCACCGACAACGCCAAGCAGATGCTCAAGGACCTCTCCCTCGAGTACAACAAGCTCCGACAAGCAGCCATCACCAACGAACTCCTCGAAATCACCACGGCCAAGATGGCTCTCGAGTAATCTTTCAATTTCAAATCACAGATCGCAAATCATCCCATGAGCAACATCGGCAACATCGTTCAAGTCATCGGTCCCGTGGTGGACGTGGATTTCTCCGCCAGCGGCAAGCTGCCTGAGATCTACAATGCGCTCGAGATCACCTACGATCTCGGCGGCAAACCAGCCCGCCTCGTCTGCGAAGTGCAGAGCCATCTCGGAGACGGCTGGGTCCGCTCCGTTGCCATGAGCAGCACAGAAGGTCTGAAGCGCGGCATCTCCGTTACCGACCTTGGTTCCCCTATCACTGTGCCGGTGGGCGAAGAAGTCCTCGGTCGTATCTTCAACGTCACTGGCGACGCCATTGATGACCAAGCTGCTCCTGCTGTCTCGAAACGTTATCCGATTCATCGCGCCGCTCCGGCTCTTGTTGACCAAAATCCGTCCGCTCAGATTCTTGAGACCGGCATCAAGGTCATCGACCTCATCTGCCCCTTCACCAAGGGTGGTAAAGTCG
>CAYMHJ010000212.1:0-11410 GCA_964390165.1 uncultured Prosthecobacter sp. | reverse complement strand
GAGCTGACCGTGGCTCATGCCAAAGCCGCCGCCGACGGTGATGGTGTAGCCTTCGACTTCGTCATTCACGACGTGAGGCACGAGGCCGACGTCCTGGGAGTAGATGTCCGCGTCATTGAGCGGCTGGATGGCCACGCCGATTTTGAATTTACGGGGCAGATAAACTTTGCCGTAGATGGGATCGTCGCCTTCGGGAGCCTTGGTGGCCTCACGGACGGCGGGATTGACCTCGGGGTCTTTGATCCACTCGGGATCAATCTTTTCACCGTCGAGCCAGATGTCGGCATAAGCCGTGGAGCGCCAGAGGAAGCGCTGGCTGATCTCTTCGGTGAGCTTCTGGGTGTCGGCGTGGACAGCGTCCTTGATCGGCGCAGCGGGGCCCATGGTGTTGCGCACCACGTCGCCGCAGGCACCCATGGTGCTGAGGCCGCTGTGGCAGACGTTGTGGATGACTTCTTTCAGGCCGCCTTTGAGCACGCCATGGAGCTGTATGCCTTGCCGGTTCGTGAGGCGCATGTTGCCGAAGGCTTTCGTGCAAAGATCATCATGGATGAGCCACTGAGCGGAGGAGATGCGACCGCCGGGCATCTTGCTGCGGATCATGAAGCTCCATGCTTTTTCGAGTTTGGCCTTGGTGCGCTCGGCGCGCACGTCGCGGTCATCCTGCTGGTAGGAGCCGTGGTGCTTGAGGAGAATGTTCGAGTCCTCCGGGATGTTTGGGGTGCTGGTGTCAGCGAATAGCTCGCCGAGCTGGCCGCGGAGGCCGGCAGAGGCGAGTTTGATGTCTTCAACGGAGGCTTTGCTCATGTCTGGGGGAAGTTTAGAGGGCTTCGAGATTCGCCGATCCTCTTGGGAAAGCAAGCCGGGAGGCGAATGAATTTCATTATTGTCGATAGGATAGATCGTGAATAACTTTGCCTTGAATGGTAATTATAAAAAATGCGATATTACCCTTCTAAATTTTTTGAAATTTAGAAGAACTGCGTTTAAAATTTGGGTCCATGACCTTTCCGCCTTTGCCAGAAGTTCCTGAACTGTTCGACGACAAGCTGCCCTTGACGGAGCGGCTCGTTGCCCTCAGGCAAACTTTGGAGCGTGTTAGACAGGAACTCGATGAGCTTGGTGGACAGTCTGAGTCTGCTTTGCAGCCAACGGCCGAGCATCCATGCCTTTTTGAAACGTCCCCGCAGGGTTTCGGAAGCCGTCCTGCGAGTCCTGCGGTGCAGACAGTCATCGAGCCCGTTTCGCCAAAGCCGGACTCCGTCCTGGAAAAAGCCACGCTGGAGGAGCTGAATCTGGCGCTGGGTCTCGCTTTTGCCCATATTTCAAGCAGGCGGGCTTGGTGATCAGGCCAGACGCTGGATCTTCGTCACCAATCCGGCGCTGACATTCCGCACAGAGATGACACGGGCCGTCTCGATGCTGCCATACCCCGGCGAGACACGCGCTTCTTTGAGCGTCACCTCGGCATCCCCGGCCTGGAGGGTGATCTGCCAGCGCTTCCCGGAACGGGAGAGGATGAAAGAGCATTCGGAGCCTGAGGATGTTTGTTTCACCTCGGTGCCTGGCGGCAGGGTCCAGTTCACGGAAAAAGGCTTCCGATAGTCCTCAGTGTCGCGGATTTCGAGATGCTCATCCTGACGTCGGACCTGACGCTGGAAGACATGCTTTTCGTGCGTGAACCGCGCAACCGCAGCACTACCCTCGACGATGAGCTTTGGTGCCGGGTGATGCTGGATCTGGAGGAAGGGCCCGATGCGGCGCGGCGTCTGGAAGCCGGCGGGCCAGGGCTGGGGACCGTTGTGTGCGGTCCAGGAGGCGAGTTCCGTTCGCAGCCCGGCATGACCGTGGTAGCCGCCGGTGCCGGGATCAATGAGCAAAGCCTGCGCGCCATCCCAGATCGAGACATGCAGCGCATCTCCATGACCATGCGCAGCGAGGGGGCCGAAGCCGAGCGGAGAGGCATCCAGCCGTGCCACCCAGCCGTGGGAGCGCAGCGCGGCATAGCCGGAGACGGCAAATGCCTGCCACTCATGCACGGTCAGCCCTGCGGTGGGCGTGTTCATGGCGATCATCGGCGGTGGGCCGAGCCACCAGCGCAGACAACATTCATCCCCGAGCAGCCACGCACGCCATTCTTCACCCGTTTTGGCTCGGCTTTGCGTCAGCGGCACCACGATGGCGTCATCGCTGTCACCAAAATCCCAGGGCTCCGTGCCCTGACCGACCGCCAGCAAAAACCGCGCCGCCAGGGCCAGTCGATCATGCACTGTCCCTGCGCGACAACCCACCGTTCGCGCGGCCTGCCAGGCGAGGTCGAAGGCGAAGGCGTGGTAGTGCAGCGCCTGCTCATGCGAGCCGCCATCGGTGGCGAACTGCCGCAGCACTTCCTGCCCTAGCGCCTCCCAGGCTGTCTCGGCGCTGCAGGCGATCTTTTCCAAGCCAGGCCAGCGTGATGCAGCGACGACGAGGGCAGCCAGCTCACCCAACAAATGGTTGTTCGCGGAAGAACCCGCGGAGCGGTGCCGCCAAACCCAGGCGGCATGGATGGGAACGATGCGCCTGCGCAGCGCCGTCTGATGATCGTGCAGGGAATGCCCGCGCGCCGTTTGATCGGCAGCCCAGGCAGAGACAATGGCGTCGAACCAGGTGAAGTTGATCAGGCGCAGCGCTGCTTCGAGCGGGCTGGTCCAGTTGATGCCGATGCCGGGGGGATTCCGCTCGCACCAGTCCTCCAGCCAAAGCTGTGCGGTGCGGATGGCGTTGGCGTCATTGTTCAGCCAGCCATGCATGGCCAGACGTGTCATCTCAGTCCAGCGATTGATCTCCCAGATGGTTCGGGCATCAGCCCCATCGGGCAGACGACGGTAGTCGAGCCGCCTCGAAGGTGTGTCATGGGCGATGACCACTCCGCAGGCAGGATCGCGGTGCCAGCACGGCGGCGCGCCGACCTCCACCGCCTTCCAGCCAAAGAGCTGCCACTCGCCCAGCAGCAGCTTTTCTGCATCGGCGGCCAGTTCCATGCGCAGCGCTGCGGGCACCGTGGCGCGCTCGGGCAGTCGCGGAGCTTTGTCATCCACGGCACCGAGATCAAACTTCGCGACGTGCCGGACGAACCCACTTTGCGTGAGCTGCCGCCACCAGTCGCCAAAACGGTGCGTCACCTCTCCAGGGCTCATGGCCCGGAGTCGATGGACATACCAAGCGAGACGCGACATGGCGCCTCTTCTAGCGTCCCCCGTGCCGGGGCTCAAGCCCCGTTCGCAGGTTCAGTCAAATCTGCACGCTGCGCACCTCGCGCAGACTTTCCATCACGGCAAAGGTCAGCGCCATGCTTTGGCAGGCCTCTGGATAAGGCAACGGATGGGCATTCTGACCTTTCAGGTAGGCCAGCCAGGCCGCCATTTCCTCAGCGTGACCTTTGCTGCCAAATTTCGTCACCACGCGCTTCCGCCGACGATGGATGGCCAGCTCCTGGAAGTTCGTGCATTCCGCCACGAGGCCGCTGGCAAAGACGCGGAAGCTCTCCTTGGGGAAGGCGAAGTCGCCCTCCGCCGAGTAGATGATCTGTGCAGCGGAACCATTGGTGAACTCGATCTGCGCGGTGACGGAATCTGGAAAGGCGCTGCGCCCGACGGTCTGCGCGGTGACGCGTGTGGGCTTGCCGAGCAGGTGGCAGGCGAAGTCGAAGAAGTGGCAGGCCTCGCCGAGCACACGCCCGCCACTTTCCTCCAGGTTGGCATACCAATGGTCCGGCGCGAGCGGCCCGGCAAAGACGTGGAAGGCGAGTGTCTTCGGTCCGGAGATGCTGCTGAGGATCTTCTTCAGCTCCACGGTGGCCGGGGCAAAGCGGCGATTGAAGCCCACCATGACGCTGCCTTGGGATTCGCTTACGGCGGAATCGATCTGCATCAGCTCGTCGCGAGTCAGGCAGAGCGGCTTTTCGACGAAGACATGCTTGTCTGCCGCGAGAGCACGGATGGTGAGCGGAGCGTGCAGATGATGCCGGGTACCTATCATGACAGCGCCACCTTTTGAATCGAAGACCTTCGCCGCATCTGTTTCCGCATTCGCAAAGCCGAACTTCTCCTTCACATGCCGCGAACTGAGACCGGTGCCGTTCACGATGGTGCCCAGCGTGATCTGGCCTTTGAGGTGTGGCAGAAGCATCGTGCGGGCGAAATTGCCGGCGCCGATGACATCGAGTCGGTCGCAGGGGGAAGCCAAAGTGCTCAGTGCGCAGTGTTCAGTGCTCAGTTTTGAAACGAAGGCCTCTGACTGAGAACTGAGAACTGAAGACTGAGGACTTGGGTATTCGATCACGACGCCGAGTTCGGTTTCGAGATGATCATAAACGGAGAGCACCTTGCCAAAGGCCACGCGTCGAGTCGTCACGGCACTCAGATCCAGCGCCCCGGACTTCATCAAATGCAGGCAGGCTTCGAAGTTACGGTTCTCCGTCCAGCGGACATGGCCGATGGGGTAGTCGTGGCCGCCCCATTCATAGCTCGGGTCGTAGCGGCCTGGGCCGTAGCTGCGGGAGTAGCGGACCTGGATGTCCTTCATGTAGGCGGTCTTCCAGCTCAGTTCGGCATCGTAGATGCCCACGATGACCATGATACCGCGATCACGCAGACAAGCGATGGCGCTGTCCGCAGCTTCACGCCCTTTGCCGCCGACACAGAGCAGCACGGCATCGACTCCGTGACCGTCTGTCCAGGCACGAACTTCGTCTTCGAGCTTTGACTGCAAGGGATTCACCACGCGCTCGGCTCCCATGGCAAGGGAGGTTTGCAAACGGGACGCCACGAAGTCCACGGCCATCACACGAGCGCCGCTGGCTTTGAGCAAACTCGTCGCGAGCAAGCCCACAAGCCCCTGGCCCATGACGAGCACTCGTTCGCCAAGACGAGCGCCGGACTGACGGACGCCTTCCATCGAGATCGAGGCGAGGGTCGTGTAGGCCGCCTGCCAGTCTTCCACGCCTTCAGGAATCGGCGACGCGAGCAGGTCCGGCACGCCGATCATCTCCGCATGAAACGCACACTCCGCACCGCCACAGGCCACACGGTCCCCGACACGGAACCGAGTGTTCAGTTCATCGACCGCGACGACGACCCCTGCCGCCGAGTAGCCGAGCGGCGTGGGCGATTCGAGTCGGTTCCGCACCTTTTCGAGAGCTGACTTCCAGCCCAACGTGCGTGCGGTGTCGATCACCTTCTTCACCTGATCCGGGCGGGCCTTCGCCTTTTGTAAAAGCGACATCCGCGCCTGCTCCACCTTCATCTTTTCCGTCCCTGGCGAGATCACCGAACACGTCGTCCGCACGAGAATGCCCCCCGGCGGCGGCATCGGCGCAGGCACCTCCTTGAGTTCGAGACGTCCGTCCTGATATTGGGCGAGTTGTTGCATGAATGAGAAGGTTCAGTGATTTAGCTTCGTCACCAGCCACTTGTGCTTCCCGGCGGCGGTCTTTTCGACTTCGGGCACTTCCTTCAAGGTGAGGGTGAAGTCGTCGCCGAGTTTATGGAGAAGGCCGGTGCGGATGGGTTCGAGGCGCGAACTTTGCCACTGAGGGCCGGGTTGGTAGCGGAATTCGACTTCGCCGGGCTTTTCCTGGGCGAACTGCACGGCGAGAAGGCTGTCAAAAATGCGGTCGTGCATGTTGATGGCCGTGAGGGAGATCTGGCGGCCGGTGGCGCTGACGAGGAACTCGTAGTCCCGACCGACGACGGCGGCGATCTCGGGCATGGGCAGCTCATTTTCAGGCTGGTTGGAGAAGCGGGCGTAGTCGCCAGTGCGGTAGCGCACGAGCGGCATGACGTGGTTGTGAAAGGAGGTGCCGATGATCTCGCGGTGGCCATTTTCGTTGGGTTCGGCGAACTCGACGTAGCCGTAGGTGGGCCAGAAGTGGAGGTGATCCGACTGGCGGCCTTGACCGGCGAGGACGACGCGCTCGCTATGGCCATACCAATGGAAGACGCGGGTTCCGAGAATGCGCTCCAGATACTCCTGGGAGTCGGCGGTGAGCTTTTCGGAGCCGCAGAGCACGGAAGTGAGACGGAAGTCGAGCTTCAGACCGGTCTGTTCCAGGCCACGGGCGAGCAAAAGAGCGGCGCTGGGGTAGGCGTGGAGATGCCGGGGGCGGAATCGATTCAGCGCGGCGACGTATTCCGGCAGACGTTGGGCGGTGAGGTGGTAGGAGGAGAGGATGAGCCAGTCCCGCGTGGCATCGTAAAAGCTGATGCGACCACGTGCCTTGTTGGAGGTCACTCCTCCGCGAATGACGGCCACGCGATCTCCGACTCGGTAGCCACGGCGCGACCATTGGGCTTCGAGGTAGGCCTGTTCTTTCGATCGGCTGATGCCGCGCTGGAGGTAAAAGCCGACGGGCACTCCGCTGGAGCCGCCGGTGGTGATGTAGAGGCGCTGCTTGGCATCGATCTCGGGGTTCACGAGTTCTTCGCGATGCTGGAGGAGGTCCTGCTTCGTGAGGAAAGGGTAGTCGGAGAGCTGCTCAAAGGACTCAAAGTCCGCCGGCTTCACGCCGGCTTCCGCGAAGCGGCGGGCGTAGAGCGGGGCTTTGCCGGCGGCGATGAGGCTCTCGCGAAGAGCGGCGATCTGGTAGCGGCGGAGGGTTTCCGCATCCCATGTTTCGGCCTCGCAGGCTTCTTTTTGAAACCGACCATACTCGCTGCCGTAACGCCATGCGGCGGGCAGGGCACGGTAGGCACGTCCAGCGAGGGATTTGACCGGCTGAGGAGCGGCTTCGTAGAGCCGTAGCAGCGGGTAGAGTTTGTCTTCGAGAGACATTCGGGGGCTTTTGTTCGCCCTGAAAACCAGCCATTGCCGGGGAATCAGCGCGCCTTGCCGAGCTTGCGGAAGCGGCGCAGCATCACCACTAGGCCGGTGCAGGCGATCAGCAGGGCTCCGCTTGGCTCTGGGACGGGCGAAAGGATGATGAGCGCGTCCTGCCAGTTGTAGTCAGGGGCGTTGGGATCGATGTTGTTAGCAAGCGAGAAGCTGGAATTGGCCACGAGGTAGGTGCCCTGAACAGCATAAGTGTCGAAGAATGATGTGCCTGCCTTCGCAGCGACATCATCGGTGATGGTCTCGAAAAGTGCCTGCCGCGCGGCCAGTGCGGCGAGATCACCAGTCGCATTGCCTGGTTCGAAGGTGAAGGGGTTCAGTCCCGTGGTGCCGATGTCTGTAAAATCAGTTTTGTCGGGAGTACCATACATGTCAGCGAGGAAATTCTGAACGGTGAAGAATGCATTGTAGAAAGTGGTGTCGGTTCCATAATTTGCGGCGCTGCTGTTTTGTTCGGTAAAGCGGCCGGAAGCCCCAACTTCACTCCAGGGCAGATAGGTATCGAGCACATATTCCATGATGCGGACCTGATTGGGTAGCGCCGTGTAGAAGGAGCCGTTGTTTTGATAGTCGGTGAGGCGTTCTGTGTTTTGCCGGTCCCAGGCGTCCGTGAGTGTGAGTGCATCGGCGATGAGTCCCTGCCCGTTGCCCGCCCCGCTGGTGCCGCTGGTAGGCTCGATGCACATCCACCAGTAATTTCCGCCGTCAAAGGCTGCGCCAGAAATTTCATAAACACCGCCGTAGCCATCACGATCAACGCCGTTGACGGCTGCAATCTGAGCGCTCGCTGCCACAGTGACGAGCGAGATTAGAAGGGTTAGCGAGAAGCGAAAATGACTCATACGGTAAACTTTATTATAATAATCATGGCAAAACAAATGAATTTTAAAAATATGCTTCGCCTTGAACTATTTCTAGAAGCTCAATTTTGATACTTATAAAAGGCGCTTCGCCCAGACCTCGAGACCGATGGCTACCCAGAGTGCCTCCGCTGCGTTTTTTCCATCCGATGAACCCTTGAGTTGCTCCCAAACCCGCTGAACGGCCTGACCATCCACAATTCCACGCTGCATCAGACCAGGAAGCCACTCATCTTCCATTCGCTCCTGCACGGCGGGCTGCCGGAAAAAGTCGGCCAAAGGTACGTCGAAACCACGTTTCCGCCGGAAGGCAAAAGTGTGGCCGAACTCCTGCACAGCGATTTCTTTGATGACGCGCTTCGTCCCACGCATCCGGGCATTTGGGCCGTAGGCCGGACAGGCCAGCGAGCTGAGCGGCAGGGCACGGGCGGCTCCGGCCACGCCGAGGTCGAGGAAAGGCACCCGGCACTCCACGCCATGTGCCATGGTCATCTTGTCCTGACGGAGGAGAAGATCGGGCAGGTAGGTCTCAGCCTCGTAGCGGATCTGCTTTCGCAAACCGGTGCCGGGAATGGCGGCCAAGTGATCGAGCCGCTGCGTGATGGCATCCTCGACACGCGCGCCAGGCAGGAGTTCGCTGATCAGTGCCGCCGCACCATAAGCCGAGCCGGTGACCATCTGCCGTTCCAAGCTCTGGGTGGCTTGGCCGAAAAGCCGCCAGAGACGACCGCGTGACTGCCCGGCGAACTTGGCTCCGAGTCGAAACATGGTGGGGTGATGATGCTGGAGTGCGGTGTAGAAAAAGCGGTTGTAGCCCGCGAAGAGTTCATCGCAGCCCTCGCCAGTGAGCATGACCTTCACCGTGTTGCGTGCCTCACGTGCAAGCAGGTCAATGGCGAGGGTGTTGGGGTTCCCAGGAGGTCCGTCGAGGTGCCAGGTCACGCGGGAGAAGTCGTCCGCGAAGTGCTGCGGGGAGAAAAGGTAGCGATGGCTGTGGACGCCTGCTTTGCGTGCCGCCTCGGTGATCCAAGTATCTTCGCTGACTTCGGGGTCATCGAAGACGATGGAGAAGCTGTGGCGTTTGTCCGAACTGGCGCGGGCGGCATCCAGTGTGATCAATGAGGAATCGATGCCCCCGCTGAGCTGCGTGCCGAGCGGAACATCGCTGACGAGCTGGCTGCGCACGGCCCGGCGGATGGCTTCCCGGACCGTGGCAGCATTGCTTTCACCATCAGTGGCATCGGGCAGGTGCCAGTAGCGGCGCACGGCCAGCCCACCGCTGGTGGCCTGCCAGCACATCTCATGGCCTGGCGGGAGCTGCTGCACGCCACGGAGCAGCGTGCGGTCCCAGGCCGTGTAGCGGAACATGAGCTGCTCGGCCAGATGAGCGGTTTCCAGCTCGGCTCGGAAGCCGGGATGCTGGAGGAAGGCTTTGATTTCGGATGCAATGAGCAGCGTGCCATCCGCCAGCCGGGTGTGATACAGCGGCTTGATGCCGAAATGATCACGGCCCACGCGGAGGATGCCTGTTTTTACATCGGCGATGGCGATGGCAAACATGCCCTCGATCCGTGTGAGCATCGTATCCCAGCCGTGTAGTTCATAGAGGCGGAGGATCACTTCCGTGTCCGAATGCCCGCGAAATGTAGCACCCTTTCCGCGGAGTTGTTCGCGCAGTTCACCCGCGTTGTAGATCTCGCCATTGAAGACGAGCGCCACTTTCCCATCCGCACTGCTCATCGGCTGATGCCCGGCTTCAGAGAGATCCTGGATGCTGAGACGGGCAAAACCGAAGCCGCCGTCGGCACCTGCAGGCAGAGTATGACCCGGCGAATGCGTTGAGGTGATGCCACGCGAAAAAGACACGGCATGAAACCCCTCATCATCCGGCCCGCGATGGCGGATGGAGCGCAGCATCGCCTCCAAAGTCCCATCTGTGGGAATAGGTCGGCCCGATGGTGCAAAGCAGCCGATGAAACCACACATGGGAAAAATTTGGACGGGCTTTCCCGTCACGGCTCAGGCCACTTTCAGAGCTGGAGCTCTGGTGCTGGCGAGCACGCGCTGACGCCAGCCCATGAAGTATCGTTCCAAACGTGGACCGACGAAAACAAGCACTGCTAATACCACACTAAATTCAATGGCTGCATGAGCGATGGGATAGTGATGCACGATTTCAGGGGCAACCTGATCCATGAAATGATCCAGCAGCAGCAGTAGCTGCATGTGCAGGATGTAGCATGGGTAGCTCATCTGCCCCAGCCAGCGACAGACCGGCTCAGCCCATGGGCGTGTGCTCAGCCGCACATGCTGCCCCCCTGCCAGGAGCAGCATCAGCCCTGGGATGGAGCTCCATCCTGCCAGATGTACCGCCCAGCCCGGATACTGCTTGAACTTCAGGACCACGAGAAGCCCCTCCGACACGAGGCAAAGAATGATGGCCGCGATCCATTTCCGCCGGGAAACCGCCAGCCGCGCACTGGACCAGTTTCCCGCCATCCAGGCCCCGCACACCCACACGGGGAACAGCACCAGAACCGTCCAGGCCCCGTCCACCGAGGACCGGTGTTCCATCATGTGAAACACTTTCCAGAGAACGAGAATACCCGCCACACCCGCCAGCACGGCGAACAGCGAGGCAAACGCCGCTCTGTTGACCCGCCCATGCGTCAGCAAAAGCGCCGCAGGCCAGATGGCATAATAAATCATCTCGCAGCTCAGGCTCCAGGACGGCTCGAAGGCAGGGAAGGGAGCCGTGAAAATGTGCAGGCTGAGCAGGCTGGCCGCGAACTGCTTCCACGGAGTTGGATTGTAACCATTACCGAATTCCTCATGCAGCAGCCAGGCAGCGACGGCCAGTGCCAGACCGATCAGGAAAAGCGGGTAGATCCGCGTGATCCGCGCCAGTGCATAGCGCCACCAGGAAAAGCCGCCCTCATGGATGCTCCGGGCGATGCTCCGGTGGATGCAGAGGCCCGAAATCATGAAGAAGCACCACACCCAGAATCCGCCGTGGCCGATGCTCGCCCGTGCCCAGCGCCAGCCCTCGGTGTTCTCCGCATACGACCAGCCATAAGCCTCTGCGACAGCCAGATCGAATGAGTGCGTGAACATCACCAGCAGTGCCGCGATGCCGCGCATGGCATCGATCAGCAGTTCAGAGTCTCGGTCAAATCGCTCGTGCATCAGGAAAGAGGTCAACAGTCGTCAAAGCCAGGCTTCTCTGCAATACTTCGGTGAAGAGTTAACAAAGAACTTACAAAGCTCCGGGCTCGACAGTCAGCGCCTTCTGAAAGCGTGGTGCCAGCACCCGGATCAGCTCGGAAACCAGCTTCGTCGTGGCTTCGGAATCGCGGGCGCGCTGGCCAGACTCACGCGTCTCTAGATTGTCCGTCACCCAGGCCGTGATACTCGCGTAGGCCCAGCGATGGTTCACGTTGCGGGCGATGTTGTCCCAGGTGCTCAGCCAGACACGTACCGCATTGCTGGGAGTCGTGACATCCGTGCCGATGAACCAATAAACATAGTGCGCCCGCAGCATCTTCGGAGTGCCATCCGCCCGGCGCATCTCACGCTCCACCAGAAGATCCTTCACGTTTAAAAACTGCCCGGGCGAGATCTCCACGGGCACGATGCGTGAATCCAGCAAGGTCCAGCCCTGGCCGTCGAGACACACTTCT
>CAYMHJ010000211.1:942-11535 GCA_964390165.1 uncultured Prosthecobacter sp. | reverse complement strand
GCACTACAACTGCCCGTGGCCATCTATGGTGCGTTCTTCGGTGCGGGCATTGGCATCCTGATGCTGGCCTCGTTCGGCTTCATGGGCATGACACACATCCACGAGATGAACGCGATGAAAAACCTGCTCGGCTCGCTCATCAACGTGGTCGCGGCGCTGTGGTTCATCGCGGCGGGCATGGTACACTGGCCACAGGCACTGGCTCTGACGGCGGGCGCGTTGATCGGCTACTACTTCGGCGCGCATTACTCGCAGCGCATCGAACCGAAGCGCGTGCGGCATGTCATCACCGCCATCGGCTTGGTGATCTCCGTCGTGATGTTCTGGAAACAGTTTGGCGGAACCGTTTAGCGCAAGGCGGGAATGGCAGAACGCACCTGCTCGGTCTTGCCCCAACTGCGGCTGCCGGAGCCTTCGATGTATTCGCGGAAGAGTCCGCCGATCATGGCTCCGAGCGGCCAGTTCATTTTGCCGGGAGAGAAATTGCCGCGCGTGAAGACGACGATCGCATAGGGCACACCGCCGTGATAGAAGAAGAGGGATTCGTGGTCCCACTCGCCATAGTTGCCGGTTTTTCCGCCGACATAGCCGATGTGACGCGGCAGGAAGAGACGACCAAAGCCGTATTGATCCCGGCGCATGGCCTCCAGCAGAAACTCGCCGCCGTGGTCGAATCGATAGTTCACGCATCGTTCATAGAACTCGGCGATGAAGCGTGGCGTGAGTTGGTTCGCCAGTACATGCGAAGTCGGCAGATGATACTTCCCCATGAATGCCTGCTCGTCGGCGGAGTTGAGTCTGGATTGCAGGGCCATCCAGGAGCTGTTCACACTTTTGTCGCAGACTTGGACGACATGCATGAACTCCTCGTAACTCAGTGCGCCGCGTCGTTTCTCCAGGAGCATGGCAGAGATCATCGGCTTCGGCATGGAGCCGCCCATGAAGAGTCGGTCGGCCTGGAACTGGGCCAGATAGCTGCCGGTGCGGAGATTCTTCACGACATAACCCACACGCGGATCACGCCGATGGGCCTGATACATCCGCTCCATCTGTGAGGTCCAGGCGCGACCCTGGCCACCATACGGA
Source organism: uncultured Prosthecobacter sp. (assembly GCA_964390165.1). GTDB lineage: Bacteria > Verrucomicrobiota > Verrucomicrobiia > Verrucomicrobiales > Verrucomicrobiaceae > Prosthecobacter. Next base: position 10,449 of record CAYMHJ010000211.1, on the reverse strand, counting down.
TGGTATCGAAAACGCGCCCCTGAGGCGAGGAAGTAATTCTGATACTCCCACTTTGCCTGAGCGCGATTCCCCGTGCCCAGTGACACGGGCGCGACACAGCCGGTGACAACACCAGCCAGCACGAGACAAAGAAGAACTCTCCCGACGCTTGAAATCATGTCGCCAGTGAAACTCGCTCCGACCCGGATCGTCAAATTAAAGCTCAGAGCGCGTGCCCGGCTTCGTCGCCCATGCGGGCATAGACTTCGCGGCCAGCAGCGCTGTGCCCGATCAAATCGTCGGAGAAGCGCATGCGCCCATGCTCGAAAAGCGTGATCACGCAGGACCCGCCGAACCGGAAGTAGCCTTTTTCATCGCCCTTGCGGATGATTTGACCCGGTGTGGCGGTGTGGACGACGCTGCCGACGCAAGTGGCGCCGACTTCAAGGAAGACGATGTCGCCCAAGCCCTGCGTGCGCATCCGTGTGACGTAGCGTTTGTTTTCCCAAAGGATGCTCGGGCGCTTCATCAGCGCGATGGGGCTCACGGAAAACAGCGGTCCGTGGATCATGCGTGGCGACTCGGCGATGCCGCCGCAGGGAAAATGAAAGCGGTGATAGTCCGTGGGGCAGAGCCTGGAGATGAGCACGCTGCCTTTCTCAAAGCGCGAGGCAAGCCCGCTATCTCCGAGCAGTGTGGCGATGTCGAAGCGGATGCCTTTGACCAGGAAATCGCGGCACTGCGAGACATCCGGGATCACGAGATGACGTCCATCAGCAGGAAGCGCGATGGCCTTTTCATCCTCAACAATGGGCCGCGCAGCTGGCTTGAGCTTGCGATAAAAGAAGTCGTTGAAGCTCTTGAAGCTCTCCACCGGTTCCGCGAACTCGGAGACATCGACTCCGAACTGCTCGATGAAGGGCGCGATGCGTGCCGCACTCGTCGGCGAGTCCATGCGAGAGCCATACCACTGCGAGAACAAAGCCCGCTTCACCAGTGCATGAAGCGCGATCTGCCCGAGCGGATGTTCATACACGAAGCGCAGAGGCCCCTCGCCATACACGGCTTCGGTTTCGAGACTTTGGGTAAGGCGATTGAAAAACTGGATCGGAGCGGCGGGCATCGGGGGAGGGTTCTGAAAAAAACCGCCCACGAATGTTCAGCATCCGTGGGCGGCTCAGGGATCGAGGGTCAGGTTACAGCATCTCGGCCACGAACGAGCGCTCATCGACGAGCTCCTTGTTCGTTGCAGCGATCTTGGACTTCGCGAAGTCGTCCATTTCGTAACCGGTGATGACTTCGTAGCTGCCAGCCGTCGTCGTGCGGACGGGCATGCCAGCCCAGACATTGGCGTCGAAGCCGTAGAGACCGTTGCTCTTCACCGCGATGGAATGAATGGCACCTGGAGTGACGAGCGAGCGGACGTGATCGACGAGCGCATTCGCGGCGGAGGCGGCGGAAGATGAGCCACGGGCGGCGATGATGGCGGCGCCGCGTTTGCCGACGGTTTCAAGGAAGGGACCTTCCAGCCAAGCCTGGTCGTTGATGACTTCCTTGGCCGGTTTGCCAGCGATGGTGGCGTGGGCGAAGGAGGGGAACATCGTCGGGCTGTGATTGCCGTAGATGAAGATGTCCTTCACTTCGGTGAGATCGACACCGGCTTTCTGCGCGAGCTGGGTTTGCGCACGGTTCTGGTCGAGGCGGACCATGGCGGTGAAGCGCTCGGCTGGCAGGCGCTTGGCCTGGGAGGCGGCGATCATGCAGTTCGTGTTGGCAGGATTGCCCACGACGGCGATGCGGGCGTCATCGGCAGCCACGGCGTCGATGATCTTGCCCTGTTCGATGAAGATTTTGCCGTTGTCCTTGAGGAGATCCGCACGCTCCATGCCTGGGCCACGGGGCTTGGCACCGACGAGCAGGCACCAGTTCGCGTCTTTGAAGCCGACGGCTGGATCGGAGGTCTGCACGATGCCTTTCAGCAGCGGGAAAGCGCAGTCATCGAGTTCCATTGCCACACCGGCCAGAGCGGCCAGCGGCTTTTCAAAAGGAGCCTCGATGAGCTGAAGGATCACCGGCTGATCCGGGCCAAACATGGCTCCAGAAGCGATGCGGAAAAGGAGGGCGTATCCGATTTGACCGGCGGCGCCGGTGACTGCGACTCTGATGGGGGCTTTGCTCATAAGTAGGGGAGCGCGGATGTTTCCCAGCCCAGGCCATGCAGCAAGGGGAAAGTCTGGCCGCATCCTGTTCGTTTCGGCGCGGCCTCTGGCCCTGTCAGCGCCACCTACAGCCGCTTTGGCTTCTTTGGGAAACCGAACGTGCGGATCTTTTTCACGATGCCTGGGGCTCGTCCGCGCAAAGGAGAGGAAATGAGAACGGACCTCACTTCATCGCCCGCCCCATGCCATCCACGAGTTCGATGAGGGTGACACGATCCTTGCCTGCTAGCTCGATGAGTTCCGGCAGATCGTAATGCTTCAGCACGCCATGCACGGTATTCACGAGCTGGTCGAATGTCTCGTCAGAGACCATGAGCGATTGCCATGAGGGAATCATCTGTCGCAGGGTTATCGACGTGAAGGCATCACGATCCAGAGCGGCAGCGTGAAGAGCTGGGATGGCGGCTTCGCCGATGGCGATGAGCTGCACATCGGCGGCCTTCGATTTGAGAAAGCGAGTCCAGTGCTGTACATCACCTGTTCTCAGGCCGACGTAGCTTTTGCCCATGAGATAGGCGGTGAGTGTTTCGAGATTGTCGCGTCCAAACTTCCCCGCGCCGAAGCCTTTCTTCCGCAGGCCCGTTTCCGTTTCACCGATGCCGCGAAGCTCGGCGGCAAGCACGACGTGGCCCTGCTTCACCAATGCGTCGATGGGGCCTCCAGGGGCGGCGTCTTGCTTCAGGCTTGTGCCGTGGAGGTACAGTGTCGCCTTGCCACTGGGCTTCGTGGGTTCAAACATGAGCGCGGGGAGTTGCAGGCCCGTGGCGGCGGTGAGTGCGAGCTTGTGGATCGTGCAGTCTTCGCGCTCGATTTTGCCAATAGTCTCGGGTTGCGCGTTGGCGATGGCCGTCTTGCTTTCCAAGCCGATAGTTTCGCGGATGAGCTGACGCTTCGCATCGTCATAAAGCTCGCTCCATTCCTTGCTGCGGGCTGTTTTCAGCGATGCCGCTGTTTCGGCGTTGATCTGGAATACAGATCGCTCGCCGGGCATGAGCAAGACCTGGCCCTTCGGCGTGCATTGGAGTTGCTCGGGTGTCCAGTCGGGCTGGTTGTAGCCGCGCAGTTGTTCATCATTCAGAGCATCTGGCAGCGACTCCACTTCGCGAATGACCACTTCTTTGCCGAGCAACCAACGGCTCATGAAGCGCGCTACGGCCTCACGCAGTTGGATGGTAAATCCATGCGGTGCATCAGGCGCGGCGATGTCCATGCGCTCGGAGTAACCAAGTCGCGAGTAAAAGCGCTTCGCATCGCGAAACACATCCATCGTGCCCGCGAAGTCAAACGTGACATCGCGCGTGCCGGCACAGATGAGCGTGGGTTTCGGCGCGCGCATGATGCAGTAGTCCGCCTCGTCCATGCCAAAGGCGATCTGTCCGAAGATGTTCTGCTCGCCGTCCTGCGGACCTTTGGTGTCGATGAGCTTTCGAAACGTCGTCAGGTAGCAGCCCGGCGCTGCGGCGACGATGCGATCATCCAGCGCCATGAGATACGCCGTTTCCGTGCCGCCGCCCGAGTTCCCCGTGCAGCCGATCTTGTCGGCGATGATGTCTTTGCGGCTTTGCAGGTAGTCGATCACGCGCATGCCGTCCCAGATGCGGAACTGTGCCACGTTCGCGCCTATCAAGGCGCTGCTGATGCCCATCATCGTGTGCTCCGTCGTGCACATCAGGCGCACGTTCGGATGCGGAACCGGCACGTGCGCCCCATCGTCAAAAGCCTTTCGTTCCTGCGCGACGTCGAGGATCTGATATCGCTCGCCCTGGCCGACGGGATCGTAGCACATCGCCGCGAGGCCGTTTCGCGCCAGCAGGATCGACGCACGCTGATACTGGCCCACCGCCTTGCCATCGTGGCTGTGTCCGCACGGCACCAGCACCGCCGGCCATGGGCCCGGCGTCTCCGGCAGATACAGATTCCCCGTCACATGAAATCCCGGGCGGCTCTCGAACATGATCTTCTCCACGCGATAGCCCTTCCCCAGCAAGGTGCCGACCACTTGCGCCTTCAGCGGCGTGCGCTCAGGCAATCCGCCGATCTGCTTGAGAAAAAACGCCTTCCGCTCCGCCTGCCACGCGCGCATCGCCGCTTCGCTTTTGATAATCTTTTCAAACGCCTCACTGCGCCGGTCCACCATCGAGTAAAACTCCTTCTTTAACCAGACTTCGAGCTGCTGATCTGGCGTGATGCCATCCGGCGTTGCTTTGAGAACCGTGAGGTCATCGGCGGCAAATGCCGCCGTGGTGGCGAGGAGAGCAATGAGACAACGCATGAAACCCATACGCGACTCCGAGGGGAGACCTTCGTCATGGCTTCATCACGAATTCCGCCCTGCCAGACGCTGTGGAAACGCGGCCATCGCGGTCCATCGCTGAGATTTCAAACCGGTAGCTGCCTCCAATCAAAAGCTGCCGGCTGAGATCGAGCTGTGTCGCCGCCGTTTGGATGACCGCGTGAGGATGAATCTCCGTGTTATCATAACCCGTGGGCGTTTTCATCAAAACCGGCGTCACCCGATAACTCACCGCCGATCCCGACCAGGACAGCACACCTTTGGCAAATGCGATCTCCGTCGGTGCAGCCAGATCCTTTGTCATCACACTCGGCGCGCCAATCTTTACCCGCCATGCGTCGATGCGGCGGTTTGCAGGCGTGATGACGACCAGTGAATCTTCGCCCGTGACCGTCATGCCTGCATTGCCGCCGCATAGGCTGGTGAGGATGTGCGCCGGGCTCCATTCGTGGCCCGTCCCACCGGCAGAGAGGTAAAGGCGGCAGTGATTTTTCGAGTGCGCCGTGAGTAGCGCGAGCACGCCATTCGGCAAGAGTTGCAGCGTCGGCAGTTTGCCTGCGATGGGCAGCTTTTCCGGTGCCGACCATGTCTTGCCACTATCCGTGGATCTCACGCTCACGAGCGATGCCTTCGCGCTGCTGCCCGTGCGCACGATGGCGAGCCAGTCGCCACTTTTCGTCGGCGAAACCGTCGTCTCGAGCCACGGTGTCGTCACTGGTGCGCCTGCCGTCACCATCGCTGCGGCAGTTGTGATGCTGGAAAGCACCGTCCAGCGCCTGCCACGATCCGCAGAGGTCAAAAGCAGCGCGTGATTGCCAGGCTTTCCCCATGCATACGCGGGCATGAAAAGCGTACCGTCTTCATCCTCGAAGATGTGCGGCAGCGGCCTCGCGATCACGCCAAACTCCGCCGGACACTCAATCACTGCCGTCTCAGTCTGCCACGTGCGCCCCTGATCCTTCGAGACGGCGATCTGATAAGCATCCGCAGGCACATCCTTTGTTGTCATCTCGCCGCGTTTCTTCGGATCAGGCACCCAGCGGATGCCAAACGCGAGCAGCGAGCCATCGCGCAGTTTGTCAGCCCACAGATCCACCATCTTCGGCATCGGCCAGTCATCCGGCTGCGCTTTCCACGTTGCCCCGCCATCCTCTGAAACACTGGCGCCCATGCCGCCGGAACCTCCGAAGTCATCGGGATGATTCGGGTAAAACATCAGCAGCCGATCACCCGCCGAAACAATTTGTCCACCACCCGTGATGCCTTCCCGCTCCACCACACTCACTCTCGGCGCGACGGTGATTTGGAGATCAGCAGCACTGAGAACGGCGCTGAATAAAGAGAAGATGAAGCCGAGTCGTTTCATGGTTTCAGCATCTCCTGCACCTTCCCGATGATGCGTTCCTCCAGCGTGTCGGCAAACTTGTCGGGGTGCAGCGGATTGGACCAATACATGAGCGAACGAAAGGCCTCGTAGCCGCCTTCATGCAGCACACGTTTGCTCGGGATGTAGGCGAGGATGTCATTGCTGTAACCGGCCACCCACAAGCGGCCCGACCCGCTGAACTCGCGCTTCAACCGCAGCGAGTAATCCACGCACGTCTCACCGCTGAGTGCCACGAACGTCAGGTCGCCGCCGAAGCGCACGGTTTGAATCGGGTAATCGTAGTGATCACGCAATCCACCGTTCTTGATCGCATACAGCCGTTTCTCGTCCCACTTGCGCTGATAGACCTCGTAGCCCTTGTCATAGCCTTCGCCGGTGCTCAGGCGTTTCTCGATCAACTCCGCCGTCGGGATGGATTGATAATCGAGCCGCGTCGTCTGCCAGTCGATGCGCAACGGCCCATGGATCGCCTTCGGCTTCGCATCAATCGCCGCTTCTACTGCCGTGGCGAGGCTTTGGCCGTGGCGCAGACTGAAGATCGGGCTGAAGCGTGGATACGCGTTCTGATCGCCCCCGCAGCCCATCATGAACAGCGCCACCGTGCCCGGATGCGCCTCCTCGATGATCTGCTGCGCATGGCCCGCGTAATCACCGTGCCACTGCTTGATGCTCATCGACGTGTTGTGGCAGGTGTAGCCGAAGACAATCGCGCTCAGCTTGCCCGCCGCCGTGGTCACCGTGAGCACCGGCACATCGTGATCCACCACGCCCTCGGGATTCGGGCTGTTCAAATAGGGGTCGCCGGTCGGCTTGTCGCTCTTCAGCCGACGATTCATCGCGAAGCCGCAGCGCGCATGACCATAGCTCACCGTCGCCGGTTCCAGATGCTGCAAAGCCTCGCCGATGATGCCCACGATTTTGTCGGTCAAAAACGCGTTGTAGCGCAGGCAGCGCTCCTTCCGCAGCGGATCGGTGAAGCTCATGAACTCCAGCTCCGTGTAGCGCAGCTCCGGCCCGCAGTGCGTGTGTGAGCAATTGATGAGCAGCGCCTTCTCTGGCAGACCAAACTTTGCCTTCACCGCCGCTGCCACCGCATCCCGAAGCTGATACGTCACTTCCACGAGATCCAGCGTCACCATGACAAAGCGCACACCTTGCTTGTCCTCAATGGCGAGCGTCTTCGCAAACAACTCCATCGCGGTGCCCTCCGCCGGCACCTCACGATTAGCGAAGCCCGCCAGATACATCGGCTCCGTCGGCGTGATGACCGCCTTCGCCGCTGCGGCTTTCCATTCCGCTGGTTCAGCGGCTAAAACGCTGCCAAACACAACCCAGGCGATGCAGGTTTGAAGAAGTCTTTTCATCAGTGTTATGCCTTCGGTTTCAGAAACAGCACCTCGGCGCGCTCGATCCAGCCCTTGCGCAAATCCATGCGAAACCAGCCGTCGCTGTTCTTCGCGTGGATGCGGCAGCCGGAGCGCGGGCCGAACTCTTTGAGGTCGTATTGCGCCCAGGTCTTGCCTTTGTCCGGCGACCAAATGATGCCGCAGGCATAGGTGGATGCTGGCGCACAGTGCGTAGCTACGAAGACGCCGTCCTGATAGAGCATGTTCGCGGACTCAAACATGGGATTGAAGAGCAGCGTGTGCTTCGAGGTGTCCGTGAAGTCCTTCGGAGCGCACATGAAGATGCCGCGATCATGTCGGTTGGCGATGGCGGGCCCGTTTGCGTCGGCGATCCAGTAGATCTTGCCGTCGATGAAGTTCATCCCACCGGCTTTGAAGCGTGAGTTCGAGTCCACCGAGATCACGAGCTTCCAGTCCCACACATCCGCTTTGGCATCGTAGGTGCCGCGCAGCCAGTGGACTTCCTTGCCGTGCGTGCGGTCGATGTCGCCAGTGCAGGCATAGAAAGCTTTCTCCGTCGGGTTGTAGCACACGTTATGGATGTGGCGGGCGATGAGCGGATTCTTGGGATCGCCGAGCATGGGCGCATCTGGCGGCGCGTCCTTTTGCTGGAACTTCGGATTCTGACCAAAGGCATACGCCAGCTTCACCGTCTCGCCATTGTCGGTGGAGTAGTAAATGTTCACCGGCACGGCACCGCCGAGCACGTTGCAGTAGTTGCCCCACACGAGCATCTCTTTGCCATCCACATCGAAGCAGTGCTCGCCATCGAGCGAGTGAAAATACCAGCCCGGCTGATCCGCTTTCACCGGCTTGTGCGGCAGGTAGTCGCTGCCATCCGGCTTCTTCACGATGATCTCGCGATGAGATTTGAGATTGTCCGTGCTGAGGAAAAGCTTCTCCCGCGTGGCGAAGAGCACATTCCCGTTCTTCATCAGCACGCTGAAGGTGATGCTCTCCGCCTCGGCAAAGTCCGCGCTATGCGCCCAAGTCTTCCCGCAGTCCTCGGAGAGCATGATCTTCCCACCGCCAAACGCAAAGGCCCTGCTGCCGCGTTGCGAGTCGATGTATGGCCCGTCCGTCGCCGGCATCCGATAGTAGAAATGCTCCGTCTCACCCTTAATGGCAGGCGCGGCATGGGTTTTGGAGATGCCGGGCAGAAGCAAACTGCTGGCGGTGGTTGCGATGAAATGGCGGCGAGTGGTCATGAGGTGGTTGGTGAATCAGTTACGGAGTCGAAGACCCGCCCTTCCAAACCACAGGCATCTGAGATTCACTCCCGCCTGCTCAGCAAATACTTCAGCAGCTCCAGCGCCTTACGCTCCGGCAGCGCTTCGAGCAATCCGGGCGGCATCATTGAGGACGGAAGCTTTTGCCGCTCTTGAATATCCGTCTTCGAGATGATGACGGACTCCGTCACTGTCCTCGCCGTGATGGCCGTGTCGGTTTCCTGCTCGATGACACCGGAGACGACGCTGCCGTCTTTTTTGGTTAAAACATGAAGCTGGAAGTTGTCTCCGACGACGGCGTTCGGGTCGATGATGTTCTCCAGGAAGTAATCGAGGCCGTTGCGCCACGATCCGGCGAGATCGGGGCCGAGCTTGCCGCCCACGCCGCCCATCGCATGACACACGGAGCAGAGCTGCTGGTAAGTTTGCTCGCCCGATTTCGCACTGAATGCCCACAGCGGCGCGGATTCGTACGCCTTCTTGAATTTGGCGATGCTCGCCTTCGCCGTGGCGCTCGATTCGTTTACCTTGCCCCAGGTCGCGTCGAGCAGCGTGTTGATCTCCGCGTGGTTCAAATTGCGCATCTGGCGGATTTGCAGGCTGCTGAGGTGTTTTTTGTCGAACGTGCCGGCATCCACGGCCTCCAGCAGCGGCGTGGCGAGTTCCGCGCGGCTCGTCAGCACTCCCAGCGCAACACTGCGATCTGGCGGACTCAGCGTCTCGAACCGCATCATCAGGCCCATCGCAATCCCGGGATCCTTCGATCGTGAGAGAAGCGGAATGACTGCACTGGAGAAGGCAGGTTCGTCGAGCAGCTTCACGAAAACCGGTGTCGCTTCGACATCATCGGTGCGTTTGAGCAAATCAAACGCCGCCTTGCGCTGCGGCAGCGGTTTCGAGGTGTCTGCCAGAAGAGAGCGCGTTTCAGCGAGCACCGCTTTGTCTCCAAAGAGGGCGGAAAGCTCCCGAACAGCGTCTGACGCGTCGGACTGGC
>CAYMHJ010000211.1:0-932 GCA_964390165.1 uncultured Prosthecobacter sp. | reverse complement strand
CGACCGAACCTTCGGCCACGCTGTCGGCATCTTCACGGCGGCCTCATCCTTCAAGGAAAACGCCAGCATTTGCAGATCCCGCGTCGTTTTCAGCTTCTTCACCAGCGCTTCGCGCCCTTCGGCGCTCTTTCCGGCAAACCAGCGGATCGAATCAGCCAGCGAAGGCATCGGCGTCTTCTCCGCCAGCGCCAGACCCCGCGCCCAATCCTGCTCAATGACTCTCGCGAGGCCGAACCAGATCATCTTCGGCAGAAAACGGTCATCCTTGTCCTCGCCATGCATCGCCAGCGCCGATGCGACTTCCCAAACCGTCTTCGCATCCAGCTTCGGCAACGCCGACGCCAGCGATAGGCGCACGGTGGGCGAGGGGTCAGTTTGCGTGAGCTTGAGGAGCGTTTCGGTGCTGAGCTTGGATTTCCCTGCTTCTTCCGTGGCGAGTTGGATGGCCCAGGAGCGGACGATGTCAGAACTACTGTTGATGAGCGGCTCCATTTGCAGCTTATCCAGTGCCTTGGCAGCATGGAGCAGCCACATCAGCCTCAGTTTGAGTTCAGGTACGGCGTCGGGCTGTGAAATCATCGTCACTGCACTGGCCACAGCATCAAACGGCGCGGGCCTTTCCTGAATCAGCTTTCGAGCCATTCGCGCATTCCAGTCGCTGTCGCTGCGCTGGAGTTTCAGGAGTTGATCGTCTGCCATCTTCCCCAAATCCACCTTCACCGGCCTGTAAGTCTCCTTCCACGAGATGCGGTAGATCCGCCCGTTGCTGCGATCCCATTTTTCGTCGTCGGGGTTGTGGCAGTGCTGGGTGTCGGTCCAGTCGATGACATAGACGGCGCCGTCGGGGCCGGTTTGGAGATCGACGGGGATATAGTCGGGCGCGGAGCTGTAAAGCAGGTCGTAGCCGGCATGAAACGTCTCGTAGCCGCTGC
>CAYMHJ010000210.1:0-11612 GCA_964390165.1 uncultured Prosthecobacter sp. | reverse complement strand
GCGGTCCAGTTGCCATTCACATTGGTGCTCACGGTTTGTGTGGTGCTGTTGGAATCGGTGATGATGACATCAATGTTGGCGAGATCAGGCTCGCCGCTGTCCTGCGTGCCGTTGCCGTTGGTGTCGATATAGAGATGACCGGTGATGGTGCCGACTTGGCGGAAGCCGTCGTCGCCAGCGGGTGTGTTCACACCAGTGACGGCGATGATGGTGTTGGGGTCAGTGCCTGCGGTCTGCGTGAAGCCGAGACTGAAGACAGCGGTGAATTGCGGGTCGGCTTGAACGACGTTCACTCCTGTACTGCCGGGCGGCACAGTGGCGGTCCAATTGCCATCAATGTCGGTGACGACAGTTTGATCGACACCGAAGCTGTCTGTGATGATGACATCGACGTTCGGCAAGGGTGAGTCCGTGCCGACATCGAAGCTGCCGTTGCCATTCACATCATGGAAGACTTTGCCGCCAATCGTGCCGGTGAGCACATCGAGGAAGTCGCGGCCTGTAATGTCCGTGGCAGCAGCGAGCGTGACGGGGACCATGTTGTCGTTCGGCGCGGCGACATCAGCGGTGGAATACCAGCCGAAGAGATCATGCTCGACGATGACGTAGTTGCCCGCGTTCAGGCCGGTGAAGCTGTAGGTGCCATCCGCGGCAGTGAGGGTGGAGCCGACGACGGGCTCGCCTGGATCGGCGATGCCGTTGCCATTGGTGTCTTCGACGAGATCGACGGGCACATTTTCGAGGCCGACTTCCCCGCCGTTCACGGTGGCGCTGGCATCAGCATCATTCCAAACCGTGCCGGTGATGCTGGAGTAGCTGACGGGAGGTGTGAGGTAGTCGAAGAAATCATTGTCCGCGTAGGTCGTTAGTGTGGAGACCACTACGGGGATGCGGTTGTCGTTTGCACCTGCGGTGTCGCCGCTGCTGGAGTAGCCAGGGGGCTGGGACTCGACGACGACGTAATTGCCAGTGGGCAGATTGAGGAATTCATACGCGCCCGTGACATCGGTGCTGGTGATGGAGACGAGGGTGCCGTCGGCGGGATTGCCATCGCCATTGGGGTCGGTGTAGAGGCTGACGGTGATGGACGTCAGCACGGCGTCACCGCCATTGAAGGTGACGCTTTGATCCACGTCATCATAGACGTGACCGGTGATCTTCGCGGCAGTGAGCATGATGCTGGCGCTGCTGCTCACGGGTGGCGCGGAGTCGCCATTCACATCGATGGTGTAGTTCGCGGCTGCGGTGTTGACGGCAGGGGCTGCGGAACCTTTGGCCTGCAAGGTCACATCAATCGTCGTCGAGCCACTGACGGCGAGTGTGCCAGCGCCGGTGACATCGAGCCAGAGCAGGCTGCCCGCGCCAGTGGCATCAGGAGTGACAGTGGCGGAGACAAACTCAAAATCCGCGCCGGAGAAGGTGTCCTCCAAAGGCAGCGTGGCGATGGCAGTATCGCCGGTGTTTTGCAAAGTGATACGGAAGGTGACGTTGTCGCCGATGCTTGCCGGGCCTGGATTTGGGCTGAGCAGTGTCTTGCTGATGGTGATGGCTGGATCAGTGATGATGACATCCGCTGTGTCGCCGCCTGTGACACCGCCGCCTGCATCGGCGATGGCGTTGTTTGTGGCAGGCGCGGCGGTGCTCAGTGCGGTGAAGTTCAGCGTGATGGTGGTGCTCTGACCGGAGGTGAGCGGGCCGACATTTGTCCAGGTGAGCGAGCCGATGGCGATGGTGTCTGGCGTGACGCTGGCGGAGATGAAGGTGAGGTCCAATGCAGGGAACAGATCTGTCAAAGCGACGGTGCCGAGCGTGGTGTTGCCGGTATTAGTCACCTGCACGGTGTATTGCAGCGCTTCTCCGACCACGGCCTGTCCATCCGCCGGTGTGACGAGAGTTTTGTTCACGCTGATGGCTGGCGCGATGTTTGGGATGGTGGCGGTGTCAGTGCCGGTGTCCGTGCTGTCGGTGGGATCGACGTAGTTCACGGTGAGCACATCGCCAAGCACGGCGTGGAGGATGCCGTTGTTGAAATCGTTTGGCACCGTGGTGCTGGCGGGGATGCCGACCACGAAGATGCCGGTGTTGATGCCCGTCTCGGTGAGCGTGACGAGTTCGATATCGCCAGCGAGTGAGGTGATCACGGCGGTGATGGTCTCGGCGATGCCTGCATCGAGATTTTGATCGAGATCGACAATGCTCACAAAGACCTCCTCATTGCCTGCGTAGGTGGTGGTGTGCGGGCCGTTCGAGCCGGTGGTGAACTCCGTGACACTCGGCGTGCCGAGATCGAGGAAGGTGACATTCACACTCATGGCGCGCGTGGCCTGGATGCCCTCGGTGCCTTCATTCGCAGTGACGACGATGTCATAAGTTCCCTCCGTGGCTCCGACGGTCCAGGCGTATTCATACGTCTTCGTTCCCGTGCCTGTGGCGACGACCTGGCCTGCACTCAGCGTGGTGCTGACATCGCCACTCGCGCCGGGGCCATCGATGCTCAAACCCATGCTGGTGATGTCATACGCGCCGAAGGGATCGCTCGCGGTGCTGCGAACATAAACGGTGGAGCCGCTGGCGGGTGCTGTGATCAGGCTGCCGCCTGGATAAGGCGCATCATAGACACCGAGTGAATCGACATTGATGACCGTGGTGGTGGGCAGGGTGATCTTCGAGGGCTTCGTGCTGCTGTCGAAATCCACGGTGAATGTGACGCCGCTTTGCGCGGTGGTGATGTCGAGGGTGAGGACATCACTGGCTGCAAAGCTGGCCGCAGTGCCAAACGCCGGGAACGTGAAGGTGAGCAGTCCACCACTGGCCGCCGCGCTGCTGCTGGTGGCGATGGTGGTGCCGTTTTTCTTCAAGACCGCCGTGATGGCTGGCGATCCGGGCATGGAGCCACTTGTGACATTGTAGTGGGCCGTAACGTCGGGGATCGCGCCGACAGGCATCGTGAAGGTGGAGGCAAAGGCGGGCGTCTGGGTGAAGGTGGTGGTGGCAGGCACCGAGGCGGGCTTGATCGGCACCGCACAGACGGACCAGGCATCACTGGCCACGGTCCACGTCACGGTCGTTGAAGCTGCACCGACCTTGGTCGCTGCGGCGGCGCGCACACCATCGTCTCCAGATTCAGTACGCCCATTCCAGCGCTCGGTTTGACCAGCTGTGTTGGTGGCAGTGCGTCCGTCATCGAGAGCCAGCACGCCAAACACGAGTTCACCCACGGCGGATGCGACTGTGGCGGAGGCTGTGGTGCTGGTGTTGAGATTGGTTGCCAGCGTGCCGAGGGGTGCTGTTTGATTCACGCCGGTGTAGGTGATCGCTCCGGCATAGAGGGAGTCACCCGTGCTTGAGCCGGAGACACTGACCACGACATTGGCCGTACCGCTCGGTGGATTTGTCAGCCGCCAGATCTCACAAACCACCTCCTGCGAGGAAGCCTGCCTGCCGACAAAGGTCAGGGCCTGCCCAGAATAGGTCACGCCAGTGACAGAAAGTCCGGCGGTGTTGTCATCCTCATAAGAGATGCCCACGAGCATGAAGCGGTTGGAGCCGCTGCCGGTGGTGTGGCTGAATGTTAGGCTGGTGAAGGGGTTTACCGCGCTGCCGGTGGAGGTGCTGTCCACAGCGATCGTGCTGGTCGTCATGGTCAGCGCGGAGGTGCTCGCCGTGGTGCCGTCCGCTGCGGCCACGGGGTCGATGCGATCCAGTGCCTGCGCGGGATCGCTGATATAGAGGTATTTGTTCTGCGTCGGCACAGCGATGACCGCGTTGCCGGTGCAGACCTCGCTGAATTCGGGATCGGTGTAGGTGAAGGAGAGGCTATTTCCAGGTGAGACGAGCAATGTACCATCCATCTGGTTCGTGCCCGAGGTTGTCGAAGTGGGCATGCCTGTGGTGTTGCGGAAGACGCCGGTATTCACGCCAGTCTCGATGAGGGTGACGAACTCCGTGTCACCATTGCTTGCGTTCATCACCACGATTGTGATGCTCTCGGCCAGCACGATGTCGTTGTTCGCATCAGGGTCCGTCAGCGTGCCATAGATCAGAGCTCCCGCAGAGTACGCTGCCTGGACGGTGCCAGAAGAGTTGGTGAACTGCGCGCCGCAGGGCGTGGAGCCGGCCGGTGGTGCCACGACGATGTTGGTCGTGGAGATGAGGTTGTAATTCGAGTTGCTCGCGGTGTTGGCGATGCTGCCCGCGGCATTGATGGTGCAGCGATAGGTAAAGAAAGTGCTGCCACCGCGCAGGATGATCGGCACGACGTAGCCGCTTTCATCCAGTGGGAAAAGTGTTCCGCTGCTGCCATCCGGGATTGTTGTGCCATCACGCGCCGTACTGCCTGCGACGTAAGTGAGCGATGGGTTGAGCGGATCGAGCACGAGCAGGTTGCCAAGTGGCAGCAAACCTTTGTTATCCACCTCGATCCGATACTCGATGGTGTCGCCAATGCTGAGTCCTGCGGGCGCGGTGTCGGTCGTCAGGACGAAGCTCTTGATCAGTGTGGGCACCGGGAATGGCAGGACCGTCGTCCCCACATCCAGGAACGGATTGCCAGGGCCTGCTGTCGCCGGGTCCTGACCCCACGCGGCGGCGATCTGTGCGCCATCCAGGGTGTAAACACGCATGGCGCTCTGGTCTTTGTCGGGATCGGACACTCGGCGCACTTCCAGCGCTGTCATGTCGTAATGCACGTCATACTTGTTACCACGCGGATCGGTCAGCGAGCCGTTGCGGTCGCCATTGTAGTCCACATAAACGCGCGCCGCCGCCACGGGTGTCACCCACACGGGGCTGCCGTTTTGGGAGAGATCACTGCTGCCAGGCCCCCAGCCGACGACGGCCTCCGTGGTCAGACTGTCGGAGGGCACGAGCGTGAAGCCCCAGTCATGCACATTGTTCGCGCTCGGATTCGCCCCCACCATCACGAGCCCAAAAAAGGTCTCTCCATTCGCACTGGTAAACTTGGCCCCGCTATTCTGCGGCATCTGATATTGGGTCACATTATAGGCCGGGACCATGAAGCTGCCTGTCCCCAGATTACTGAGCACATTGATCGTGATGGCCGAGGCATGAGGATTGTAGAAAAAGCCCAGAGTCGCATCTCCGTCCGCCGCCGTACCCACGGGGGAGTAATAGGTGCCCGTCCAGTCCGCCACCGGATACAGCGTGAACCAGTCCGTCTCATACCGTGCGCCGATGTCACCCGTGATTAGCTGCACCTGCACGGGCTTCGTGGCGGTGACCGTCGCGCCTTTTAAAACACCGCCATTCACCAGATACGACTCGCCTTGGTTCAGGGCAAAGGTCGTCGCTCCGCCGGAGACGGGGCCATTCACATCGACCGTCACCGACGTGCCGTTCTCACGCGACATGACCATCAGGCCCACAAATTCAAACATGGAACTGGCCGATACATCCTGCCCCACCGGGCTGACATACTGAGTGCCGTAGTCCATCGTGGCCATCACCTCCACCGAGCCCGCCAGCACGGAGCCCGGCGCGACTGCCCATCCGGTGCGTGTCACAACCAGGGCCTTCGTGCCGCCGAAGCGATCTCGGCCATCATAAAGCAAGGTCGCAGGATTGCGCGGCAGGCTCACGAGATTCCGCAGGTTGATCACCGCGCCCGAGGCCAGCCCGGCAGGGTCATTCGCATACCCCGGCGGGATGCCGTTCGCGTTATTGCCATCTCCCCAAATCTTTGTCGTCGATTGAGTGGGGTTGTTGAGATCGATTTCATATCCGTCCTCCCACTCATCGTAATGCACAATGGACCCCGTCCCGGTGACGACGATCGATACCACCGACTCCATCGTCTGCCCGACAATCCCGCTAGCTGGCTCGATCGATACCAGAGCTGTGCGCGACTGCGCCTCAGGCATTGGCACGTAAAATTCGTGTATAATATTGGCAGCAGTGAGAGGCGAAGCCGCGCCCAGCAGGCAGGCGAAAGACACCAGTCTGACAAAACTCAGTCCCAACCCACCGGTCGCATGACCAGCGGTTCTATGGGTGCAAAATGGGGTAAAACGGTTCCGGGACATGACTAGAGTGACACAAAACTTACATATTCATTATAATAATTACAATTTATTTAAATAAATCAGACATTTGACCGAGAGCCCGAGTCCACGAAGCCGCCAATTCGCTCCCCTTTTACCCTGCCCGAACTCGAACGAAGGTGACTCCACCGGGCGTATTCTGCCGCGTGTCCACCCTTCAGAATTCCGCTCAAGCCCTCATCTGGCTCGCTTTCGGCGTCCTGTTTGCCACCAGTGCTGACCTCCTGCGGGCGGCAGACACGCTCCCAGACACCCGGCTGGCCGCGCTGCCCAGATCCGCCGCCCTTCCTGCGGACACGCCAGAGCGGGTCGCTCTCGGTCGGCTGCTCTTTTTTGATCCCATCCTCTCGGCCACTCGGGATGTCGCCTGCGCGACCTGCCACCACCCACGGCACGGCTGGGCCGACGCGCGGCCCACCCCGCTCGGCGTCCATGCCAGCGGCATCGGACCGGACCGCATGCTGGTGAAAGGCACCGAATTCCTGCCATTGCGGAGGAACACGCCCACGTTATTAAACGCCGCCTTTAATGGCATCACGGTCGGCCAGCCCTTCGATCCCGCCATGTCACCCATGTTTTGGGACAACCGCGTCCAAAGCCTCGAAACCCAGGCCCTGGCCCCCATCCGCACCCGCGAAGAGATGCGCGGAGATGTCTGCTCCGAGGCCGATGCTGTGCCAGCCATGATCAAACGGCTCAAAGCCATCCCCGAATATGTGAAGCTCTTTCAAACCGAGATCACCACAGCCCGCGTGACCGCTGCGCTCGCCGCCTACGAGCGCACCCTCATCACGCCCGACACGCCCTTTGATCGCATCATGCGGGGGGACAACACCGCCCTCACACCTGCCCAGCAGCACGGCATGGAGGTCTTCCAAAAAGCCAAATGCACCCTCTGCCACAACGGCCCCATGCTCTCCGACTACCAGCTCCACGCCATCGGCCTGAGCGACAACACGACGAACCGACACGAGTTCCGCACCCCCACCCTGCGCAACCTAAAGCACACCGCCCCCTACATGCACCACGGCGGCACCCTCACTCTCGACGAAGTGCTTCTCTTTTATGATCGCCTCATGGATCAGGCCGCCGAAACCCTGGAAGGTGGCGATGACTCCACCCTGCCACCGCTCGACCCTCTTCTGCGGCAGATGAACATGCTCCCCGAAGATCACGGCCCCATCGCTGCTTTTCTGGAATCGCTAAATCAAGAAGACTATGACCAAACTTCCCCCGGGCGAGTCCCCAGCGGCCTGCCCGTGGCTGGCGAGATCCCATGAATGCACGCTCAAAAGGAAGGGTAAGCGTTACGCAGTGAGGCGCATTTTAACATCTGCTCATTCCCACCAACTCAACGTGGCTTGCGTGTAAGAGATTTCATTCACGCATAAGTCGTGAGGCTTGCCTGGAACCACCTTTCCATGCTCCACTGGCGATATGCGCCGAGTCACCACCAGCATTCTTTTTGCCACAGCCCTGCTTCATTCGGAGGAGCCACGCCAGATCAGCGGGATCTATCCGCATCTGGCGATGTTTAACAAGGAGGGTGAATGCGGCACGGGGGCGGTGGTGCCCTGGGCGGACCGGCTCTGGGTGATCACGTATGGCCCCCATTTACCTTTCGGCTCCAGCGATAAGCTCTATGAGATCACGCCAGGGCTGGAGCAGATCATCCGCCCAGAAAGCGTCGGGGGCACGCCGGCGAATCGGATGATCCACCGTGAGACGCAGCAGCTCCTCATCGGGCCGTATGTAATCGATGCGGAGCGCCGGGTGCGGGTCATCCCGCCGAACAAGATGCCTGGCCGCCTCACCGGCAATGCCAGGCACCTGACCGAACCTGCCACCAAGGCCTACTACGCCACGATGGAGGAGGGGCTCTACGAGGTGGACCTAAAGACACTGGAGGTGATCGGGCATCTCAAGGACGGCAATGCGCCAAAGAAGGGCTTTTCGAAGGAGGACCATCCGGCCACGCTTGCCTCTGAGCTGCCGGGTTATCATGGGAAGGGACTCTTCAGCGGCCAGGGGCGTGTCGTTTATGCTAACAATGGCGACCGCGATAAGCGTGTGACCACTGATCCAGCGACCCCGAGTGGTGCTCTCGGGCAATGGATGAAGCCGGGCGATGACTGGCAACTGGTGAGGAGGAATCAGTTCACGGAAGTGACCGGGCCTGGGGGTATCAGCGGCAGTGAACATCCTGAGACTGATCCGATCTGGAGCATGGGCTGGGATCATCGTTCCCTGATCCTGATGTGCCTGGATGCGGGCAAGTGGCACAGCTACCGGCTGCCGAAGTCCAGCCACAGCTATGATGGTGCGCATGGCTGGAACACGGAGTGGCCGCGCATCCGGGATATTGGCGAAGACGATCTGCTGATGACGATGCATGGGGCCTTCTGGAAGTTCCCGAAGACCTTCACCCCAACAAGCAGCGCTGGCATCTCTCCGCGCAGCAATTACCTGAAGGTCATCGGCGACTTCGCCCGCTGGGGAGATCGGCTGGTGCTAGGCTGCGATGATTCGGCCAACAAGGAATTCCTCAACGTCCGCAAGGCCAAGGGCAAGCTGGCCGGACCTGGGGAGTCGCAGTCCAACCTTTGGTTCGTGGTGCCTGGGAAGCTCGACCAGCTCGGACCGGTGATCGGACGCGGTGCAGTGTGGTTGGAGGATGCGGTGAAGGCAGGTGAGGTCAGTGAGCCCTATCTCTTCGCAGGATATAAGCACCGCTCCATGAACCTCATCGCCGGGCAGGGTGATACCTTCACTCTGGAAGCGGATGTGAAGGGCGACGGGCAGTGGCAGGAAGTCTCCCAGCACCGTCTTGAGCACGCAGGGCATCTCTGGGTGGAGTTCCCCGCCGATCAGCCCGGTGTCTGGGTGCGTCTGAAGGCTCAGCAAGATGGAGCCAAGGTCTCTGCCATCTTCCACTATCGGAATGAGGACCCACGCTCCAACGAAGCAGCGGCCATGTTTGAAGGCATCGCCTCGGCAGAGGACAAGGAAGTGACCGGCGGGGTGATGCTCGCCCGTGGGGCAGGCTTTCGCACGCTGCGGTATGTGACGACGGACTCGACCTGCTATGACATGGGCGCTGCCTTTGATCTAACTCCGGTGGATGATGCCACGGGCATGAAGTGGACCTCGGAGCACGCTGCCATTCCTGCCGGTGTGCTGACGTATGATGAGGCATCCATTCTTTATGTGGATGAGAAGGGCCGCTGGCGTCTGCCGCGTGGCACGGCGGCTCTGGATGAGGCCGGCCCGCTGGGGGCGGAGCGTGTCTGCCGTGAGGTCTGCACGGAGCGCGATCTTTTCAATGCAGGGGGCACTTTCTTCGAGCTGCCTGCAGAGAACGCGGGTGGCTTCTCCAAAGTCCGGCCCGTGACCACGCACAACCGCCGCATCAAGGACTATGCCAGCTACCGTGGCCTGATGGTGATCAGTGGTGTGCGCAAGGATGCACAGGGGGAGCACATCATCCGCTCCAGCGATGGCAAGACCTCACTCTGGGCAGGGGCGGTGGATGACCTCTGGCAGTTCGGCAAAGTGCGCGGCGAAGGCGGGCCGTGGAAGAACACCCAGGTGGAGGCGGGCAAGTCCAGTGACCCCTACCTCTTCACCGGTTACGATCATAAACACCTCACATTGGCCACTGACACTCCGACTCGCATCTCCGTCCAGGCCGACATCACGGGCACCGGAACATGGGTGACCTACCGCAGCTTCGATGTCTCCCCCGGCGAAGATGTGGAGCACGACCTGCCAGCATCCTTTGGGGCCTACTGGCTGCGCTTTACCAGCAGCACGGACGCCACTGTGACAGCCTGGCTGAAGTACCACTGATAACTCATCTGCATCCCCCCTTGCCACATGGCAAAGACGCTCTAAGGCATGTGGGGATGAAACTTTCCAAGAAGGCCGAATACGCGATGCGCGCACTGCTTGCCATGGCACGCGATACCGAGACCTCGACCTTCGGAATCCAGGACATCGCCACTCGGGAGCGCATCCCACTGAAGTTTCTGGAGCAGATCCTCCTGGCACTGAAGAACGGCGGACTGCTGCGCAGTAAGCGCGGCGTGGGTGGTGGCTACCAGTTTCAGAAAACACCCACACGCATCACACTGGGGGAGGTGGTGACGCTGATTGATGGCCCATTTGAACCCATCTCCTGTGCCTCGCCCGACAAGCATGGCGGCAACTGCGAATGTGGAATCACGGGGGGGTGCGGTCTCGGGCAGACCTTTTCCCTGCTCAAACAGCAGGTCGATGGATGGATGAATGCCACCACACTTGCCCAGGTGCTGGAGCGTGAAAAACGCGCCGCTGTCAGCTTCGAGATTTAATATTCACTCCAGCCGGAACTCCTCTGTCTTCAACAGACGCTCTAATGCCTTGCGGTAAGGACTCGGCATCGGCAGTTCAGCAAGCTCCGCAAATGGGATGATCCGATGGGACTCAGGCCACCTGGATTGACTCGGCGAAGCATGAACCCAAAGGGTGACCTTGTAGCGCGTGATGCCGTAGCTCGTCTTCAAAAGCACCGATGACTCATCATGTGTCTCGGGCAATGCAGGCAGCTTCCACAGCCCCGTGCGTCGGCTGCCAGTCTCCTGCTCCAGCAGCACACCGAGTTCATTGCGGTGAAAAATGACCCGCTCGGTGATGGCAGTGATCTCCGTCCTCGCTGATTTAACAGGCAGGCTTTCCGGCTCGGTCGCACAGCAAAATGCCCGCACCGGGCAGACCCCACAGGCAGGTTTGGTCGGGCGGCAGATTGTCTGCCCGAGTTCCATGAGCGCGGAGTTCAGAGCACGCGGATCATCGGTGCTGAGCACCAGCTCACGCGCGCGATCCCACAACCTCTTGTTGCCAGCCGTGGAATCAATGGGCGTGGCGTTATTGTCAATTCGGGAGAGCACACGGGCGACGTTCCCATCCACGATGGGTTCGGCCAAACCAAAGGCGAAACTGCACACCGCACCCGATGTGTAGGGACCAATGCCGGGCAGGCTGCGAATGACTTCGGGATCACGAGGAAACTCACCTCCATGCTCGCTGACGATGACTTGAGCGAGGCGCTGAAGGTTTCGAGCACGACGGTAGTAGCCAAGTCCTTGCCACGCGCTCAGCACCTCGCTTTCCGAAGCCTCCGCCAGGGCGATGAAATCTGGAAAGCGCCCCATCCAGTGCGCATAAAAACCACGCTCCAGCACGGTGGTGATCTGTGTCTGCTGGAGCATGACCTCCGACACCAGCACCGCATATGGGTCATGCGTCCGACGCCAGGGGTAGTCCCGCGCATTCGCACGAAACCACTGAACGAGCGCACCGGCGAGATCAGCCACGACAGGAACGGGAGGACTACCTTGCCGACACCGACTTCGGCTCATTGCCCTTCAGCAGCTTCTCCAGGTTTTCATCAGGTGTGACACCCTTTTTCAGTGCCTGTTCATACTCGCTGCGCGCCTTGTCCCACTGCGGCGGATCCCAGGTGGCATAGAGCACGGCAAGATTGAAGTGCGCTTCACCATAGGCGGGATCGAT
>CAYMHJ010000209.1:0-11616 GCA_964390165.1 uncultured Prosthecobacter sp. | reverse complement strand
TCATTCGTCGTCGGCAGCAGGTGGCAGTGGTCAAAGCCGATCTCCAGCGGTCCGGGCTTCAGCTCGCCATTCCAGTCCGGCCTTGGGTCACCCAGACCGAGATGCCACTTGCCGATCACCGCCGTGGCATAACCCGCTGTTTTCATCAGCGACGCGATGGTTTCCCTCCCTGGCTTCACAATCGCAGGTCCATTTGGCGGCGCGATGCCACTGCTCGGAATGCGAAACGCATAAGTGCCCGTCAAAAGCGAAACCCGTGTCGGCGTGCAAGTCGAGGCGCTGCAATAGCCGCTCGTGAACCTCAGCCCCTCCGCCGCCAGTTTGTCGATGTTCGGCGTCTGCACCTGCGTCGCTCCATAGCAGCCCAGATCGCCGTAGCCGAGGTCATCCGCCATGATGACGATGATGTTCGGCTTTTCGGCGGAGAGCAGAGGGCTGAGGGCGGAGAGAAAAAGGATCGTGGCAAAGGTTCGGATCATGGCAGGTGGAAACGAGATAGCCGCAGGTGGCATTGCGGAGAAAGTTCAATCTTCCGGCATCGTCTCTCATTCATCCACCACACTTCTGCCCATGCGCCTGATCCTCCTTTTCTTTGCCCTCTGCCCTCTGCTCTTGGCTTCCCCTCCCAACATCATCCTCATCATGTGCGATGACGTGGGCTACTCCGACATCGGCTGCTTTGGCAGCGAGATCGAGACCCCGAATCTCGATGCCCTGGCAAAGGGTGGTCTGCGCTTCACCCAGTTCTACAACACCGCCCGCTGCTGCCCCACACGCGCCGCTTTGCTCACCGGTCTCTACTCCCATCAGGCAGGCATCGGCCACATGGTCGATGATTGGAGCACGAAGGTCGGCGAGAGCTACGCGGGCGATCTCAGCAAAAAAGCCGTCACCATTGCCGAAGCGGTCAAAACAGCCGGTTACTCCACCTACATGATCGGCAAGTGGCATGTCACGAAAGTCACCAAGCCGCAAACCGAGGCCGACAAACACAACTGGCCGCTCCAGCGCGGCTTTGATCGCTTCTACGGCACCATCCACGGCGCAGGCAGCTTCTTTGATCCCAACACCCTCACTCGCGACAACACCTTCATCTCCCCTTACGCCGACACCGAGTATCAGCCCAACGAGTACTACTACACCGATGCCATCAACGACCACGCCGCCCGCTTCGTCACCGAGCACGCCAGGACCAGTCCGCAGAAGCCTTTCTTCATCTACATGGCCCACACCGCCGCCCACTGGCCCATGCATGCCAGGGAGGCAGACATCGCCAAATACAAAGGCCGCTACGATGCAGGCTACGGCAGCATCCGCGCCGCTCGATTGGAGAAAATGAAACGCCTCGGCCTGCTCGACGAACGCTGGAAGGTCACCCCGCAGGCCGGTGACTGGAGCCAGGTGGAAAACAAAGCCTGGGAGGCCCGCTGCATGGAGGTCTTCGCCGCCATGCTCGACTGCATGGACCAGGGCATCGGCCGCCTCGTCGAGACGCTGAAAAAGAACGGCCAGTATGACAACACCCTCATCCTCTTCCTCCAGGACAACGGCGGCTGCGCCGAAGGCATGGGCCGCAACGGCCCGCACAAACCGCGTGCCGACAAACCCAGCCTGCCCGCTTTGGCAAAGGACTACCTCCAGCCCGACATGATCCCGAAACAAACCCGCGACGGCTTCCCCATGCGCCAGGGCAGGGGAGTCATGCCCGGCGGCGCCGACACCTACATCGGCTACGGCCTGAACTGGGCCAACGTCAGCAACACGCCCTTCCGCGAATACACACACTGGGAGCACGAAGGCGGCATCAGCACGCCCTTGATCGCGCATTGGCCGAAGGGCATCAATGTGAACCATGATGGGACTCGAACTGGCAATTTCACACGAAAGGCGGTAGGCGGTCCGCTTTGCCACTTACCGATGCACCTCATCGACCTCATGGCGACATGCGTGGACCTCTCAGGCGCGACTTATCCAAAGGAGCACCATGGAAACGCCATCCAACCCATGGAGGGAGTCAGCATCACTCCCTCCTTCACCGGAAAGGCCATCGCACGTAGTCAGCCGCTCTTTTGGGAACATGAAGGCAACCGTGCCATCCGTAGCGGTGAATGGAAACTCGTCTCCAAGCACCCCGCTGGCTGGGAACTTTACAACATTAACACCGACCGCACCGAGATGAATGATCTCGCCGCGCAGCAACCCGAGCGCGTTAAAGAAATGGCCGCGCAATGGGATGCCTGGGCCAAGCGCGTCGGTGTCATGCCCTGGCCGCTTGGCGGCGATGGAAAAAAGGGTAAAGGCAAAGCGAAAAAAACACCCTGAACGCTCGATCTCATCACCGGTATCAACCTTGAATCTGGCCATTCATTCACTTTATTGAAACATGGCTGCCTTCGCGTACGAGTTGATAACTTGTCAGAAGCCTCTTTGTGGTCGCCATGCTGGTTTCCAGTCGAACTTAAGCCAAGACAGATTTAGAAAAACATGGTTGCATATTGGTGTCTTATGTAGCGTAATACACCACATGCGAATGCTAATTATCCGCCACAAGCTTTTCAGATTTCCCGTTTGTGGCAAGTTTACCGCCATACTCACTGCTTTGCTGCTTTGGGTTGGCTTTTCAAGGCCAACATACGCACAGATTACGAGTCTGGAGAATCTACAACTCCTGCTGACACGCACGGATGGGGTTTCGAATCCGTCCACGCAAAATCAGATTCAAAATCAACCGGTCAGCGCTAACCCCAATGTTTTTTATGCCTCACCAGGAGTGTGGGGCAGACTGCGTTGTGCCTACATTTATCTCGAAGCTCCGAAGCAACTCATTGATAATTACCCACTGCCAAGCACCACTCCACGCTGGGCGTTTCCTGAGGCACTGCGAAACGATCTTCCTGCTTTGTTCCAAAAGGCTGGTCTTCCGGAATCTGTGAGCCAGTCGCTCCTCGATCCCAGATCGCTTCTGATCGCTGACGGTATACTTTATGTTTTTCCCAAAGGGCCTGAAATTGAAGCGTTAAACCCCGAATCTCGTTCATTGCTTTATACCGAACTTGCCAAGTGCCCCGTCAATGAATACTGCGTTGATCCAGTGCTCATCATTGGTCAAACGGTGAAGGAATGGTACAGGACCAGCAAACTGCGTCCGGCACTTATCCAAAAGATCGAGCAACTGGCCTACAAACGTGGTGAGACACTCGTCTTCAGTGACATACCCTACCTCCTCAGCTTTGCACAAACTGACAGTGAGGCACGTTCGATTTTCAAAGCCATGACTCGCACCTGCGGCCTCATGGTGAAAATTGAAGCCGATCATAATACCAATCTTGAGGAGGTTGTGGGTTATTGGACACTGGGCCTTGGGCTTCGCAGAAAAGATATTGAGCCGCTGTTTCAATCTATCATTGATACGGATGGTGTGGAAGCTCTGCCTCTTTCCCACATGCTGCCAGCACTAGTCCGCAAGTTGATGTACACCTACCCAAGTCTCGAAATGGGAAAAAACGGGGTTTTACCCGATTGTCATTGGACGTCGCTGAACTTCTTCAATTTCGACCCCCACGAGTATCTTCTCGATTCCCGTCTGGCCACCAGTGCAGTCCTGGAGAAGTTTGAACCCATCAATCCCCCCTACAAATACGGAGACATCCTTTTTTTCCTCAATAATGAATCGGGTGATGCTTACCACTCCTGCGTTTATTTGGCCGATAATCTGGTCTACACAAAGAACGGACGCAATTTGCTTTCTCCCTGGCTCATCATGAAACGAGAAGATGTGGAGAAAGTGTATCTTTACCGCGGCGACGGACATGTTCAGGGCTTCCGCAGGAAAATTCAGACGGAATAAAGGGGGCGAGACCTCCTGGACGAAATGCATTGAGGCTAAGCCATTAGTGTTGATCAAAGTCCGACAGGCAGTTGGGTAGGTCTATTTTCTTCCGTTCAGTATTCAGCATTTGTCAAATTTGCCGAGCAGGTTCTCATCGCCTAGGCAGGGGCAGTTCAAGATGAAGGACATCGATACTTTTCCTGAATACGGAGCCGCCGTTGTGCTTTCCTCTGGAGCCCATGACAAAACCGTGATGAGCAAATCCAGCCCTATTCTGCATTTTGCTTGAGAGGAAGTATTTGGCGAAAAACTCAGCCAGGCTCCCCTACACTGAAAGTGTCATGATTGGCAAATTTGGAATAGCAGACGATGTTCGTACATACGCATGACCTCCACGCCGCTTCCTCTTCAAAATCACACTCGTCGCGCTTTGTTTGGTCAGGGGGCGTTGGGGCTCGGTGGACTGGCTCTGGGATTTTTGATGACGAAGCAGGGATACGCGGTACAGGCGCCAGATCTTCTGGCTCCGGCTTTGCCGCATTTTTTCGGAAAGGCGAAGCGGGTGATCTACCTGCTGCAAAACGGCGCACCCTCGCATGTTGATCTCTTTGATCACAAGCCGATGCTCAAGAAGATGCATGGCACGCAGATCCCTGACAGTGTTGCGGCGGGTAAGCGATTCAGCACGATGACAGGCACACAGACGGCTCGGCCTGTGCTGGGCGAGATCACGGAGTTTTTCAGGCATGGCAAAAGTGGTGCCACGGTGAGTTCATTCCTGCCGCGTATCGGTGAGATCGCGGATGACCTGTGCTTCATCAAATCCATGCACACCACGCAGGTGAACCATGCGCCTGCGATCACTTTTCTCATGACTGGTGCCGAACAGGCGGGGCGTCCGGCGATTGGATCGTGGCTCAGCTACGGTCTTGGCAGTGAGTGCGAAGACCTGCCCGCCTTTGTGGTGATGACGAGCCGTGACAAAGAAGCCTCCTGCGGTCAGATCTTCTATGACTTCTACTGGGGCAGCGGCTTCCTACCATCGAAGTATCAGGGCGTGAAGTTTCGTGGCAGTGGCGATCCGGTTTTATACATCAGCAATCCCGAAGGCATGAGCCGTGAGGTGCGGCGAACAATGCTCGATGGCCTGAATGAGTTGAACGCAATCAAATTGCAAGATCACGGCGATGCTGAGATCGCCACGCGCATCTCTCAGTATGAGATGGCGTATCGGATGCAGAGCAGCGTGCCGGAACTGACCGATCTCTCGAAGGAACCACAGCACATCCTCGACATGTATGGACCCGATGTATTGAAGCAGGGCAGTTACGCCTACAATTGCCTCATGGCGCGTCGTCTGGCTGAGCGTGGTGTCCGCTTCGTACAGCTCATGCACGCGGGCTGGGATCAGCATCGGAATCTAAACACGCAGCTCGAGATTCAGTGCCAGGACACGGATGCTCCGAGTGCGGCATTGATCAAAGATCTGAAACAACGCGGGCTGCTGGAAGACACCCTCGTCATTTGGGGTGGTGAGTTTGGGCGCACGCCCTTTTTGCAGGGTGACATCACGAATACGAAGCAGTGGGGCCGCGATCATCATCCATATGCATTCACTATCTGGATGGCAGGCGGCGGGGTAAAGCCCGGCATGAGCTACGGGGAGAGTGATGAATTCGGCTTCAATGCCGTGAAGGACACCGTTCACATCCACGATCTCCAGGCCACGATCATGCATCTCATGGGCATCGACCACGAGCGCTTCACCTTCCGCTTCCAGGGGCGGCATTTCCGCCTCACTGACGTGCATGGCGAGGTGGTGAGGTCCGTGCTGGCTTGACCGCCTTTCTTGACGACGGAAATGGACTGAGGCAATGCCCGTCCTGGATACAATCACCACAGATTTTACGGTTAGCGATCTCAACCGTCACCTCTCCAAGGTCCTTGAGGCCTGTGATCGCGTGGCCTCACTCGCATCTGCAGCCGCAAAGGGACGACTTATCAGCTACGTCCCGTGCCACCTTCCGCAGAGGCACCGAAAGCCAGTTATCCCGACTTTGCAGCCTGCCGTCGTGTTTTAAAAATGCCGATGATGACGAAAGAACAGAGCGAGTAATGGGACAAACTCATCGCCGGGGAATGAGCACCTGCGCTGACTCGACTTTCATCACCCGCTTGTATCTGGAGAGACCAGAAACAGCCCAGGCTGAAAGCATTTTCAGCGCTGAACTCCCACGCCTACCGATTATCTGGCTTACGCGGCTGGTGAATGTCTCGCAGGCTTAAATTGGCCAGGTTCGAGGAGGTCGCCCTTCGGCACACCGCACGTCACGGCTTCCGAGCCTACGACATCATGCACGTCGCAGCAGCACTCGTGCTGAAGTGCCAGAGCTTCTGGAGCTTTGACAAGAAAGCCTGCAAGCTGGCGATACTCGAAGGCCTGAAGATCAGTGAGGTGCCTCACCGACTCATTCGGCGAGGTGCCGGTGCTGGAGTGACGAGCGACACCACTTTCTCAGGCACCACAGCCCGACGTATTTCTTCGAGTGGTTGCGGCTCCTCGCCCTTGGCAGATAGCGCGCGGCGGATTTCGAAGGCTGGTTCGGACACGGGCGCACTGGCGACCACCGCTCGGCGGATTTCCTCCACCGGTTCCCTCATGGCCACGGCTGAGGGAACACTAAAGCTGTCTGCTGCCACCTGGATCTGACGGGCGCGGTGAGGAGTAACTCTCAGTGCGGTATCGAGGATGACTCTCACTTGCGCAGGATTGTTGTTCACCGCATCAATCGCAGCAGTGACGATGTCACCCGCGCATGATTCATTGATGACCAGGGCATCCTCGAGCCACATCACAAGCCTTTCTGGATGCTTTTGAATGGAGGCATTCAGATCTGCACACAGTGTCTCTCGTGTGTAAGGAGGCGGCTTCGACCTTGAGCGTTGAGCCCACGCTTCGGACATGGAGAGTCCGAAAAGCAAAAGACAGAGGATAGCCCGGGGCAGGTCACGCATGGGAAAGTTCGGAAATCTGAGGCCAGTTACTGGTTTTGGCGAGTCTGAAAATTCGAATGGAGAAGAAACTGTTGTTTGACTCCAGGGCTGAGTTTATCTCGGCAGCCATCCCTTAATATGGCAAATCACCCACTTTCCCGGACCCTATGCACCTGCTGGCGACTCTGCACCGGCCTGGGCATTCCCGCACGAAAGAGGCGCGCGGGATCGGTGGACTGGCGCGAGCACCCGAAGGCTGGCGAATTTCCCGAATTGAAAGGCATCCTCGAATCCCCCGAGCAGGGCATCATCAGCCGTCAGCGTGGACTTTTCGGCAGCAAATCAGACTTCGTCTATCACCAGCGGCTCGTGGTGAAGCGCTACAATGTGCGCAAGCCTTCGGATGCACTTCTTGATCTCATTCGTCCGTCGAAGGCCACCTTTGCCTTCCGCAAAGCAAGGCTCCTGGAGGACATCGGCGTGCCCGTGGCGGCGGCCATCGCTGCAGGAGATGCGCCAAGGCGCAGCCTCGTTCAGCACTGTTACCTGATCATGGAACGTGTGCCGGGTGCTCAGACCTACCGGGCCTTTTTCGCATCTGGCGGAGATTTCGACCACGCGCGAACCCTCGGTAATTTGATCGGACGTGTGCATGGCAACGGTCTCCGCCACCGTGATCTGCGCTGTGAGAACTTGCTGGAAGATGAGCATGGTAAAACTTGGTTCATCGACATGGAAGGCATCCGCGTGCAGTTGCTACCGCGCCCGGACCGCGTCCTCAGGGACCTGCGCGCGCTACACCGGAACTTCGCCCGCTTTCAATCGACCCCGGCTCCCGGCGTACTGGCCACATTCTGGCGTCATTATCTCCGCGAGCAGCCACGCGGCACACGGCGCCGATTCATCGCCGCAAGGCGGCAGATTTTCGGGTGACAGAGCGCTGGCAATTGAACATCGATCGCACTTCAGGAGAGACTGTTTTCTCATCCGGAATCGCATATTCGAATGACCATGGCTCAGTTTGCTAAATCACAAGACATTCGCGCAGCAGACCACCGCCGTGCGAAAATAAAGGCGCAGGCCGAAAAATAGAGGGTCTTACCGACATGTGTCCAATCCGCATCGATAGCTATTATTGCGTATACAGCGTTCGATACGGCAAAAATAGAAAGGAGGATGGTCACCAAATGTTCAAATACATAGGAGGACTTCACCCTGGCTGGTGGTGAAGCAGCGGCGGCACCCGGCGCATCCACAGCAGTGCCACAAGTTGGGCAGAAGTTCGTTTCTATCAGCACCACATGCCGGCATATCGGGCATAGGGTGGCTCCATCGTGAATCTCGACCGGCTGGCTCTGGTGTTGCGACGCGGGGCTGGAGTTCATTTTTATTAAATGAACCTCAGCCAAGGCAACGAATACAAACCTTTTTTGCACCGCAAGAACGGGACGAAGCAGCCGTTCCTCGGCACTGAATGAAACTCACGCGTCTTATCATCACCCTGCTGGCTTCACTTTGCCTCCCGTTGATCGCAGCAGACAAGCCCGATGTCCTCTTCATCGCTGTCGATGACCTCAATGACTGGACGACCCACCTCGGAGGTCATCCGCAGACAAAGACCCCGAACATCGACCGCCTCGTCGCGCGCGGCACCGCCTTCACCAATGCCCACTGCGCTGCCCCGGCCTGCAATCCCTCCCGCGCTGCCCTCATGAGCGGCCTGCGACCCTGGACCACGGGCATCTACACGAATGGCGACCCGGCGCAGGGCGTGATGAAGGACACCCTCACGATCAATCGCCACTTTCTCGCTCAAGGCTACCACACCCTCGGCGGGGGCAAAATCTACCATAACTTCAACAGCGAAGGTCGTGAGGACTCCTGGACAGAGTGGGTGGGGCTTTTTCCCAGCATTAAAGAGCATGAGGAAAATATGAACGGCCTTAAACGTGGCCATTTCGACTGGGGTCCGGTGGATGCGAAAACCAGTGACATGGGAGATACCAAGCTCACCGACTGGGCCATCAATCAACTCAAAAACGCCCCTGCTGACAAGCCCCTCTTCCTCGGCGTCGGTTATGTAAAACCCCATCTTCCCTGGTATGTCCCGCGTGAATACTTTGACCGCTTCCCGCTCGCCGACATCCAGCTTCCCATCACCAAGGACGATGACCTAGCCGACATCCCCGCCCCCGGCGTGAAAATGGCAGGCCCCGAGGGCGACCACGCTGCTGTTCTGAAAGGCGATCAATGGAAAAAGGGCGTTCAAGCTTATCTCGCCACCATCTCCTACCTTGATGATCAGGTCGGCCGCCTGCTGGATGGACTGGACGCCAGCCCGAGGAAGGACAAAACCATTATCGTCTGGTGGACCGACCACGGCTGGGCGCTCGGTGAAAAGCAGCACTGGCGCAAATTTGCCCTTTGGGAGACCACTACCCATACCAGCTTCGCCATCGTGGCCCCTGGCGTCACCCAGCCCGGTCAGCGCTGCGAGGCTCCTGTGGATTACACCAATATCTACCCCACTCTTTGCGAACTCACCGGCCTGCCCCTGCCTGATCATGTGAAGGGCCCCAGCCTCACGCCTCTTCTCAAAGATCCGAAATCTGCCTGGGATCACATCGCCGTCTGTTCTCATGGCAGAGGCAACCACGCTGCCCGGGATGCCCGTTACCGCTACATCCGCTATGCCGACGGCAGCGAGGAACTCTACGATCACAGCAGCGATCCACGCGAATGGACCAATCTGGCCGGAGATGCCAGTGCCCACGAGATAAAAGCCCGTCTGGCTGAGGTCTTCCCAAAAGAGGAAGCCAGCCCCACCTCGGGTGGAAAAGGTGGCAACGGCAGCGGCGGCAAGCCCAAGAAAAGCAAGGGGAAGGGCAAGGCTGGAATAAAGGCGGAATAGCGATTCCTGCTCCATTCCACCAGCATCTTTGTGAATATCACCTGAACGCTAGATTGGCCTGAGGCCACCAACAAGGCCATGAAACCCACCAGTTCATCCGCCGTGTTCTTTTCCATCCTGTCATCAGCAGGTCTCATGCTCCAGCCTTTAGAAGTACTCGCGCAGATCGTGCCTGAGACGGTGTTTTTTGATGTGCCGGTCGGTCTCGCGGTGAATCCCAATCCATCCCCTTCGGCCCAGCTTGCCGCCGTGGTCGGCTACCCAGCAGATGCTGATCAGTTGACTCTCATCGCGCTTCTTTATCGGCCTGATCCGCTCATTCATGGGGCGGGGCCCTATCCGGCGGTCATCGTTCTACACGGCTCCGGCGGCATGTGGTCGTCGGACACAATTGCCAATGGTGCGAAGGCCGCTCTCAGGCGCTGGGGGGAGCGGTTGGCTGAACGCGGCTTCCTCTGTCTGATGCCTGACAGCTTCAATCCGCGTGGCATTCCCGGCAGTTTTTCAAACCGGCGCCCGCATCATGACAGTGCCATTGATGATGCTCTGTGCTCGCCAAACTATGAACGGCCGAAGGATGTGGTGGCGGCACTGACCTTTCTCAACGCGCAGTCGGATGTTGACCGGGAACACATCGGCCTGCTGGGCTTCTCCCATGGATCTCAAACAGGGCTCAATGCCATCCTGGATGTCTCGGTGGACCTCGGTGATTACGAGGTTGACTACATCGACGAGGAAAACGACACAGTGAAGCTGGCAGTGCCCGCTCCCGTGCGCATTCCTGCAGAGCTTCCATTCCCCCGTGTCGGCGTTTTCTACTATCCTGGGTGCGGACACTTCGCCTACCACGGATCGCCGAGCAGCGTGGCTGCAGGCAGATACATGCCGGACCGACGCATGCAGGTGCTCATGTATCACGGCACGAATGATTCTCTGCTCGGTGTCTCGGACCCAAACGCCTCACCAAAGACCGGCAGCCTCTTCCCCATCAAGTTCACCCTGGCATCAGGAGCGCAGGCCGCAGCACTGGGGCTGCCCAATCCGTTTGTGCAGCACCATTTATTCGACCTGGTGGCGCATTCCTTTGATGAAACCACCATTGAGACGGAGGGAAACTGGAACACACCTCAGGAGAGCGCCGACGAAAAAGCCAACCGGCTGGCGCGGGATGAAACCATGAAATGGCTGGAATACCGACTACGCCGTCATTCGCTGACTCCCCGGCCTGACCCGGATATTCCAGATGCACTGCAAGTCACCTGGACGGGGCGCCCGCAGCTTCGCTACCGCCATGAAACGAGCACGGATCTTATTTTTTGGAACCAGCAGGGAGATGACATGATCGGCCTGGGCAATGCCATCACACTGCCGGTGATCCTGCCGGAGGAAAAGCGCAGCTTTCACCAACTCCTGATCTCACCAGTGCCTGCGCCCATGGATGACGTGCTCTACTTCACATTCTTCCTGGAGTATGCCGACTTCAGTTATTGAGTCGTTGGCGCTCTTGCAGCTTGTTGGACTTAGATCCGCGTTTTTTTCCAGCTTCACTCATGTGGATTTGCTGAGATCTCGGGATGGTGCCCGCCGTTTCACGACCCGCCATGCGTAGCCTGACTCTTGCCTTTTTCTTCGCCCTCCTCTCTTCGCTTCACGCCGCAAGGCCGAACATCCTCTACCTTCTGACCGATCAATGGCGTGCCATGGCCACGGGCTATGCGGGCGATCCGAATGTGAAGACGCCGAACCTCGACCGACTGGCGAAAGAGGGGCTGAATTTCAGCAATGCGGTGTCGGTTTGTCCCGTCTGCACACCGCATCGTTCCGCCTTGATGACCGGGCGCTTTCCGACATCCACCGGCATGTTTTTGAACGATGCCTACCT
>CAYMHJ010000208.1:0-11725 GCA_964390165.1 uncultured Prosthecobacter sp. | reverse complement strand
TGGCCGCCGGAGTACCCATCGTGGCGGCCATCTCGGCTCCGAGCAGTCTGGCGGTGCAGTTCGCCGATGAAAGCGGGCAGACGCTCGTCGGCTTCCTGCGTGGCGAGACGATGAATGTGTACACACACCCGGATCGTGTGAAGGATCAGGCCGCAGACGGGGGTTGCCCTCTCCGACCGACCACATGGGTGAGCACACAACCTTGGTGACTATTGCGTCTCCAATGCCTTTCAGTTTTACAAGGTCTAACAGGTTGCGCAACATCAAGGCACCACGACCCTGGCGTTGGCCTGCACTCCACCGCTGAAGGTCAGCAGCAGGGTGAGCTGACCGTCGGCGAGGAACACCCGGCGGCCCAGGGCTCCGCCGGTGGTTGTGCCATTCAGCAGCGCGGTGATCGCCGTGACGGTGCGGTTTGTTCCTGCGACGTCGAGGACATCGCCCTCGCGCACGGCTAGCTTCACTTCACCGGCTTCATTGATCACCCAGAGACCTGTATCGTTCGCGGCAGTCACGCCGCCGACTCCGGTCTTCATGGATGCCTGGAACATCGGCTGTGCGGTGCCGGGCAATGCGAGCTGTGTGAGCCTGAAGAAGGTGCTTCCGGCGACTCCGGGAGCTTCGCTGCCTTCTCGGGCGACGAGAACGAGCCCGTTGGTGGCGTGCTGCGCCCACAGCCCCTTGTCATTGACATTGATGACGACTCCGCTGCCTCTGACCTCGCCTTTGACGAGGAACTCATAATCGCCGCCGCCGAGCACGAGGTCGCTGAAGTCGCTGAAGACAAGGCCGCTGGTGCCAGTGGCTGTGTCGTTTTCGCGCAGTTGCAGGGTGAGCACTCCGGGCGCGGTATCCACGAAGACGCCGACGTTGTTCGTGCTGGTGACACCAGCGAGCGTGTTGGTGACCATCTGGCTGATGAAGCCGTAGTAGTTGCCAGTGTTGTCAAAGCCGGGGCTGCGGAAGGTGTTCCACCTCGCCAGCGGAATGACGCCGGGGGCAGCGTAGCTGTCGGAAAGCTGCTGGCTGGCTCCGTAAGTGGCACCAAAGCCGGTGTCACTAGTGCCATCGAAGCTGCCCACGACGACGCCGGAGCTGCCATCGGTGAAAGTGACACCCAACGTGACGAGTGACTCACCGGTGGGGGCCACACTGATCTCTTTGCCATGGCCGGAGGAGGCATTGTTGGCCTCCAGAATGGTGAAGCTCTGTACGGTCTTGGTGACGCCGTTGGCATCGAGGCTCTGACCGTTGCGCATGAGGGCGCGCAGTCCGGTATTCGCATCCCAGCCGAAGAGTACGACCCGGTTGTCCGCCAGAGTGCTGAGAAAGATCACCAAGTCTCCGCCGATGGAGAAGTTGCCGATGGTCTTCAGATTGCTTCCAAGCGTGGTGGCCATGCCGACTTGGGCCACGAGTTTGAGCGTTCCGTCACTGGCGTTGCTGAAGAGGCAACGGCTGTTGACGTTGGTGGTAATGCCAACCCCGCGCACTTCACCCGTGAAGGCGATGTGCCCAGCCTCATTGATGACGGGTGGTCCGAAATTGTAGTGGTTCACACCGGCAAAGGATGGAGCCGTCTGTGTGTCGGTGGCGATGAGCACCATCGGCTGGCCGACCATCATGCCGGTGTGCAGACTGGCGTCGGTGTGGCGAATCTGCACGGCGCTGGCGAGCACGCCGCTGGAGTTGATGGCCGGAGAGCCGATGAGACTGTAAAGGGTGGCTCCAGGAGGACCACCAAGCACCGGGCTGCCCGTGGTACCCTGCACGGCCACGTCTCCACCCACACTAACCACGGGATCACTTCCGGGAGCTACGACGGTGCCGGTGACTGGGAAATCAAAGCTGCTCTCATTCATGTCATCACTGCTGATGACAATGCTGCCCGTATAGGTGGCCGGGGTGGCGGTGCTGAGGGAAACCTGAAAACCGAAGGAACTGGCGGGAGCCACAACGACCGGGGCACCATTGGTCATGTAGCCTGCGGGAACCGTGATGCTGGTGATCGTCAGATCCGCATCACCGATATTGCGCACCAGGAAATTTCGAAGGCTGGGGCTGTTGGGGGCAGTGCTGCCGAAATTCACTGGCGTGACCTGTCCATCGCTCAATTCGACTGCCAAACTGTGGCTTCCGTTGTGAACGACAATCTCAGGAGTGGTGTAGGTGAAAAATGTGTTGGCGGCATTGGTGCCACCAGGGGTGGTAACGAGGACACTCACCGCACCTGCCGCATGGGCCGGGGTGGTGGCAGTGATCTGGGCAGCACTGTCCACGGTGAAGCTGGATGCATTCGTGCCGCCAAAAGTCACAACCGTGGCTCCCGTAAAATTCGTCCCGGTGATGGTCACTATCGTTCCACCAGTCGAGATACCTGAGCTGGGATTCAATGATATGACGGTAGGCGGTGGAACAAAGCCTGTGCCTTGGATATCAAAGGTGAATGGATTTTCGTCTGAGTCATCGTTGGCGATACTGATCGTCGCGGTGCGCAGTCCAATGGAACTGGGGTCAAAGGTGACCTGGAAAGTGGTGAATCCGTTCGTCGCCGCCACGGGAGAGTCCGGCTGATCGGTGACACTGAAATCCGCTGCATTTGTGCCGCTCACCATCACCTTCGGTGTTCCATAGAGCGTCAGCTCACCAGTGCCGGAGTTGGAGACGGTAAAGGTCCTCACTTCAGTGCCGCCGAAGACAAGCTGTGAGCCAAAGTCAGTGTGATCCAGCAGGCTTGGAATGGTGTCACCGTTTTCGATGTTCGTGCTGTTGCCAGAAACAGCGATCTCAGGGGCCAGCGCTGGGGCTGACAGGCTGTAGCTCCGGACAATGCCATCCGGGCTGGGAGTGGCGTTTTCCGAGTCCCCGGCCACAACCGCTGTAGTTCCGCTGGCGACAAACAAATTGCGGCTGAGCGAAGTGTCATTATTGTTCGCCACCCCATTGTAAACAGTGTCATCAAGCAGGGTGCCAGCGACATCATAACGCGAGATAATCATGTCAGCCAAGGTGGCTGTATTGCTTTGGGTGCCAGCAGCGACGACACCCGAATCCACCAACCGAACAGCAAAAAAACTGTCGGTGGCCTGTGCAGCCAGAGTGCCGTTCATGCTTCTTGTCCAAACCTCAGTTCCCGTGGGGGATAACTTGCGCAAAGTTCCCGTCTGTCCGCCGACGCCCGTCACCATGCCCGCCACATAGGCATTACCCGCACTATCAGCAACGATGTCATACGCAACATCGGCTCCATTGGCTCCGCCATCTACTGAGTAGGACCAAACAGCGGCGGCACCGCTGGCCGGGATCCTTTCGGCGCGAAAATTGGTATCCTGCATGGAGGCACCTATAAAACCTGCGACACCAATGTCTCCGTTGGCAAAAAGTGTGATGGAGGTCAGGGCGGAAGGACTGAAGCCACCAGAACCTTTATTCCAGGAAACTGCACCCGCACTGGTCAATGCTTTGATCAATGTGCTATTGCCACTGCTACCGCAGAAATAGACATTCCCGCCCGAGTCTGTGATGACATCGAATGCATCACTGGCGGCTGGTTCCGTGAAACTCCAAATTTGAACCCCTGAACCGGAGTCGAGCTTGGCCACTCGTGCACGCCCGCTGCTGCTGACAGTTTCCATGCCTGCAACGATGACGTTGCCATCCGAGGCCAGGGTGATGGCGCGAGGTACATCATTTCCAGAGGTGGAATGCGAGATGCTCCAGGCAAGGGTGCCATCGCTGCCATTGACCTTTAATATCGACCAGTCGAGGCCGTTGGAGGCCGTCGCTGCACGGGCCGCGACATAGGAATCTCCTGTGGTGGGATCGACCACAATGTCAGCGACATCTTCCGCGAAGCCTGCGGTGCCAACGTCACGAGTCCAGGAGACGGTCCCATCAGCATTTGCGAGGCGCTGCACTCGGATCTGCGCGTCCGTGCCAGAGCCGATCTGTGAGGCGGCAATCACATCGCCATTAGACGCCATGCCCACTGCCCTGGTGCGGTCAGCGGCGGAAGCTCCAGAGTCCACCGTCGTGCTCCAGTTGAGCGTGGGAGCAGCACTGGCGAGACCCGTGCCGAAAAGCACAGACGCAACAGCCACAAGAAGGAGCCGGGAGCTGCCATTCAGGCACGGCGTGGAGAAATTGTTCATGATGGGATGAAGGACGGGCGCGATGGAACTGGAAACGAGGACACCGACTCAGTTGCGGGACGGGAAGATCCCCGCAGTGGCAATGCAGAAATTGATGCAGGTGTATGGCTGAATATTGCTGTGCGGCTGGTTGCCGCCATCACTGGGCAGAGTGCCACCGCCGCCGAGTTGTCCACTCGCTGCGTCGCTGTAAACATTGCCGCCATCGGTGGGTGCTGCGAAGACCCTGCCCGCCGGATCAGTGACTGAGGCTGGCTGGCTGGAGGCACCGGCCACCATGCCGCCACTATGACTGTGCGATGGCATCTGCGTGCCGGTCAAAGCGACATTTTCCGCCCCATCAACCTGTCCCAAAGACCGGCTGCTCAGCCCCGGACCCACCCCGAAATGGATAGGCACGCGTCCCCGCAGGTCAGGCAAGGCAAAAGTGGTCTGGCCATTGCCGCCGTAGGTGGTGCCCAGGAGCGAAAACAAGGCGGTGTTTTGTGCTATGCTCAGGATCTGCCCATCGCATAACGCCCAATTCCGTGGCGCAAAAGTGCCGCCAAACATCATGATGCTTCCGATAAAAGGTGTTGCAGGCATTGGAGTGGAGAATAAAAATTTGTGACTAGTCTGGACTCAGACGGGGATTGTTTGGCAGTTAATGACAGCTTCCCCTTTGGACAGTTCGCCGTAACAGACGGAGGAACCTACCGGGCTGATAAAAAGGTCCACGCTGCCGAGCACTGAGTGCTGGAGCTGGTAAATGCGACTTTCGATGGGGTGGTCCGCTGGTGCGGTAAATCTCAATGAGAACTTCTCCGCCACGCCGCACTGATGCTGTTTCAGCGCCTCCGCCTTGGAGAGCGTCAGGCTGTAGGCAGCCCCTTCCTCCACAGTTACGGTGAAAGTGGAGCCAACCAGTGGTTTAAATTTTTCCAATTGATATGCCGGGAGTGCCGGTGGCTTGACACTTAGCTTTCCAGGACGCTGCCGACTCATGAAAAGCCCCGCAGCCACAGGGACGATGCCCGCAGCAACTGCGGCTCGAACAAGAAAATTACGACGGCTGTCTGTCTGAACAGGTTTCGTTTCGCGGGTGAATGGTGAGTCGCTCATAAATGGGATAAGAAGCGGAAGGCTAGTTTCGTGATGGGTAAATGCCGAACAAACAGATGATGAAGTTGACACAAAGTGATGGCATGAGGTTGTTGTGCGGCTGACCGCCTCCCTGTGCTCCTGTTACACCGCCTCCAGCTCCTGCCATGAGAGCACCACCGGTTTCTGCATAGGGCGTGCCACTGGCTGGGGCGGCCGGGAAACGACCCACGGGAATGGCTGAATTTGGAGCAGAGCCCGCCCCTGTGCCTATGGCATGAGTATGAGCCGGCATCTGGCCGCTTGTCAGCGTGACAGATTCAGCGCCCGACCTCTCCCCGAGCGAGCGAGAAGATAAGCCTGGTCCCGATCCAGGATGCATCGGCAGACG
Source organism: uncultured Prosthecobacter sp. (assembly GCA_964390165.1). Classification (GTDB taxonomy): domain Bacteria; phylum Verrucomicrobiota; class Verrucomicrobiia; order Verrucomicrobiales; family Verrucomicrobiaceae; genus Prosthecobacter. The sequence goes on along the minus strand of CAYMHJ010000208.1, from coordinate 6,103 downwards.
CCCTCTGAGCTCCGGCAAACCGAAGGTCGTCTGGCCGTTACCACCATAAGTGGTTCCCAGTAGCGAGAACAGCGCTGTGTTCTGCGCGATGCTAATTTGCTGCCCATCACAGAATGCCCAGTTTCTGGGAGCAAAGTTTCCGCCAAACATGGAGATCTCAGCAATGAAAGGTGTAGACATGAGAAAAGAGAGTGAGGTGGTGAATGAATGGAGTGCGGGATCAGTTGCGGCTCGGGAAAATACCTTCGAGGGCAATGACAAAATTCAGCGCCAGGACAGGCTGCATGTTGTTATGTGGCTGGCTGCCGCCAGTCGCAGAGCTCGTACCACCCCCAGTGCTTCCGCTCGGAGCATCCGCATACATAGGGCGTAGGGTTACGGCTGGAAACTTTGCATTGGCTGTGTTCGTGGTGCCCGGCCCGGTGCTGCAGGCTTGAGCAGAGGCAACGCCGCCACCGTGGCTATGTGAGGGCAATTGGGCGAGCGTCAGCGTATGTGTCTCAGTGCCGGTCACTTCCCCCAGTACGCGCGGCGTCAATCCAGGCCCACTACCAGGATGCATAGGTGCCCGTCCGCGCAGATCAGGCAGCGCGAAGGTCGTCTGACCATTGCCTCCAAAGGTCGTACCCAGGATAGAGAAGAGCGCCGTATTTTGTGCGATGGAAATAGCTTGCCCACTACACATCGCATAGCCACGGGGGGCGAAATTGAATCCGCAGGGAACGATTTGGGCGAGGAATGGAGTGGCCATGGAAGAGAAGAGGGAGATTTGGAATTGATGAAATAACTCAGGCTGGGCCGGACTCACGGTTGATCACCGCTTGATAGTATCTCAGCCCCTGACTGGAGGAAACGATAGGCGTGATGAACAGCTCAAAAGCTCCTAGAGCCTCGTGCTCGAAGTCATGCAACCCTTGCTTGAGGGGCAGGTCGAGCCCACCAGTAAAAATAAGTGAGAACTTTTCACAAGCCTTTGGGCGGTGTCCGCCCGCCGATTTTGCTTCGGTCAAATTTATGGCCACTCGCTCAGAGCCTCGCTGAACCTGAAACTTCGTGCCTAATAGAGGCGCAAAGGTTTCAAGACAGAGCAGTTCTGAAACATCCATCACTGATGGCAGGGCTGACGACATGGCGGTTATAACGTTCACACTTAAAATTTTACAAACAACAATAACTGCCAATTTTAACATTCCTGCATAAGAATGCTCCACGCAAAATTCATGTCCCTGCCCGATATTCCATCTCACATTATTCGCTCCGCCAGGGCGGATGATCTCACCTTTCAGGCGGCGCTTTATGCCAGTACTCGGGAGCACGAGATGAACGCGGTACAGTTCTCCGCCGAGCTGCGACAGCAATTCCTCGATCATCAGTTCCATGCACAGTTGCAGCACTACACCCAGTGCTACCCGCAGGCCGGATGGTTCATCATCGAATGCGCCGGTCAAAAAGCGGGCAGGTTGATTTTGGATCGTGCATTTGATCACCTCCACATCATGGACATCGCCCTCATGCCAGAGTTTCGAGGGCTCGGCATCGGCTCTGTCATTCTGAGGGAGGTTATCGCTGAAGCGAGGGCGAAACAACTGCCCGTCCGCCTCTTTGCCTACACGGGTGAGCGGGCGCTCGGGCTTTATCACCGGCTCGGTTTTACCGATCTAAACGATGACGGCATCCACACCGAACTCGTGTGGACACCGAACTCCTGAGCCTAAGACTCAATGACACACCTCACCCCCTGGCTGAAGGCGAAATCCAGGATTCCTGCCCATCTCATACCGGAATGCCAGTTCGCTTCCCGGCTTCAGTCCGCTGAGTTCTTTGTCACAATGCGGGCAGGTGATGCCTGCATCGTAGTCGCTCAGAGAGATGGCTTCAAATACCGTCACCTGAGTCCTCAGCATCAATCGCAAGTCCCCTTCGGGCAATTCCACACGCACCAGAGGGAGGCCTTCGCTGAGCAACAGCGGAACATTCTCCAAGTTCAATTCCAGCAGTCGTCCCAGTGGGATGCGCACTCGGTCATGCGTTTCTGATTCTGATCCGTCGGCGGACATGGTTTGAAACTCAGTCGCCGGATTGTAAAGGCAGGCTTCGACCGTGATGCTCTCCGGGATGAACAGACCGCCGGGGCTAAGCTGCGGAGCCAGATTGAGAGTCACCGCTACCTGAGGTTCCTTGGTCAGCGCCCGCTGCATCGTTTCCGTGATCACGATGTGGAGTGGACGAGACACTGGATGCTGATACGCGGTCGCATCTGCTTCGATGTATTCACGCACCCAGGCATCAAAGCCAAACGTGCTCACAAGCTGGCGCGCGGCATCGAGCGAGCGCTGGTGGATGTCGAGCAGCGTGAACTGCACTGCATCAGGGCTGAACTGCGTCATCAAAGGAACCGCCAGCGGCGCGAACGGGCCGCAGCCCGCATAGAGAATCTCCACGGGCTGCGCGGGGAAGCGTTTCCGTGCCACCTGCACCGCACGCTGAACGCCGCGCAAAAACCCGGCTGTTCGCGCATAATCCAGCGTGCAACGCGCCGCACCGAGAGGGCCGATGGCGAGTCCAGCGGCAAGCAGAGTCGGTGTTGTGTCCAGCGGATCGACCGTACAGTCCTCCAGACCCGCAAGCTCCGAGCACAGCTCGTGAAGATCGACCGCCGCCGCACGGAGTTGCCCTGGATGATCGAGCGAAAGCAATGCCTCGGTGAGCTGCCGGAGCCGTGTTTGATTCTCGTTCATGAGGGAAGCATCTTCGTTGATCGGCGGTGAGGATCAAATCCAGGTTTCCCGCACTTCCACGCGCGCTGGCCGCATGTTGATGTATTGCACGATGCGTGGCCGAGTCGCGCGGTTGGGCCGGCTGCCATGCGGCAGCGCATGATGCCAGATGACGAGATCACCCGCGCGCCCAGCGATGGGTTTTGACCCGAGTGCATGGAGATCCTGCTGACGCGGGTCCGCCCCTGGCGGCAGGCTGTCCAGCCATGCGTCCAGCCGATGCTGAAAGCCCGGCACCAGAGTGAATGCGCCCTGCTCCGGTTCTGTGTCCGTGAGGTAAAGGATGCCCTGCGTGCCAAAGGGAATCGGACGAGCCAGGCTCACATCCCAGTGCAGGTCGGGGCTGCGGAACATCCAGCCGGGGCGCTCCGGCACATTGAAGCCAGCCCGGTCCGTGCTCACCCACAAATCCGCCGTCTGCCAAAGCTGCGCGAATGCCTTGTGAATCCGCCGTGACTGCCGGTTCGCCGTGAATGCCGGGTGCTGGAAGAACTGTACCATGATGCCGTGGTCGTTGGGTTGATACCAGGACTCCGGCTCATCCAGCCTGGCACCGACATGATCCAGAATCGCCTGTGTGGCCAATTCACGGCTCCACTCCGGCACGGCATCATGCACGATCACATAGCCATGCTCGTCCCAGAACGCCAGATCCGCCGCCGAGAGCACCGGCTCTTCCGCCTCCACCTCAGCCAGCCAGCGTGCAGTCTCAGGCGGGCAGTCAGCGCCGGTGATCATCGCATTGAGACGCTCCACCTGTGTTTCTGAAACACCGCCAGTGGTCTCGATGATCCAGCGCTCGAACTCCTCAAACGACGGCCCTGCTTGAAAGAGATGCTGCATCGCCTGCTCCAAACCCACGCCGAGAGCATCCAGCACCACATGTTCGATCAGCGCTTCGTCGCGAGCGTTCGCGGGTTGACCTTGCCGCTGCCGCATCACGCGTGACCACAGCCGTTTGAGTTGATGCACGCCGAGCGCACCTGTTTCAGCCGATTCGGCAAGGATGAGGGATTCCTGCTTCATTTCAAAGCAATAGGCGGATGGGCGGGGCTTGATGGCTTCCCCGCCCAGTCTCTCCAATTCTTCACGCATGTCAGCCAGATCGTGAAAAGAGCCTGCCAAAGGATGGTTCCACTCAAACTTTTCAGCATCGGGATGCAGCCGCCTGTAATGCTCGATGGCCATGCCGAGCACCCGCATCCGGCAATCAATGACTTGTTCCGGGTAAAGATTCTCCGTGCGCACCTGTGAGGCTGACAGGAAGATGAGATACAATACCCGGCGCAGCGGCCGCTCTGTCATCGGGTCGGAGCCGTGCGCCAGCATCATGTCGTGGATGAGGATGTCCCCAGCCTGCATCGGCACATCGACCGCTGGCTCGCGCTGAAGCTCGCAGATGTGCCGTCCGCTCGTGTGGCTGTGCGGCACCACCTTCAGCGCGCCATCGCCCACCCCAGCATCATCAAGATAAATGCCCATCACAAAGCAGTGCCCGGTGCGCTCATGCAGCATGTCCTGATGCCAGAGCACCGGCAGATTGTCGCCCAGCATCTTCACCACACCAAAGTCCTGGAGGCAGAAGAAGTCATCACCGCAGATAGTCCGCGCGACTTCAAGAATCGGAGGAAAGCCCATCGTTTCCAGGCCCGCGAGACTGCCCCGACAGCAGGCTCTTTCCACATTGTTGATGTAGGTTCTGCCTTTGTTTGTGTTTTTCACCAGCAGGTTGTCGTCGCCTGAGCCGAACATGAGGTCATCAAATAACTCACGAAGCCTCTCCAGCAGGGGTGCAGGGATCGCCTCCGGCAGGCGGAAATAGCCTTCGCGCAGGTAATTTTCGAGTTGGCGCTGGTTGATCATATTTATCCTGGTTCAGCAGGGCAGGACTTCGCCTCCTGGTTCAAGATTGTCGAATTCTTTGCGGCGATGAAGAAGCGCGGACCCCTTTACAAACTCATGACCCCCGGCAACATGCCGCTCTTGATGACCGCTCCCCCCAAGGCCGCACGACTGCCGCTTCACTTTGACCCCGCCGGCTTGCAAGCAGATTTGACCATGCTAGGCACAGGTGAGTGGATCGCGCATTTCAATACCGGCTACTACCAGGGAGACTGGAGCGGCGCGGCACTGCGCGCGGTGGAGGGATCGACGAACACCATGTATGACGACCCCACGAAGAACGACTTCGCCGACACACAGTTGCTCCAGCAATGCACTCATCTGCGCGCCGTGGTCGAGTCGTTTCACTGCCCGCTGCGCTCCGTGCGCCTGCTACGGCTCACGGCGGGATCGACCATTCGCGAGCACCGCGACTATGATCTCGGTTACGAGGCGGGCGAGGTGCGCATCCATGTGCCGGTGATCACCAATCCTGGCGTCGAGTTCTACCTCGACAACCGCCGCATCATCATGCGCGAGGGTGAGTGCTGGTATCTCGATTTGAACCTCCCGCATCGCGTTCACAATCTCGGCTGCACAGACCGCGTGCATCTCGTGATCGACTGTCAGCTCAATGACTGGCTGCGCGTGCTCATCGCCAACGGCACGCCCAGCGAGGGGGATGAATGCGGCTTCGAGCCGTTTCGCAGGCTCGTGCTTGCAGAGCCTGAGTTGCAGGAGCAGCTCGCCGCCGTAACCGACCGCGGTGAGTTCATCAACCGCACGGTGGAACTGGGCCAGCAGCGCGGCTTTACTTTTTTACAAGGTGACGTGGAGGCGGCCATCCAGGCCGACCGCCGCTCGTGGATGGAAAGGTGGATCGCATGAGCCTGCCCGACCTCCATGACTGGCGGCCCGTGAGCATCACGCGCCATACGGCGGAACCCGTGGTGAACTGGTGCCGCATGGGCCATCTGCGATTTACCGAGTCGTTCTTTGACCACACGGTCAGCAGGGCGATGGGCGAGCCGTTCAACCTGCTTTTCCGACATCAACTGCCGATTGACTCCCTGCTGGAATGGCAGGCGTGCAGTCCCGGCCTCGCACCCAGCGGATTCATCTATCATATGTCGCGTTGTGGCTCCACGCTCGTGTCACAGATGCTTGCCGCCCTGCCCGAGCACATCGTGCTCTCCGAACCGCCGCCGATCGGCGCGATCCTGGGCTTGAATCAGCGTGGCGCCAGCGACGAAGAACGCATCTCCTGGCTGCGCGCCTGGATGAGCGCAATGGGTCAGCCGACCAAAGGCGAACAACATCTGTTCGTGAAACTTGATTCCTGGCAAACGGTGGATCTGCCTCTGCTTCGCCGGGCCTTTCCGGACACGCCGTGGATCTTCCTCTACCGCAACCCGGTGGAGGTCATGGTCTCCTCGATGAAAACC
>CAYMHJ010000207.1:0-11764 GCA_964390165.1 uncultured Prosthecobacter sp. | reverse complement strand
CGCCACCGGCGTCTTTGGATTCTTCCATGCGGGCAGTGCGGCTGCGGAAGTAGGTGACGCCTGCGGCCCAGACTTCCTGGGTGCCGATGGGGGCAAGGATGCTGTCCGGAGCGGGGGCATGGACGACGGTGAACTCGGTGGCGACCTGGCTCAAATAGCCATGCAGGTCATCATGGGCGATGAGGGCATCCCAGTCGGTGTCTGGAAGACGGAACCAGGAGTTGTTGTGCAGATAAAAGCCTTGGTTGGTGCGGTAGAGATGCATGGTGAGGCGAGGGTAGCGGCGAGCTGCGGAGTGTCAAACTGGTGGCTGGGAAAGAGAGAGGCCGCCCGATGCCGCAGGTAATTCACTCTCTAAATAAAGGGGAAAATAGCTATCCACCTAATCCCCAAGATGCTAGAAAGCCGAATGGACACAAAATTCCGCTCCCTCCGCCTTTTGATAAATGCCCTGTGCATACTTCTGATGACTCAGGCGAGCATCCACAGTGGATGGGCTCAAGAGCCGGGCACGGTGGGCAGCTATCATGGACTCGTGACCCGCACGAGCGAGCCGCCGCCCTGGAGCAATGCGCATGTGGGGGCGCGGTTCGAACTTTCTGTCGCAGCCAATGGAAGCTACACCGGCAAGGTTATCACCACGGGCACTCCGCTCAGTTTCAGCGGAAGCATCACGAGCACGGACGTGGGAGCGGGCACGAGCTCGACCACCATTCCCCGAGGCGGACTGCCGGCACTCACTCTGGATCTGGATTTCTCCAACGATGCCGTCGTAGGCACGATTACTCATCCTGACGGGGAGATGGCCTCGATCACCGCCTGGCGGCGTGTGTGGGACAGCACTGCGCGACCCGCCACGAACTATCTGGGGCGCTACAACTTCTATCTGGTGACCAGTCTCGGGGAGGTGGGGTGCGGGATCGGGTCTTTTTCCGTCGCCGCGAATGGAGATGTCACCGTGAGCGGAAAACTGCCTGACGGCTCCGCCTTCAAGACTATCACATTCCTCGGCCCTGACGGACAAGTGCTGATTTACCAAACCCTGCCTTACGGCAAGATCGGCAGCATCCTGGGCAGCCTGAGACTGACCCCTGCGGGAGATGACATCCTGCCCAGCCTCAGTGCGGGGGATGTGGCGGTATCCTGGTTCAAACCAGCCCAGACCCTGGCCTCCGACCGTTTCTTCAAGGATGGGTTCACCACGGATTGCGATGTGAATGGAGGCATTTACATCGCACCTGCCCCTGGAGACATCGCCGCAGGATTGCTGGATGTCAGTGCGAATGGCGCGATTCTTTTTGAAGGACTGGCCGGCTATTCGGAAACACCGGCCAACTCCTTTTTCACCCTCACCTCAGCCAACAAGCTGACGATGGCATCTGCCGCCTTCAACCCGGCAAAAACGACTCTCACCGTCAAGCCGGCGACGGGGGAATTCAGCGGTGGATTCACCCTGGTGGACAATGATTATAATCAGCAGACCGGCACGGACAGAGACGGCAATCCTATTTACAAGAAGCTCACCAGGAAGGTGAAGTTCGAGGGCATCATCGTCGATGACGGTGTCACCTCGATGAGTTCCGGCTTCTACGTCACTGCGACCAATCCTGACCCTTCAGCGGAGCCTCCGACGACGCTGACCACCTCTCCGCTAACAGGAGGCACGGTAAGCCTCCAGCAAAACCCAGAGGCACCACCGGCGCTTTATGTGGGTTTTGACAACGCATCGCTTTATGTCACAGAGGGAGAATCCGCCGCACTCTTCATCTACACCAGCGAACCCCTCAGCGAGACTCGCACCTTCACCATCTCGGTGGTGCCAGACACGGCCACCACTGCGGATCTCAGTGCGACCTCGATCAAAGTGAGCATTCCGGCAGGCCACGATCATGCGATGGTGCAGGTGCCGGTAAAAGATGATGGCCTCGATGAAGATGATGAGATCTTCCATCTCCGACTGGCCGACGGTGCTGGCTTCGATCTGAATGAAGCCGCCGTGTGCGAGGTGCTGATCACCGATGATGACTATCCCGTGGAAATCACGGGAGATCCGCAGTCGCAAATCCTCGCTCTGGGTGGTGTGGGCGGATTCAGAGTCGAATCCGACGGCAGCGACCTGCAATTCCAGTGGCAGCGCAACGGCACCGATCTACCAGGAGCCACGAGCAATCCTCTGGCGTTTAAGAATCTGCAGCTCAGCCAGGCCGGGCTCTATCGGGTCAAAGTTTCCAACGCGATTAACGCCCCGATTTCCAATGTCGCCGAGCTGGCGGTGGTGGATACAGGCGTGAAGCTGGTCTCACTGGCTGCGGGAAATCAGGCCGTGCTCACAGCCAACGTGGCGGGGCCACCTGGATCGCTCACCTACCAATGGATGCTGTCAGGAAGCCTGGTGGAGGACGACATCGGTGCAACGCCGCGCATCACGGGTGCGACGACACCGATACTGACCCTGCGCAACCTTACCGACACGGACATCGGGGATTATGTTTGTGTCGTCCAGCAAACCTCTTCCTTTCTGGAAATGAGCACAGGCGAGTATCGCCTGAGGCTGCCCACGCTGAAGCCGAGCATTGCGGATGTGGAACTGCCTGAAGGACAGATTTTGCGGCCCTACTTTTATGAAACGCTCTTTGACACCGACTTTGAGGCAGCTCCGGGAAGCTTCAGCGCGACCGGACTGCCCGCAGGTCTGAGCATCGATCCCAATACGGGAATCATCAGCGGCATCCCCACAACTGCGGTGACGAATGTGACTGTCACGATCACAGCGACGAATCTCGTCGGCAGCACGAGTGTGCAAAGCCTGCTGACGGTGCTGCCCTTTCCTGCCGCCGCGCTGGGGACTTTCCACGGTTTGGTGGATCGGGTGAACCTGATCGATCCCGGGATCGAATCCACACCCTGGCCACGCGCGGAGATGGGGGCACGCATCGAACTGCAAACAACAGCCACAGGTGGCTTCAGCGGCAAGCTTTTGAATGGCAGTACCATCCCTTTCAGCGGTCAGCTCTCCTTTGATGACACCGGAGTCCTCAGCGGCAAAACCACCATCGCCCAAACGATGAAGGGACTGCCCCCGCTGCACTTGTCTGTCATCTTTGATCTCGAAAAGCAGACCTTCAGCGGTTTCCTTGGAGATCAGGACTCCACGCTCGAACCCGATCCTTTTGATCCTCTTCCAACACCTGTAACTTCCGCTTCAGTCTGGGGCTGGCGCAATGCCTGGAGTAAGGCCACGCCTGCCACGGCTTACCTTGGCCGATACAATTTCACCCTGGGCAGCGATGGTTCTGGCGACCCCACTTTCACTCCTGAAGGGACAGGATTCGGTACCTTCGTTTCGATTGCTTCGGGAACTTTCAACGTCACTGGGATGATGCCCGATGGCACGACCTTCATTTGCAATACCTTCCTCGGACCGGATGGGCAGGTGCTGCTCTACCAGCCTTTGTTCAAAACCCCCGGCAGCCTACATGGCGCCATCCAGGTGAATCTTCAGATCGATGATGGCAACAGCGGCAACCCACCCGGCCTTGATCAGCTCCCACCCTCCATCACCCTCGTTCAATCGACCTTCGAGACGAGCCCCGAGGGGCTGCGCTGTTCATGGAACAAGCCATACCAGACGAACGCCAAGGACAAGCTCTACCGGGCAGGCTTTCCCACCACCTATTTGATGGTGGATGGCGGACTCTACACGCCACCCGAGGCAGGTGCCATCGTCATGAATCTCCCGGATGTCCCGCTGAACGCTGAACTGCAGTTTTACTCCAACACGGCTGGCACGGAGTTCCCAAGCCAGGACCTGACGATCCCATCAACGGGCAAACCTGTCATCCCTGGCGGCTCAGGCAACCCAATGAAGCTCACCTTCACTCTGAACGCCGCCACAGGGCAGTTCAATGGAGCCTTCACCAAGCTGGATGAGGACCCCAACCGCCCTCCGCTTTACAATGATCTGACCGGCAAGCTCATACGCCCGCAGGGCTACTTCTCACGCAGCGCCCGCTACTACGGCATCATCATCAACAGCACTCTGCTTGGCGGAGGTCCCGAGATGTCCATCGGCAACGGCCTTTTCACCATTCCCCAACTGCCCAGCTCTGACATTGACCCACCCGTGACAGCGGCGAATGCCCAGACGCTTTCCGGGCGTCTGATGTTTTTCCGCAATCCTGAATCGCCGGAGCCGCTGTCCATTAGCTTCTCGAATGGTGGTTACATGAGCTACTCGGAGTCAGAGTCGGGCATGATCATCACCATTCCGGTGAACATGAGCCAGCCACAAAGCAGCCGCCGCACCATCCCTTTGAGCATCCAGCACCGCACGACATCAGCGGCTGACTTCACCCTCTCCTCGAACTCGGTTGTCTTTGAACCGGGTGAAACCGAAGCCTATGTCAACCTCTCCATCGTGAATGACAATCTCGACGAGGTGGACGAGGTCTTTTATCTGAAACTTGCTGATGGCCCTGGCTACAACCTTTATGGCGGAAGGCAGGCCGTTGTAATCATGGATGATGACACCGCTGTGCAGATCATCCGTGATCCTTTCGATCAATTGACTGCCACTGGCAATGGCATCTACCTGGATGTGGAGGCTGAGGGCTCCGAACCCTTCACTTTCCAGTGGCAACGCGATGGTGTGGCCATTCCTGGCGCTGTGCAGCAGACCCTCTCGCTTGAAAACGTCAAGCTGAGTGATGGGGGACGTTATGACGTGGTGGTCATCAACCGCGTTGGCAGCGTCACCTCTGCAACAGCGGATGTGGCTGTCATGGACAGCAACGAGCGTTTCTTCCCAGTGGTAGCAGGTGGCAATGCCAGCCTGAATTTAAACATCAACGCACCGCCGGGCTCCGTCACCTTCCAGTGGGTCAGTGCGGTGACCGGCGTGCCAGTCTCTGATGACGCCCGCATCACGGGAAGCACGACGAAAACACTCATGATCAGCAACGTCACAATTGACGATGAAGGAGACTATGTCTGCGTCGTCACCCAACCAAGCCCGGACATTTTCATGCCCGGCATGGAACTTCACAGCGCTGCGCAGCACCTGATCATCGTTAGTGAAAAACCTGTGCTTCTCGCCATGCCTACACTCACAGGAGCCGTGGCGGCGCCATTCAGCCATCAGGTCGAGTTCGACCCTGAGTCCTACCGCCGCCCAGCCAGCTTCAGTGCCACCAACCTGCCCGCCGGACTCAGCATCGACACAGTGACCGGGCTCATCTCCGGTTCCCCCTCGGTCGCCGTCACAGATCGAGCCATCACTATCACTGCGACCAATGCAAGCGGCTCCGACAGCGTCAATACAACGATCACCATTGAACCCCTGCCCGCTGGCATCATCGGAACATTCCATGGTTATGTGGACCGGAACTTCGGTGAACAGATCTCGGACGCTCCACCCGAATACCTCCCCCCATGGACAGACGCCGAGCTCGGCGGACTGATCGAGATCACCACCCTGCCCACCGGCTCTTTGACCGGAAAGCTGACGTATGCCGGCAATGTCCACGGCTTTACCGGCGCAGTGACTCAGGATGAGGGGGCAGGCATCTATGCCAATGCCCTCATCCAGCGCAGTGGCAAGCAGTCTCTCTTCCTCAGCTTTCAGATCGACCCATTCAACGCCGACATGATCATAGGCCAAATCGATGTTTCCAACATGTCGATTTCTCCAGTTCAGATGCTGGCGTGGAGGCAGGTCTGGTCAGCTGGCACACCGGCCACGGCCTATGCTGGCAACTATGCCTTTGCCATGAGCAGCGATGCTGGCTTTCACGAATTCAGCCCTAGTGGAGCGGGATTTGCCACCTGCACGGTTCCTTTGAATGGCTCACCTTTCGAGATCAAAGGCCGCCTTCCAGATGGCACAGCGTTTGTCTGCAGCAGTCTTCTGGGACCACGTGGTGAATTCATCATTTATCAGGGCCTGTATGCCCGACTCGGCAGTGTGCTCGCATCGCTCCGTCTGGGGGCTGAGCCGGATGCGGCCGCCGGAGAGCCTGTGTATGTCGAGGCTTCTGGGCCATCCACCCTGTTCAAACCGATTCAATCTTCTGCCAGTGAAACCATCTATCGGAGCGGCATCGGTCCAGTGGGATTGATCTTTGAAGGTGGCAGGGCGGTCGTCACTCCACCCACCAGCGTTGTGATGGGACTTCAGGACGGGAACGATAATGCCATGCTCAACTTCATAGACGCCAACGTCGAAAGCAGTGCCACTCCCCCGAATACCATCTTCCGAATCCGCCCTGGCGGAACCACGAACATGAAATCGGGGATCGACAATCCCGCCAAAGTCACCCTAACCGTGAAACCTGCGACCTCGGAGTTCAGCGGAACTTTTCTTCTCAGTGATCCGAATCCGTTGAATCCCTCGAGCAGTATCTCCCGCCCTTCGAGTTTCCAGGGGATATTCATCGAACTCCCGGATGGCACTCAGACTGGCCGTGGCTACTTCACTTTGAAACAACTCCCTGAGCCAGGTTTCACCACGATCAGCACCGCACCCAGCTACACGGGATTCGTTGAAATCCAGCCGGGGCCTGGAGTCCCTTAGGTCCATCAACATTGCATCCCGGCTTCACCCGTACCGGGATGCCTCTGATTGAAGTCTGAAGTCTGATCAAGTGGCTACGAAATTCTCGCCCCCCATCATCGGCATCGGGCCTGCAGTTTTGCTGTCGCCCTGGCGGGGCAGGACCTTTGTTTCAGCGCCCCACGGGCACTGCTTTTTGAGTCTCGGTGGGCACCTGGGCATCATCGGCGATGGGGGATGCGGAGCCGGGAAAGACCCGCTGAGCTTTCGGTGCGGAGGGGACGGAGTACCAGTTTAGCTGGGGCACGGCGGTGAGGTTCACCCAGCTTTGTGATCCCAGTTTGGCCCATTCGAGTTCGGCGATGGCCCAGACCTGGGCACCCCAGGGGACTTTGTCACGAAGCTCGCGACCGAGATCGGATTCTCGATCGACGAAGACGACGCTGGCAAAGGGATTCGGTGGGGCGGAACTGATGCGGAAGGCGTCTTTGTTGGTGGAGGCGTTGGGCACTTTGTCTTCAAAGTAGTGAATGCGGGTCATGCCGACATGGAAGCGGGCGGTGCCCTCCTGGAAGCCCTGGAGGAATTTCTCCAGAAGACGATCTTTGAACTCGATGAAGCTGAGCCAGTCCACCTTGAAGCTGCCACCGCTCATCTCGAGCATGACTGGAACGGGGAACTCCCAGACTTTGCTCTCGATGCCGAAGACGGCATGGGCACCGCCGCCGATCTGGGGCTTGGGATCGAAGCGCACGAGTGCCAGGGCATCGACGAGGATGGGGCCGTCTGGATTGTTGCCGTAGTAGCGCTCCATGTAGGGGCGCATGAGATCGGAGGCGAGGGTGTATTTGAGCCTTTCCTGGAGACTTTCAGCCTGGAGGAATTTTTTCAATGCCTCGGCGGCAGGTTTTGCCTCTTCGGTGACTTCATCCAGGCGGATGCTGGTGGCCTGGGCAGTCGCGGAGCTGGGCTCCGAGGATTTGTCCTCCATGGCCGGGCTGGTTTTTGAGGGCACCTCCACGAGTGCGCCAGGGGCTGCTGCGGGTGTGCTGGAGGTTGGTGGGGTGGGCTCGCCGTTCTGAGAGGAGGGTTTGCGCACCTCCACTGCGTCTTCAAGGGCCGCAGTCATGGTGGGCTGCACCGGAGGCGGGGTGGGAATGGCAGGTGACGGAGCAGCTTTGGGAAGCGGACTCAGGGCGGGCTTTTCATTTTCCGAGGCCAGCAGAGGCTTTGGTGGTTGGGGCGTGGATGCTGCGGCATCTGGCGTCGGTGGTTCCTTGAGTTCGGTGATGACTTCCGGCATGGGCTCGGCTTCAGGAACGGAGCTGGTGAACTTCGCTACCACCTGCATGACGGGTTCGCGGAAAAGCCAGCCGGCTGCCACGAGGAAGCCGCCGAGGAACAGCAGGGCGAGACCGATCATGAAAACATTCGTGGCACGCTTGGGTTTCCGCATCGGCCGGGAAGGCGTGGCTGAACCGCCATGAAGGGAGGCTGGTGGCACAAAGCCCGTGGTGGGGGATGAATGCGCGGACTGCGGGGGAGAAGATGGAGTCAGCGGCGTGGAGGGCATGGCCCGTGCCATCAAAGAGCCGCCCATCGGAGAAGAATCTCCACCCAGCATGGGTAGAGTGGGGGCTCCTGGAATCAGAGAGCTGTGCCCGGAAGGGCCGCCCTGCCGGGGAAGAGGCGGAGGAGACTCCACCGGTGTTGGAGCTGCGGGGAAACCTGCCCCCCACATGGGCTGAGCGGGCTGGATGGGAGCAGCGGCCCCGCCGAGAGAGCCGGTGAAGGGGATCTGCCCGTCACCACGGCGTGGGGGCAGGAATCCTTCTGAAGTCGTGGGTCTGGGTACCTGCTGAGACTGCGGCTGGGAAGGCATGGCAGACTCCAGGAGAGTCTGCCCGAGACCTGGAGATTGCCAGGACGGTGCTGGAGACTGAGTGCCGGGCATCCCGGAGGGCTGTACCTGGCCTGCCATGTGCATCTGCCCAGGGAAGCCTGGTGACACAGGCCCGGAAACGACGGGCGGCGGAGGAGCAGGTGTTGGCTCTGGGGGGGCTGGCTGAAAGAATGAAGACGCCACCGGGGTGGGGGGGGCAGGGGAGGTGATGGTGTTCCCACAGACCGGGCATGGCCCACTGATCCCCGCCATATGCGCAGGCACGGTGAGTACATGCTGGCATGCACCACACGAAAATTGAATGATCTCTGGGTTCATCGAAACAGGAGGGGGAAAGCTAAGTAATATTGAATTTCGCTCATTGGACCGCTTTCGACAAGCGACCTTTGCTCTATTTTATAATTTTCGTAATACCTTAATCTTTGTCGATACTCTCAATCGCGAGCTTTGAGCACTCCGACCATGTCCAGCTTCCGCAACATCTGGGCCACTAAGGCAAAACATGCGACTGCCGCGCCGACGACGACCAGGACGGCGGTGGCGTAGGTCTCATCGCTGATCACCAGGGGCAGTCGCACAGTCTCAGTCCGCACTTTGGTGATGATCCAAGTTACAAGCCCACGGCCAAAAAGCAGGCCCACTGGCAGTGCGATGAAAAGTAGAAGAGTCAATTCCCCAAGTAGCACACCAGCCACCTCCCGCTGGGTGAAGCCCACCACGCGCAGGGTAGCCAGGTCACGCCCGCGCTCGCTGAGGGCGATGCGTGCACTGTTATAGACGACGCCGAAGGCTACGATCACCGCCAGGGTGAGATACAGCCGCCGCAGGATGCCGATGCTCTCGCCCGTCGTGGTGCGGAAGGCGCGCAGTTGGTCCTTTTTCACCAGTGTGGCGGCCAGACGTGGAGTGCTTTTGATCTTCCTCATGAAGGCATCCCACTGGCTGTCATCCACCGTCAGGTAGGCTCCGCTCACCGTGGCCCCCTCCTTCATCGCCCGCCGCAGGGCATTGATCTCCATAAAGGCGGAGACGCCGGAAAAATCTTCGATCAAACCCCGCACGGGCAGTTGAAGCTGTGGGCGCTGCCCCTCCAGCACGGCCACCTGCACAAACTCGCCCACCCTGATGCCGAGCTTCTCAGCCAGGGCCTGAGACATCACCAGACCTTCATCCGGCAGCTCGATGCGCCTGCCCTTTGCGTCCAGAAGACGGTTTAAAATACTGCCCTTCGGCAGACCGGTGATCGAGAGCCGCCGCTCCCTCTGCGCGTGGTGGAAGCGTGCCTGTACCACCCGGATCGGCTCGGCAAATGTGACGCCTGGCAGATGCTCGAGATCATGCAGAGACTCTGAAGAGCCCGGTTCTACGAGAAAGGCGATCACATCCTGCCGCTGTGAATCATTCCATTGATAGGTGAGGAGGTAGTCGATGCTGTCCTCCATGCTTCCCGGCAGCACCATCAGTCCCGTGGCGAGGGAAAGTCCGGCGACCGTGAAGGCCGACTGCCAGGGGCGACGCTCGATATTTCTAAGCGCCATGCGCATCACTGGAGACATCCAGCCCGTGAGGCCCGCACGCTCCAGCAGGCTTGGCTTGTAGCTCGTGGGAGGTTCGGGGCGCATCGCCTCCGCAGGTGGCAGCTTCACCGCCATCCAGACCACGCTCAGCACACCGATCAGGGATGCCACGGTGC
This sequence comes from uncultured Prosthecobacter sp., assembly GCA_964390165.1. GTDB lineage: Bacteria > Verrucomicrobiota > Verrucomicrobiia > Verrucomicrobiales > Verrucomicrobiaceae > Prosthecobacter. The sequence goes on along the minus strand of CAYMHJ010000207.1, from coordinate 1,618 downwards.
TCACCAGCAGCGCAGTCGCCACAGCGGAGTAGTCCATGGCGAATTCGAGGGTGGGGAAGCGGAAGAAGAGCCGGTAAAGCCCCAGCAGCCCCCCGCCCATGAAGCGCCCGGCGAGTCCCCCAAGGATGGAACCGAGGACCACGATCACCAAGGCAAAGCCAAGGTAGTGCCTGCCCACCTGCCAGGAAGAGTATCCCAGAGCCTTCATCTGGGCGATCTGCTCCCGCTGCAGGCGCACCAGTCTGGCCAGCACGGCGTTCACCATGAAGGCGGCCACACTTAGAAATACCACTGGATAGGCCACGGAAAGTGCGTGCAGCACCTCCAGCTCATCATTCAGACGCTGCGCACTGCCGTGGTCCGCGCGGGTGTAGCCGCCCGTGGCACCATAAGTCATGAGCAGGCGGTCCATCTCATCGATCACGCTCCCAGCCTCTGCGCCGGGGGAGAGGTCGATGCAGAAGTCATTGAAAGCGCCGTCCATGTCATAAGCCACAGCGAGGGCGCGGTAGTTCATCCAGAAGACGCCGAAGCGCTTGTTGTCAGGCAGGGTTTCTCCCGCGCGGGCTTCAAATACAAATTCAGGAGAGAGGCCGATGCCGGTGATCTCCAGCCGGTCCCGCCGGCCATTGATGATGGCCAGCACGCTGTCTCCCGGCATGAGCTGGTTTGCCTCCGCGAATGCCTCGCTCACCACCGTCTCCCGCCTTGCATCCGGGCGTGGCATCCGGCCCCGCCTCAGGAAGACCTGGTTCAGCAAAGGCGCGCTGCCATCCTCCGGCAGAGATACCAGATGCCCGGTGCATGGCTCCAGAACTCCTGGCAGGTCCAGCACTGCATCCCGCACCACACGCATCTCCAGTGCGGCGATGCCGGGAATCTCCACCAGCCGATCTCGAAGCGACAATGGGGCACGCTTCAGCGAGCCAAACACATCCGCCATCCGGTGGCTCTGATAGTAGGCATCCCGCGTGCCCTCCAGCGTCAGGATCAGACTGCGCGTCATGATCATCATCGCCAGTCCGCAGGCCATGACGAGGGCCACGGCCAACACCTGACCTTTCATGCGCGAGACGTCGCGCAGAAGTTTCAGATCGAGGGGCGTGAGCATGGGGAGGCAGACTCAGGCTAGACCAGAGCCGGGCCTATGTCTCGAAATAGGTGTAGCCGCGCAGCCCCGCATCATAGGCTCCCATGATCTCCTTGCGCTCAGCGGGGGTGATGCGGTTCGAGACGACCGCACTCTCCGCCAGATTGCGGAAGCGTGTGGCCAGCTCCTTCGGATCATATTCCACATAGGTCAGCACTTCAGCCACGCTGTCGCCTTCCTGTTCACGGCGGTATTTGAGTTTGCCGTTCTCGATGGAGACGCTGACGACGTTGGTGTCGCCGAGGAGATTGTGCAGATCGCCCAGGGTCTCCTGATACGCACCGACGAGGAAGATGCCGAGCATGTAGTCTTCACCCGATTCGAAGTCAGGATCATGCAGGGGCAGGCTGCCACAGATCTCACCACCGTGAGCGAACTTGTCGATCTTACCATCGCTGTCGCAGGTGATGTCAGAGAGCACGGCATTGCGCGTGGGCTTTTCCTTCAGGTGATGGATCGGCATTACCG
>CAYMHJ010000206.1:0-11808 GCA_964390165.1 uncultured Prosthecobacter sp. | reverse complement strand
GGAGGAAGAGACCGCATTTTCCGACTCGATGGACATCGGGTTTTTGAGCGGGTTCTGAAGCAGCGTGGCGAGTTGCACGGAGGACTCGCGGTTGAAATTGCCAGAGATGACGGCAGTGCCGCCGAAGTGGTCAGTCTGAAGCACGGGAGCCGAGATGATCTCACCATCGACGATGATGGCGAGCTGGCGGCCTTTGTTCACAGCGGCGATCTCATCGAACTTCTTGGAACCATCGCTATTGAGGTTGAGATACACCTTCCAGCCTTCGGCATCCATGGTGGCAAAGGCTTCCTTCACGCCGTCGCCTTCCATGTCGGCAACCTTGCGAACGAGTTCAGCGCCGCGGCTAGGAAGCTTGTTCCCTTGTTCGTCCTTTTCCTCTCTGTAATTAAGCCGCACCCAGCCCGGCTCTGTGATGCCACCGCCGTCAATCTTGGCAATCTCTGATTTGCTGTCCTGATGAACGACGCGGAACTCGAGCTTCGCGACCTGTTGAATTCCAATACGAACTGCGGCGAACTCCTCCGGCTTCACACCGGGCATCTGGATAAGGATGCGGTCCTCCCCCTGCGGTTGCATGGAGAGATCCTTCGTACCTTCGGGGTTCAGACGTTTTTCCACGATGGCCATGGCCTGCTGAACAGCGGAGGCATCCACCTTCTGCACATTGCCTTCTTTGTCCTCGCTGGGCTTCAGACGGACGACGAACTCGCTACCGCCCTTGAGGTCGATGCCGAGAGGGACGCCCACGTTCTTAAACGTGAAGAGGGCAAAGACCGTCATCAGCAAGATGAGCGCGCCGCCCACACGGCGCTTGGTGGTGTGCATCACCGTGCCGATGTAAAACAACAGCAGCAGCAGGATGGCGGTTCCGACGAGGAAGGTGACGTAGGCGTTCATGGGTGGGTTGGGGGAAAGGTTCTCTGTTCTCGGTTCGCTGTTCTCAGTGAATCTGAAAACCCAGCGCTTTCTGGTTAGGCTGCCGTGGCTTCCACGACGTCGCTCTTCTTGCTGACGGAGGCGATGGCGCTGCGCTCATACTCGACCTTCACGTTGTCACCGAGACGGATCATGACGGTGCGATCCTTGGTGCTGGTGATGATGCCGTGCTCGCCGCCGCTGAGGATCACATGATCTCCCACTTTCACACTGCTGATGAGCCTTTCGAGTTCCTTCTGGCGCTGGCGCTGCGGGCGGATGAGCAGGAAGTACATCATGACAAACATGAGGACCATCATGATCATCGGATTGCCGAGGATGCCACCAGGAGCCGGGGTGCCGGCTGGAGCTTGAGCGAGGAAGGATGAGAGGGAGATAAACATTAGGAATCTGTGGTGTCGGGACGTGTCTGGTAGCGGGCATGGACCTCTGCCCGGAATTCGGAGAAGCAACCTTGCTCGATGGCCAACCGCGCCCTGGACGTGAGGGACGCGTAGAAATGCAGATTGTGAAGGGAAATCAACCTCAATCCCAGCACCTCCTGGGTATTGACCAAATGCCTCAAATAGGCTCGGGAAAAACCCTGGCAGAGCGGGTGGGTGTCCTCAGCGATGGGGCGGAAGTCCTTGGCGAACTTGGCATTTCGCAGATTCATCATGCCTTCGTGGGTGAAGGCGGTGCCATTGCGCGCGAGGCGTGTCGGCAGCACGCAGTCAAACATGTCGATGCCGCGCGCGATCAGCTCCACGAGCTGTGGAGGTGTGCCGAGGCCCATGGCATAACGCGGTTTGTTTTCCGGCAAAAGCGGGCAGGTCCACTCGGCGATGCGCATCATGTCCTCCTCCGGCTCTCCGACGCTCAGGCCGCCGACGGCATAGCCGGGGAAGTCCATCGCCACCATCTCTCGAGCGCATTGCTGGCGCAGATCTTGGAAGGTGCTGCCTTGTACAATAGGGAAGTGCAGTTGCTTCGCGTGTCGTTCATCGCGCGCAAAGGCTCCCGCGTCCGGTTGGTGCTCGTTCACCCAGTCACGGCAGCGTTTCGCCCAGCGCAGGGTCAGCTCCATGCTCTTCTTCGCCTCGTCATGCGTGCAGGGGTAGGGCGTGCATTCATCAAAGAGCATCGCGATGTCGCTGCCGAGCGTCGCCTGGATCTCCATCGCCGTCTCCGGGCCGAGGAACATCGGCGTGCCATCGACGTGATTCTGGAAGTAGCAGCCTTCCTCTTTGATCTTCCGCAGCTTCGCCAAAGAGAAGACCTGGAAGCCGCCGCTGTCCGTGAGGATGGGCCGATCCCAGTTCATGAACTGGTGCAGACCGCCCGCCTCGCGGATGATGTCCGTCCCAGGGCGCACCCAGAGATGGTAGGTGTTCCCGAGGATGATCTGGGAGTTCAGAGCGCGCAGTTCTTCGGGATGCACCGCCTTCACCGTGCCCTGCGTGCCCACGGGCATGAAGACCGGCGTCTCGATCACCCCATGCGCCGTCTGCAACCGACCACGGCGGGCGGAGGAGGCGGGGTCAGTGGCGAGTAGGTCAAACATCCGGGGAAAAGGGCGCGGAGTGTGGAGGCTCGACCCCGATGTGTCAAAGAGTGATCCACAGCGTCTCTCCCGCCCCCAAATGCCAGCAGGGAGCTTCTTCAGGCCGGAAAATCCGTCGCTATCGCCGCCTGCTCCCAGGTCTCCAGCTCACGCACACGTGCCGCTGCGGCATCGCGGATCTTCTTCGTCACATACCTGCCCAGAGGCAGTCGTAGCGGCGCCTGCCCCTCGTGGACTATCTTCACGATCAATTCCGCCGCCCGCTCAGGATCACCCGGCTGTTTGCCATCCACGTTCTTGAGAAAGGCGGCGAACTTCCCCGCCGAGCCCGCATACTCCGGCATCGGCTGCGCGTGATCGAGCCCCTTTGAAATGAAAGCCGTGCGAAACGGTCCGGGCTGCACCAGCGTGACTTTGATCCCATGCGGCAGCAGCTCCGCGCGCAGGCTCTCGCTCAGCGACTCCACCGCCGCCTTCGCCGCGCCATAAATGCCGAAGCCGGGATAGTTCGAGATCACCGCCGCCGCACTGATGTTGATGATGTGCCCGGCCTTCTGTTCACGCAGCAGCGGCAGCGCAGCGCGGATCACATTAAGCGTGCCGAAGAAGTTCGTCTCAAAGTTCCGCCGCGTCTGCTCCTCCGTGCATTCCTCCACCGCGCCGATCAGCCCATAGCCCGCGTTGTTCACGATGACATCCAGCCGCCCCGTGACCTTCGCAGCATCAGCGATGACGGTTTTTACCTGCGCAGCATCCGTGATGTCGAGCACGAAGCCGTGGCAATGCCCTGCACCGAGATGCTCCAACACCTCCAGGTCTTCACGACGACGCGCGGTGACAATGACCGTATCTCCGGCCATCAACGCCTCCTCGGCGATGCAGCGGCCAAAACCTGAAGAACAACCTGTGACCAGCCATGTGCGTGAATTAAAAGACATCTTTGCCGATACGAAGCCCGGGGCTGTCTGGTCGCCAAAGCGTGCTCGGATTTGTCGCCATGAAAGGTGGGACCGGAGGGTCTTGGAGAACCGCCGGGTAAAGTGGCTGTAGCCTGGTGGGCAGGTGCTCCACACTTGGCAAGTGTGTGAAAATGTGTCCAAGAAGTCCACATCGCCGCCTGTATTAGCCGATCATGACTCCCATCCCCCACCACGAGACTCTCACGAATCGTCGCGACTTCCTCCGCCGCGCTGGCGGTGGCTTTGGGGCTCTAGCAGCGGCGGCCATCCTGGGCGAGGACTCCGCCATGGCGGCGCTCGGCGATGCCGGGGGCGCGGCCGGCAATCCGATGTCCGCGAAACTGGCGCATCGCATGGGCAAGGCGAAGAGCGTAATCTTCCTCTTCATGGAAGGCGGTCCGAGTCATCTCGATCTCTTTGATCCGAAGCCGCTGCTGCGCCAGCTCGCCGGTCAGCAACTGCCCCCAAGCTTTGGCACCGTGATCACGGCCATGGGCGAAAGCCGCGCACCACTGCTCGCCGACAAACGCGAGTGGAAGCAGCATGGGGAAAGCGGCCTCTGGATCAGCGACTGGCTGCCGCACACGGCGCGCCTGGCCGATGACCTCTGCGTCATCCGCTCCTGTGTTTCCGATGGCATCAATCACGCCGGTGGCGTGTGTTCAATGAACACCGGCAGCATCTTCGGTGGACGTCCCTCCCTCGGTGCCTGGGTGAACTACGGGCTGGGCACGATGAATCAAAACCTGCCCGCCTTTGTCGTGATCAAGGACACCGACGCACAGGTGGTCAATGGCGTGCGCAACTGGGGTAGCGGCTTTATGCCCGCCGTGTATCAGGGTGTGAACTTCGAGCCTGATGGCACGCCCATCGCGAATCTGAATGCCCCCAAAGGCATCGGTCAGGACCGCCAGTTGGCGAAGCTTTCCTTCCTCGACAAACTGAACCGCGACTATGGCCGCGAGCGCACGGACAACACCCAGCTCGACGCCCGCATCAAAGCCTACGAACTCGCCTTCCGCATGCAGGCACAGGCCCCTGAAGCTGTGGACCTGAACAAGGAATCCGCCGCCACGAAGCAGCTCTACGGCATCGACGATCCGAAGACGGCCACCTTTGGCCGCAACTGCCTGCTCGCACGTCGCCTCGTGGAGCGCGGCGTGCGCTTTATCCAGCTTTACTCCGGCTCCGGCAGCAAGTGGGACGCCCATGACAAGATCGAACAGAACCACACGAAGTATTGCGGAGAGACAGACAAGCCCGTGGCCGGTCTGCTCATGGATCTGAAAGCACGCGGATTGCTCGATGAAACGCTCGTCATCTGGGGCGGGGAATTTGGCCGCACGCCGATGAGTGAGAAAGGTGATGGCCGCGACCACAACCCTACCGGCTTCACCATGTGGATGGCGGGTGGCGGCATCAAAGGCGGGCAGGTCATCGGCGCCACGGATGATCTCGGCCTTCGTGCTGCGGACCAGAAGATGCACGTCCACGACCTGCACGCGACCATTCTGCACCTCATGGGCATCGACCACACAAAGCTGGTCTATAAATACAAAGGCCGTCCCGAGCGCATCGACATGAATGAGGGTACTGCCTTCACGAAGATGAAGATGTCGTAAAACAGGACCTGAATATTGCTCTTTGGACGCTCCCGCACGGAGTCCGCATGCAATTTCACAAGAAAAAATGACAGAAGCGCAAGAACAGCATAGCCCTCCCGTATTCGGCTCGCAGTCAGCAATCAACTCCCCCCACATACTCGCCATGAAAATGCACCCCAATTGCCAGGGCAACCACCTCGACCTCCGCACCGGCGCGAGCCGCCGTGACTTCTTGTACGTCGGCATGCTCGGCGGACTCGGACTCACCCTCCCGGACATGCTCCGCCTCCAGGCATCCAGCGTCATGCCAGAAGTCGAAAGCTACAAGTCTGTGGCTGATTCGATCATTCACATCTACCTCCCTGGTGGCATGGCTCAGCACGAGTCCTGGGATCCGAAGCCTTTCGCCAGTCCCGACTACCGCGGCCCCTACACGCCGATCAAGACCTCTCTTCCAGGTGAGTATGTCGGAGAGAAATTCCAGAACATCGCCAAGATCATGAACAAGCTGACGGTCATCCGCAGCATGACTCATGGCGAAGCCGCTCACGAGCGTGGCACGCACAACATGTTCACCGGCTACCGTCCAAGCCCGGCCATCAAGTTCCCAAGCTTCGGTTCGGTGATCTCCCATGAGCAGGGCTCCCGCAACAATCTCCCTCCCTATGTCGCCGTCCCCACCGTCAGCATTCCAGAACAGGGCACCGGCTACATGAGCAGCGCCTTTGGGCCTTTCGCCCTGGGCAGCGATCCAGCGGACAAGAACTTCTCCGTGCGCGACCTGCTTTCACCGAAAGACATCGACGAGAAGCGCTTTGACCGCCGCCGCACCCTTCTCAGCACGGTGGACGAGCACTTCCGCACAGTTGAAAAAGCCGATTCCATCAACGCCATGGACAGCTTCTATCAGGCCGCCTATGGCCTCATCGGCAGCACCCAGGCCCGTGAAGCCTTCGACCTTAATAAAGAAAGCGACAAGCTCCGCGATGAATACGGCCGCAATACTGCTGGTCAGCGCTTCCTGCTCGCCCGCCGCCTCGTCGAGGCAGGCGTCCGCATGGTTTCCGTTACTTACGGAGGCTGGGACCACCACAGCAATATCAAAGGTGCCTTTGATGGTCAGGCTCCGAACTTCGATCAGGCATTTGCTCGCCTCATCACCGATCTCGCTGATCGCGGCATGCTCAAGAAGACCCTCGTCATGGTCAGTTCCGAGTTCGGCCGCACGCCGAAGATCAACGGCACCAATGGCCGCGACCACTGGCCACGCGTCTTCTCGGTCGCCCTTGCAGGCGGTGGCGTGAAGGAAGGCTACATCCACGGTGCGTCCGACGCCCTCGGGGGTGAGCCCGACCGCGACGCAGTCGGCCCAGAAGATCTCGCCAAGACCATGTATCGCCTCCTCGGCATCAACTCCGAGAAGCGCATCATGTCTGACGGTGCCCGCCCCATCGACATCGTCAATGGAGGTCGCATCCTCAACGAAATCCTCGCCTAATTCTCGACGGCAGAAAGTTCATCCAGCGGCGCAACGCAAGTTGCGCCGCTTTTTTATATCTGGGTAACGCTCTAATTGGCGAACTTCTCAAGCTCCTCCGTCAATCGCTCCATAGGTAGTCCCATCACATTCGTCCACGAGCCCTCATGGCCGGAGATGATCATGTTTCCATGCTCCTGAATGCCGTAAGCTCCGGCCTTGTCGAACGGGTTCACCAGAGCGTGATAGGCACGGATTAAATCCTCATCGAGGACTTTGAAAGCCACATGGGAAATGACATGAAATCCCCTGCCCTGCCTTCCTCCATCCCAGGCCAGATAGACCCCCGTGCAGACTTCATGGGAGCGGCCTGACAGCCTTTGCAGCATCTTCAGAGCTTCATCAAGATTGGCAGGCTTGCCCAAGGGCTCCGAATCCAAATACACCAGCGTATCCGCGCCGATCACCAAAGCGTCTGAATGCAAAACCGCACCTGCGACGGCTTTGCGACGCGCGTTCTCAACCGTCAGATCTTCCGGCGTGAGACTGCCATCGTGCGCTTCCTCAACCTCCGGCACCACGATGTTGAAGTCATAGCCAGCCTCGCGCATCAACTGAACCCGTCTGGGCGATTGAGAAGCCAGCACGATCCGCATTCCAGACTCGGGAAACTCGTCCACACTCATGTCCCCAAATCCTCAATCATGAGCACCTCGTCTGCGCGCAGCATCGCGTCACGATCCTGGAAGGTTCTGTAGCGATAGTAGCCGGTCTTGCCGATGAACTTCGGCGAGCCTTTGCAGAGAAACTCCCGGCCATCCTTGAGGGTGATTTTATGATTGCCGCCCGTCTGGCAACTGCTCAACAGACTAGCAATGAAAAGAGGTAGAATAAGGCGCAAAACAAACATGTCGGGCAAGTGACATCACTCGAGAGAAAAACGTTCGCCGCATTCCTCAAGCAAGACTATTTTCACAACGAATGCCCGCCACCACCTTTCTCAGAGAATTCTTCCGCAACTGGAAAACCGTGGGTGCAGTGGCCCCCTCCAGCTCCGCTCTTGCGGCCGAGATGATGCAGTCCGCCGATGTCGACAAGGCACGACACATCCTCGAGCTTGGCCCGGGCACAGGTGCGTTTACCGCGGCAATCGAGGACGCGATGCCCAAAGACAGCCACTATCTCGGCATTGAGATCAACCCAGCCTTTGCCGATCAACTCCGCTCTCGGTTCAAAACCATGACTTTCGAGGTCGCCGGAGCCCAGGAGTTTGATTTCAAAACCTACCTCTCCGGCAAACCACCCATCGACGTGATCGTCAGTGGCCTGCCTTGGACTGCCTTCCCACCGTCGCTTCAGGAGGCGATTCTCGGCAATGTCCTGCCTCATCTCAGCCAGGGCGGACGCTTCGCCACCTTTGCCTACTTTGGCTTTCACCTTCTGCCCAGCGGCCGGCGTTTCCGCCAGCTTCTCAAGCAGCACCTGACGGGCGTGAAAACCAGCCCGGTTGTCTGGCCGAATATCCCGCCTGCATTCGTCTATGTCGGCGGCAAATGATCTCAGGCGAGGATACCTTTGACCAGATGTCCGTGGACATCGGTGAGCCGATAGCGCCGCCCCTGGAACTTGTAGGTCAGGCGCTCGTGGTCGATGCCAAGCAAGTGCATGATCGTGGCATGGAAGTCATGGATGTGCAGCCCGTCCTTTACGACGTTGTAGCCAAAGTCATCCGTCTCTCCATAGACGCTTCCCGCCTTCACACCGCCGCCCGCCATCCAGGCGGTGAAGCAGCGAGGGTGATGATCGCGTCCAAAGTTAGGCTGAATCTTGCCCTGGCAGTAGTTCGTGCGGCCAAACTCCCCACCCCAGACCACGAGAGTGTCGTCGAGCAACCCACGTTGTTTCAAATCCTTCACCAGGGCGGCACTGGCCTGGTCCGTCTCTTTGCATAATCTGGGGATCGCACCTGGAAGCCCGCCGTGGTGATCCCAGTCCTGATGATAGAGCTGGATGAAACGCACCCCGCGTTCGGCAAGTCGGCGCGCTTGCAGGCAGTTCGCAGCAAAGGTGCCCGGCGTCTTCACATCGGGACCATACATGTCGAGAATGTGCTGCGGCTCGTCCTCGATTCCCGTGGCCTCGGGGATGCTGCTTTGCATGCGATACGCCATCTCGTAGTGATCGATGCGATTCTGGATCTCCACATCCGGCGTGCCCGTGAACTGATGCTCATGCAGTTCCTTCAGGCGATCCAACATCTGACGACGACTGCTCGCACTGATGCCCTCGGGGTTGCCGAGATAGAGCACCGGATCCTTCGCCGCGCGGAAGAGCACGCCCTGGTGCTTCGTCGGCAGAAAGCCGCTGCCCCACAGATGCGAACCAAGCGGCTGGCCGCCCTTCCCTTTTGTGATCAGCACCGTGAAACTTGGCAGGTTCGAGTTGTCCGCGCCGAGCCCATAGCTCAGCCACGCCCCCATGCTCGGGCGACCAGCGATCTGCGAGCCAGTCTGGAAAAACGTCACCCCAGGGCCGTGATTGATGCTCTCAGTGAACATTGAGCGGATCACGCAGAGATCATCCGCAATGCTCGCCGTGTGCGACAAATGCTCCGAATACCATCCACCCGCCTGCCCGTGCTGCGTGAACTTGAACGGCGAGCCCACCATCGGAATCGACGATTGATTCCCCGACATGCCCGTCAGCCTCTGCGTGCCACGCACCGAGTCCGGGAGCTGCTCACCATGCCTCTTGTTCAGCAGCGGCTTGTAATCATAGAGGTCGAGGTGCGATGGCCCGCCCGACATGAAGAGGTAGATGATCCGCTTCGCCTTCGGCTGCCAGTGCGTGCCACCGAGCACTCCACGATCCTGTGGTGCCGCGTCCTTCGCCAGCATCTCATTCAAAGCCAGCCCACCCAGGCCCATGCCGAAGCGGTTGAGCAGTTGGCGGCGATTCAAAAGGTCATTCATCGAGTTCATGAGTTCAAAGGATTAACGTTTCACCACACAGGCATCGTGGTTCATCAGCGCCTGGGCCAGCACGGCCGCAGCCGCAGCTTCGGGGAGAGGGATGGTGGCATCGCGCTTGGCATTGCCTGTCTTGAAGAGGGCCTCGGCTTCCTTGGGCGTGGCTTGGAAATGCTTGAGCTGCTCTTGATAAAGCTGCGTGCAGATCGTGCGCTCCTTCGCGTCGGGATCACGGCTCAGGCAGAGCTGAAAGCCCATGTCGATCATCTTCGCGGGATCCCCTTTAGCATAGCGATGCAGATTCTCGCCGAGCACTCGCGCCGCCTCCACATACTGCACACCATTGAGGAGAATCAGCGCCTGGAGCGGAGAGTCAGTGCGTTCGCGTTTGGAGATGCAGACGGCACGGCGCGGCGCATCAAAGGCCACCATCGCGGGCGGCGGACTCGTGCGACGCCAGCTCGTGTAGAGACTGCGGCGATAGACGGCATCTCCCGTCCCAGGCCCGGCGGGTTTGAAAGCCTCCGTCATCTCATAAGGCAACACTGGCGGGCCGCCGACCGTCAGCTTCAGCAGACCTGCCGCAGTCAGCGCATTGTCGCGGATCATCTCCGCTGGCAGGCGGAAGCGCGGACCACGGGCCAGCCATTGGTTCTCGGGATCATCCGTCATCGTCTTCGCATCCGCGATGCTTTGCTGACGATAGACCCGACTCATCACGATCTCCTTCACCAGCGCTTTCATGTCCCAGCCACTCTGGATAAACTTCACCGAGAGGTAGTCCAGCAACTCAGGATACAGCGGACGCTCCCCCTGACTGCCGAAGTCCTCCGTCGTCTTCACTAGGCCGCGACCAAAAAGATTGTTCCAGAGTCGGTTCACCGTCACCCGTGATGTCAGAGGATGATCAGGAGCCGTGAGCCAGCGCGCATAACCAAGCCGGTTCTTCGGCGCATCCTTCGGGAAAGGCGAAAGCGCTGCCGGTGTCCTCGGGCCGACTTCCTCCGTGCGTTTGTCATACTCGCCGCGGGTCAGGAGATAGGCCTTCTTTGGCTGTGGCAGTTCGCGCATCACCATGATTTCCTTCTGCGCGTCCTGCAGCGCATAAAACTCCGCGCGTGTCTTCTGAAGGCCATCATTCACTGGCGCTGCACTGGACACATCTCGATTAAAAACACGCAGGTCGTCGAGCATCCCGCCCTTGAAGCCACGATCACGGAAGCGCTCGCCCAGGCTGATGTTATCGCCTCCACCGCCCTGGATAGTCTTCGTCAGAGCATCGCGGACGATCTCCACCTCGGCCAGCCCGCCATTCACATAGAGATGCAGACCCGCCGCACGGCTGCTGCCATCACTCGTCACCACGACTTGTGTCCATTCATTCACCTTCAGCGGCTGCTTCGTGCGGATCGAGATCGCGTTGCCCGGCCAGAAGTGGATCAGCGACCACTTGAGCTTCCCTTCCTCGATCAAAAGCTCATAGCCACGGCTCGCCGCATCCGTCCAGGCTCGCGAGCGATGCATCACCACCGCGCGATCCTTCACATCCGGCGTCTTCATCCAGAGCGAGATGCTGAAAGGCTCCTCGCGTTTGAAATTCCCCAGCGGGGTATCCACCGCATCATCCCCGGTGAATAGCAGCGCCTTGCCGAGCTTACCTTCCACGAGCTTGTTCTCGCCTTTAAGGGTCGCCGAAGTCTTGTCTTCGATCTTCACGGGCTTGCCATCCTTGTCCTTCGTCGCGGTCGGAATCACGGGCTTCGCCAAAGCATCTGCAAGCTTGTTCCCCTTCTGTTCATCGAAGGTGAAATGCGCGATCTCTCCACTCGTGAAATCCGGTGCCTCCAGCGGTTTCGCCACCTGCTCCAGCGACTTCACCTTCTTTTCCAAAGCCGCCAGCTTCTCTTTTGTCGGCGCATCCATGATCATCATCGCCGGAGTCGGAGGCGATGGCGTGAAGAAGGAATACAGGCCCGCTTCATCAATGTTCTGAAGCATGGAAAACAACCCATAATAGTCCTTCTGCGAGATCGGATCATACTTGTGATCGTGGCAGCGGGAGCACTCGAAGGTCAGCCCGAGAAACGCAGTCGCCACGGTCTGTACGCGGTCCGCCACATACTCCACGCGATACTCCTCCTCCACGCTGCCGCCCTCGCTTTCCTGCTGGTGCAGGCGATTGAAGGCCGTGGCCAGCACCTGCTCATCCGTCGGATTCGGCAGCAGATCTCCCGCGAGCTGCCAGGTGATGAATTGGTCATACGGCAGGTTGTTATTGAAGGCCTTCACCACCCAGTCACGCCACGGCCACACCTCT
>CAYMHJ010000205.1:0-11823 GCA_964390165.1 uncultured Prosthecobacter sp. | reverse complement strand
CCATGAGCAAGCATTTACTGATCCTCGGCGGCGGCACCGCAGGCACCATGATGGCGAACCATCTTCGCCGCCGTCTGCCCGCGTCCGAGTGGCGGATGACCGTGGTGGACCGCTCTGAGAGGCATCTCTACCAGCCAGGCTTTCTCTTCCTGCCCTTCGGCCTGTATGAGGAAAGCCACATCATCCGGCAGACGCGGGATTTCATACCGCGCGGAGTCGAGTTCGTGCTGGCGGAGGTGGATCAAATCACGGCGCTGAGCCATGCGGTGACGCTGAAGGACGGTCGCGAACTGAAGTATGACGTGCTCATCGTCGCCACCGGCTGCCGCACGGCACCGGAGGAGACCGAGGGCATGCTGGGGCCGAAGTGGCGCATGAACGTGCATGACTTCTACACGCTCGATGGCGCGAAGGCGCTACGCGAAAAGCTGGCGTCCTTCACCGGCGGTCGCGTGGTGGTGCATATCAATGAAATGCCGATCAAATGCCCGGTGGCGCCGCTGGAGTTCACCTTCCTGGCCGATACGTTTTTCCGCGAGCGCGGTATCCGCGACAAAGTCACGCTCACCTATGTGACACCGCTTTCAGGAGCCTTCACGAAACCTAAATCATCCAAGAAGCTCGGCCATCTGCTCGCCGACAAGGGCATCGAGCTCGTCACTGACTTCGTGGCGGAGCGTGTGGACCAGGAAAATGACAAGCTCGTGTGCTTCGACGGCCGCGAGGTGCCCTACGACCTGCTCGTGACCACGCCGACGAACATGGGCGACGAGGCAGTGCGACGCAGCGTGCTCGGCGACGACCTCGACTTCATCCCGACGCACAAGCACACGCTGCAATCACTCCAGCACCCGGACGTCTTCGTCATCGGCGATGCGACGAACGTCCCCGCTTCGAAAGCAGGTTCCGTGGCTCATTTCGAGAGCGAAACGCTGGCCGACAACATGATGCTCCACATCCAGGGCAAGCCGCTGAAGGAGGAATTCGACGGCCACTCGAACTGCTTCATCGAGTCCGGCAACGGCAAGGCGTTGCTCATCGACTTCAACTACGAGTATGAACCGCACGAGGGGAACTTCCCCTTCGCCTTCGGTCCCTTGAAGCTGCTGGAGGAAAGTCGTCTCAACCATCTTGGCAAACTGGCCTTCCGTCACGTGTATTGGAACGTGCTGCTGAAAGGCTGGCCGTTGCCAGGGATCAGCCGGCAGAAGAAGAAACCCATTGAAGCATAACTATTCATCCAACCACGACCATGAAAAAGACCATCGCAGGAACTGAAATCGACGTGAACGAGGAGGGCTATCTCACCGACGCGTCCCAATGGAACGAAGGCATCGCCGCCGCCATCGCGGTGGAGGAGGGAATCGGAGCGCTGACGGAAGCGCACATGAAAGTCATTCGCTACCTGCGTGAGCAGCAGGCGAGGGGGGCTGCACTCACCATCCGAAGCATGGGCAAGAGCGGCGTTGTGACCACGAAGGAACTCTACGACCTCTTCCCCGGCGGCCCGCTGAAGAAGTCCTCCAAGATCGCCGGTATCCCGAAGCCCGTGGGCTGCATTTAACCACTTCAAACCTGAAACTTGAAACTCTTATGACCGACGATAAACAACCCGTGAAGAAGATGTCCATCATCGTGAGCCGAGGCTCGCTGGATGGGATATATCCGGCGCTGATCATGGCGAACGGCGCACGCATGGAGGGCATCGAGGCATCGCTGTTCTTCACCTTTTTTGGCCTGAACGCGCTCGCGAACAAGACGCTCGACAGCCTCAAGGTGTCCACCGTGGGCAACTCCGCGCTGAACATGGCCATGCCCATGCTCGGCATGCCGATGACGATACCGTTCCCCACGTGGATGGGCGCGATCCCCGGTGTGTCGGCTTTCGCGACACATCTCATGAACAAGGAGATGGAAAAGCTCGACATCCCGCCCGTTCGCGAGTTCCTGGAACTCATCTCTGACTCCGGCGGCAAGATTTATGCCTGCAAGCTGGCAATGGACATGTTCAAGCTGAAGAAGGAAGACCTCATGGACCGCGTTGATGGCGTGCTGACCGTGGGAGATTTCTACAACGAGTCCGCCGGAGCAGGCACTCACATCCTTTTCACCTGAGATGGCCGCGCTCTGCAATGACCCGGCCCGCTGCGAGGTGTTGAACCTCGCGTGTGGCTCCAACGGCCATGGCCCCTATCTCGTTCGCCAGGAAGGCTACGAACCTGGGAGCAGCAACTTCATAATGCAGCGGTTTATCCTGCAGAAAGATGGACGCTGGCTGCTGAACCTCGCCTTTGTCATGCTGCCGGAGGCGGAACAGGAGGCACAGCTTTTTCACAGTCTCACCGAGGTGGCGCGCTTCCTGGACGCCTTGGCAGCGACCCCCGCGCGGGTGGATGCCAAACTCCCCGGAGAAGTGAGTGAAGCGGAGATACTTCGGCACTTCGAGCAATGCACGCACCGCATTCTGCGTGGGATGAGGAACTGCGCCGTCGAGACATTGTCGCCTTGCGGCTAGTCGGGAAAGAGGAGGCTTGTTGTCACCAGAGGCGCGGTGATAGAGTGACGCCATGCCCTTCAACCGCCGTTCCTTCCTCAAGCACGCCAGCCTCGCTTCCTTCAGCCTTTGCATTCCGCGGACCTTTGCCGAGACCACGTCTTCACAGCTCGCACGCAGCACACCGGAAGTGCAGGGCTTTTCTGCGCAGGCGATCCTGGATTTCCTCGATGCCATCGGGCGTGAAAAGATGGAGCTGCACAGCTTCATGATGCTGTGTCATGGCAAAGTCATCGCCGAAGGCTGGTGGGAGCCGTATGGGCCGGAGCTGGTGCATACGATGTACTCGATGAGCAAAAGCTTCACCTCCACCGCTGTCGGGTTCGCGGTCGCTGAGGGCAAGCTCAGCGTGGAGGACAAGGTGGTGTCTTTCTTCCCCGATGATTTGCCAGCGCAGGTCAGTGAAAACCTCGCCGCCATGCGTGTGAAGGATCTGCTGACGATGTCCACAGGCAACGAAAAGGAACCCACGCAGGTGTGCATCAAGTCGGAGAACTGGGTGCGCACCTTCCTGGCACAGAACATCGCACACAAGCCGGGCACGCAGTTCATGTACAACAGTGCCGCCACCTATATGTGCAGCGCCATCGTGCAGAAGGTCACAGGCCAGAGCGTGCTGGACTATCTCACGCCGCGTCTTTTCACCCCGCTCGGCATTAGCGGCATGAGATGGGAAACCTGTCCGCGTGGAATCAACACGGGCGGCTGGGGCTTGAGCATCCAGACCGAGGGCCTTGCGAAGTTCGGCCAGTTGCTGCTGCAAAAAGGAAAGTGGAATGGCTCACAGATCATCCCCGCCGCCTGGATCGATGAAGCGACGCGCTTCCACATCCAGCAGCCCGGCGGTGACAAACCGGATCGTCCCAAAGCGCAGAACGACTGGCTGCAAGGTTACGGCTATCAATTCTGGCGCTGCCAGGGCACGGCTTTTCGTGGGGATGGTGCCTTTGGCCAGTTCACCATCGTTCTGCCTGAGCAGGACGCGGTGATCGTGATGACGAGTGAAAACAAAAACATGCAGGGCCAGCTAGATCTCGTGTGGAAACATCTGCTGCCCGCCTTTGATGCGAAGCCGCTGATATCGGCAGACCTTGAGCGTCTCAAAAGCTTGAAGCTCCTGCCACCGACGGGCTCAAAGAGTTCGGCCATCCAGATTGACAAGCCCTTCAAACTCGAAGCCAACGACTACGGGCTTTCGCAGCTCAGAATCACCTTGTCAGACAAGGCATGTGTACTCACCGCCGACGGTCATGGCATCAACTGCGGCTTGGATGCCTGGCAGCTCGGAGAGACTGCCCTGCCCATCAAGCCGCCGCGCCTCATCGCCGGTGGAAAGCCCAAGGCTGACACGATATTCAAAGTCGCCTCTCATGCGACCTGGACAGAGCCGCAGACGCTGCTCATCACCCTGCGTTACTATGAGACCCCGCATAGTGACACCCTGACCTGCCGATTTGAGGGTGATGCGATCACTATTACCCTGCGTGACAGCATCACCGCCATGAATCCTAAGGGCATGGATTCGCGTTTACCGTTGAAAGGCAAAGCCCGTTAGACAGGCACGGGAGCATCTTCCATTCCCCTTCCGCCAGATCACCCAGCACATGCTGTCCGAAGCTCTCGCGGTGGAGCTTTTCCACATGGTATCCCTGGCTGGCAAACATGCGCCGCACCTGATGATAACGCCCTTCGGTGATCGTCAGACGAGCCGTGCGTGGAGAAATGATCTCCAGCCGCGACGGCAGGCAGGGCTTGGCTTCACCACGCAGCATGAGGTCGCCGCGAGCGAAGATCTCGATGAGGAGCGGATCGAGATCGCGGTCCACTTCAGAGAGGTACGTCTTCTCCACATCAGCCTTCGGCGAGGTGTAGCGATGCACGAGACTGCCGATGTCTGTGACAAGAAGAAGTCCGCTCGTGTCTTTGTCTAGGCGGCCCACGCTTGTCACGGCAGGATTGCGGTCCAGCCACTGCGCAGGAAGCAGTTCATAGATCGTCGGTCCCTCTCCATCACTGTGTGTGCAGACATAGCCCACAGGTTTGTGCAGCATGGCCAGCAGTCCGTCGGGAGCTTCGAGCGGCTCACCATCCAATGTGACAGCATGGGGATCGACCCGCTGATCTGCTTTGGTCAAAACGATCTCACCCAGCTTCACCCGGCCTTCTTTCACCCAAGCCACGACCTCCCGCCGCGAGCAATAGCCGAGGGAGGACAGGAGTTGATCGAGACGACGCATGAGATGCAGTGCCGCTGCAAAGACGGATCGTAAAAAAGGTCACTGTTCCACCCGGAAAAGATGCATCGAGGTCCCGGCGGGGTTCAGCTCGACGTAGTTGTCGGCTCCAGTCCACTCATAGCTGTGGCCGTGCATGAGGTCATGCACGCGGTAAGGGCGGCTGGCATCAATCCCGAGCGCGCCGAGATCGAGATGCACGGTGGAGGCCACGTTGCTGAGGCCGTTGAGACTGATCACGCAGAGGAGGCGGTTGCTCTTGTCAGGCGTGGCCTTGCTGTAGCAGATGACTTCCTCATGCGACGAGCCGTGGAAGACGAGGTTGTCGTAGAGGTGCAGCGCGGGGTTGTCGCGGCGGATGTGATTCAAGCGGGCGATGAAGCCTTTGATGTTCCCCGGCGCGTTGTGATCGCGGTCGCGGAGCTGAAACTTCTCGGAGTCGATATACTCTTCTTTGCCGGGCAGCGGCTGGTTTTCACAGAGTTCGTAGCCTGAATACATGCCCCAGCTCGGCGTGAGCGTGGCGGCCAGGGCGGCGCGCAGACGGAAGATGCTGCTCGGCGCATTTTGCAGGTAGAAGGGCAGGATGTCCGGCGTGTTTGGCCAGAAGTTGCCACGGTAATACCAGCGCATCTCGCCCTGGGTGAGCTCCTTGGCATACTCAGTGAGACCGGCCTTGTCCTCACGCCAGGTGAAGTAGGTGTAGCTCTGGGTGAAGCCGACCTTGCCGAGCACCTGCATCATTCTTGGTTTCGTGAATGCCTCGGCGAGGAAGATCACGTCGGGATACTTGCGCTGCACGGTGCAGATGAGCTCCTCCCAGAAGGACACGGGCTTGGTGTGCGGGTTATCGACACGGAAGATCTTCACGCCTTTGCCGGCCCAGAAAAGCACGACGTCGATCAGCTCGCGCCAGAGGTTCTTCCAGTCGGCACAGTGGAAGTTCAGCGGGTAGATGTCCTGATACTTCTTCGGCGGATTTTCAGCGTAACGAATGCTGCCATCCGGGCGATGGTAGAACCAATCGGGATGCGCTTTGACATAGGGATGATCGGGCGAGCAGTTCAGCGCGTAGTCGAGCGCGATTTCGAGGCCGCGCTTCTGCGCTTCACCCACGAGCCAGACGAAGTCCTCCACCGTGCCGAGCGCGGGCTCGACATCGCGATGCCCGCCTGCAGGTCCGCCGATGGCCCAGGGGCTGCCGACATCGCCTTCGTAAGCGGTCAGAGTGTTGTTTTTGCCCTTCCTGGCGGTGACGCCGATGGGGTGGATGGGCGGGAAGTAGATGGTGTCGAAGCCCATCGCCTGCGCGTCATCGAGACGGGCCAGGCAGTCGCGGAAGGTGCTGTGCTTGTCGGTGCGACCTTCGGCATTGCGGGGGAAGAATTCATACCATGCGGAGAAGCGGGCGCGCTCGCGCTCGACGATGACCTTCAGCGGCTCGCTCGTCGTGGAGAGGCTGCGGTCGGCGTAGGTGTCCATGAGCCCCTGAAGCTCGGCGGAGAGCAGGACTTCGAGCACCTCCTGCGCGGGCAGGGAGCTCAGCAGATCCGCCACATCCTCGATCTGCGTGGCGCAGTCCGGCGCACCTGCGGCACGGGCGCGCTGGGCGGCATCGCGGAGGAGCTTCGCTCCTTCCAGTGCTTCTACGGGCACATCAGGATCAGCAGCCTGGACACGCACAGCGAAGGTCTTTTTCCAGCCCTTGTAAGTGTCTGACCAGGCTTCGACGGCATACTCCCAGCGGCCAATGGATTCAAAGCTGCACTGGCCGTGCCAGCGGTCATTGTCTGTGGCTGACATGGGGGCTTCAAACCAGCGCTTCGTGCCGGTGAGCTTCCATTTGAGCACGGCGGACATGACGACGTGGCCGTCCATAAAGATGTCGCACCAGACATCGAGCGGCTCGCCCGTGATGCGCTTGATGGGATGCCGCCCGCCTTCGAGACAGGGGTAGAAATTCTCGATGACGACGGTGGGGGCGTGTGATGGAGCGGGCATGGCGTGACTGCGCTTATACAGCGGAGGCCGCAGCGCGAGGCAAGAACGGAAATGCGCACTCTCTGCGGCAAGGATGCCGTTGAAATCGTGATCTGAGCGCGTATCCCCAGGGACATGATCCTCGACACCCTCGACCACGCCGCTCAGTACGAAGCCCTGAACTCCCGTTTCGCGAAAGCCTTCGCCTATCTCCGCACCGTCGATGGCACGCAGCCGCTGGGCCGGCAGGATCTGGATGGCGATCACTGCTTTGCACTCGTGCAGACCTATGAGACAAAGCCCGTCGAAAAGGCGCTCTTTGAGGCACATCGCAAATACATCGACGTGCAGTTCATTTACAGCGGACGCGAGACCATCCTGTGGGCTCCGCTGGCCGCGATGGCGGAGGAGACCATGGCCTACTCCGAGGAAAAAGAAGCCGCGCTGTGGAAGCTCGTGCCTGACGTGACTCCGCTGCACATGAGCTCAGGACATTTCGCCATCCTTTACCCTCAGGATGCCCACGCGCCGTGCATCGAGTGGGAAAAGCCGGAGCAGGTCTTCAAGGTCGTGGTGAAGGTGGCAGTGGAATGACGAATGCCACTGCTGCCTGGTATTTTTGAGAACCCGGCCTAGGCCGTCACGGCACAGTCCGGGCACTGACCGTAAAAGGTCAGCTCGTGGTAAATGCGCTGGTAGCCGGAGTTTTTGGTGATGGTCTTTTCCAGGGTCTGGACGGGGCAGGCAATGTCGAGCCGTTCGATGCAGCCGCAGCCGTTGCAGATGAGGTAGTCGTGGTGCTCGCCGGGGAGGTCGATGATGTAGTAGGCGGCGCGGTCGTGGAGGCCGAGGCGGCGGATGAGGCCGTGCTGCTCGAGCTTGATGAGGAGGCGATAGACGGTGGCTTTGTCCGCACCGCTGGCGAGTGCCTTTGACTCGGCGATGTCTCCAAGGGTGACAGGCTGGCAGGCGTGAATGAGAATGCTCAGAACGTCGCTGAGGGCGCGTGTACGCCGGAGTCCTGCATTGCGCGCACGCTCGAGGGATTCGGTGAGCAGTTTTTCTGGCTCGGGCCGGTGGCAGCCGTCGTGGTGGTGGTGGTGATGCTTGCTCATGGCCTGGGCGGGTGTTGCTCAGATTCCTTCGGCCTGACGCTTCTTCTCGGCCTTGGTTTTCATGCGGATGTTGAGCATTTCATTGAAAATGGAGAATGCCATGGCGAAATACACGAAGCCTTTCTGGAAGTGGACGTGGAATCCTTCCGCCACAAGGGTGGTGCCAATGAGGAGGAGGAAGGAGAGGGCAAGGACCTTCACCGTGGGATGACGGCTGATGAAGTCGCTCACAGCCCCGGCGAACACCATCATGAAACCGACAGCGATCATGACGGCGATGATCATGACCATGACATCATCCACCATGCCGACAGCGGTGATGACGGAGTCGAGTGAGAAGACGATGTCGAGGATGGCGATCTGGACGAGGATGGCACCGAGGGCGGCCTTACCTCTGCCGGTGGCGACCTCCGCCTCATCTTGGCCTTCGACCTTATGGTGAAGTTCCTTTGTGCTTTTCCAGAGCAGGAAAAGACCACCAAGAATCAGGATGAGATCCTTGCCAGAAACTTCATGCCCGAACATGGCAAAGAGCGGCTCTTTGAGCTGCATGACCCAGGTGATGCTGAGCAGGAGCAGGATGCGGGTGACCATGGCAAAGGCCAGGCCGAGGAAGCGCGCACGCGGACGCTCTGCCATTGGCAGCCTGTCCACGAGGATGGAGATGAACACGATGTTATCGATACCGAGCACGATCTCCATCACGGTGAGCGTGAGAAGCGCGATCCAGGCTTCAGGACTGCTGATCCAGGAGATATCGAAAGGATTGACGGCTAGAAACGGGAGGAGATCGGTCATGCGGCGCAGAGACTAGGTCAGTATGGCCTGCTAGCAAGGCGCACTGAAGCTGGGGAGAGCTGCCGCTGTGATTCAGGGCAGGATTTGCCACTTCGCCTGGCGGAGTACGGCGAGCTTCGGCTCCTTCATGCTTTCATACCACACGGTCAAAAGGGTGCCGTCGGCGAGTTCGACGGTGCTCGGGTAGCCGAGATCGCCGCCTTTGCCATCGCCAGAGAGGATCATGGGCTCGCTCCAGGTCTTGCCATGATCGGTGCTGAGACGGGCCTGATTACCAAAAGGCGGGCGGCGGTGGCCGTAAGTCATGAGGAGGCGACCATCGCGGAGGCGGAGGAGGTGGGAGGGCAGACCGAAGGTGATGGCATGGGGCTCGGTCCAGGTCTTGCCGCCATCTGCGGACTCGGTCTGCAGGGTGCCGCCTTTGTCAGCGGGATTGTGATTGCGGATTTGGGCGATGAGGGTGCCATCAGTAGCCTCCACGGCGTGGAGTTCGTGGTAGCTGCTCGCGGCATCGTCACCTTTACGGGTGGGGATTTCGGCGATCCACTGCCAGGTCAGGCCATCGTCTTTGGATTCGCAAACGCCGATCTTTTTTTCACCAGTCCAAAGCTGTTTGCCGACGTACAGGAGGCGGCCGTCCTTGAGCTGGATGGGGCCGTGCGGGCTGTTCACCACGGTGGGGATGCGGCTGGACCAGGTGAGGCCGCCATCGGTGGAGCGGATGACCCACTCGCCCAGCTCAGCCTTGCGCCCGGCAGCGTCTAGCCGGTGATGCGCGGCATTCCATTTGGCGAGCTGCTCGGGCTTCATCGCCTGGGTTTCCCAGCCCTTGGGTTTGAGTTCGGCAAAGGAGGCCTGCTTTTCCAGATAAGTCTCGTAGGCCAGGGAGGTGAAGGTGGTGACGAGCAGAGTGCCCTTTGCCGTCTCCAGCACGCCGGAGTCGCGGTCGTCGATGGCGCCATCCAGCAGCACACGCGGCCAGGTCCAGGTCTGGCCGTCATCGCGCGAGGTCATGGCGTGAACCTGGCCGAAGGGGCAGACGTGGGACTCGCGACCGCCGGACCAGGAGAGCCAGAGCTCACCATTGGCGCGGCGGACGACGGTGGACCAGCCATGATAGTACTCAGCCTGGTGGGAGATGACCTTGGTTTCCAGGATCTTGATCGCAGGCGACTCGGCGCTTTTCACGCTGGCGGTGAGAATGAAGAGGCTGAGGAGGAATAGAAATGCTGGTTGGGAAGTCATGCGCAGATTACGGGTGAGGGGAGTTAGGTTTGCATTGTCACGTCGCGGGACCACGCTCCTATTTAGCCCCATGGCAGCACATGCAGACAGCTTTTCTATCACCACCCGGGGCCAGGGAACCTACGAAATCACGGACCGCTGCGGGCAGGTCGTGTTCGCTTCAGGCATCAGGACCGGCATGGCGACGATCTTTGTCCAGCACACGAGCTGCAGCCTGGTGATCTTTGAAAATGCGGATCCCTCCGCGCGGACAGACCTGCATTCGTTCTTCGATCACCTCGTGCCGGAGGACACACCCTACTTCGTGCATACCCACGAAGGCGCGGACGACATGCCCAGCCATCTGCGCATGGCGCTGACACGCACGAGCGAGGTGATCCCGGTGGTAAACGGGCGCCTGGCGCTCGGGACTTGGCAGGGGATTTTTCTTTTTGAGCATCGGCGGGCTCCGCACACGCGCAGTGTCGTCATCAGCGTCGTCGGGGAGTGACCTGACAAAAGGGTTGCTCCGAAGGCCAGTGGATGGATAAGATGGCGCACTATGGCATCCCTGAACAAAGTCATGATCATCGGCAACCTCACCCGCGACCCCGAGGTGCGCTTTACCCCAAAAGGCACTCCCGTGTGCGATATCGGTCTCGCCGTGAACCGCCGCTATTTGAACGAAGCCACTGGAGAACGACAGGAAGAAGTCACCTATCTCGATGTCACCCTTTGGGGCAAGCAGGCCGAACTGGCCGGTCAATATCTCACCAAAGGAAACCCTTTGTTCGTCGAAGGTCGTTTGCAAATGGACACCTGGGAAGACAAAGCCAGCGGCCAGAAGCGCAGCAAGATCCGCATCATCTGCGAAAACATGCAGTTCCTGGGCGGCAAAGCCAGTGGTGGTGGAGGCGGCGGCTACCAGGGCGGCCATGATGACGAAGGCGGCTACAGCTCGGCCCCGCCTCCGCAGCAGGCACGTCGCCCCATGGGCAATAGCGGCGGTGGTGGTGGTGGATATCAGCGTCCCGCCCCTGCTCAGCAGCGCCCTACTCAGCGCCCCGCACCGGCGCAGCAGCAGGATGACTTCGGTGAAGGCCCCATCACAGACGGCCTCGAAGGCGACGACATCCCCTTCTGACCGCCGGAATGTGCGCCCCTTGCGCATTCATGCGCAGCCTTTGGCAGCCCTCTAGGAAACTGGAGGGCTGCTCGTTTTGGGTCTCAGAACGCCGTCTCCCCCACCGGCTCAACCACCCAAATCCAAACGCCATGAAAGCACTCATCCCTGCCATCCTGCTCGCCCTCGTCAGCGTCACTGCCGTCTTTGCCAAAGGCGGTCCCGCCATCAATGACAAATGCCCCGTCGATGGCAAAGCCGTCCGAATCATCTACCGCGTCTTTACCGATCAAGGAAACGTCGCCTTCTGCTGCGTGGACTGCATGGACACTTATCAGAAAAACCCAGGACGCTATACCGTCGAGCCAAAAGCACCTGGCAAATAAGCCTTCGCTGGACGCAGCGTTTGAGATCATGAGAGCAGCTGGGACCGGAACTTGCTCCAAAGATCACTGGCTGGCGGCTGCAAACTTTTGTGCTCTCGCTGCGTCTTTTGAAGCCCCCCAACAATGAAATCTTCTCGTCGTCTTTTCCTCCGTGGCACCGGTGCAACGCTTGGCCTGCCGTGGCTGGAGTCCATCTGTGCTTTCGGAGCCGAATCGGTCAAAAACAACACTGCGCCGCGTCGTCTCGCCGTGTGCTTCACTGGCAATGGCGTGAACCCGCATCACTGGGGTGCCGAAACCACGCCCGGCGGCATGGTCTTCAAGAAATCGCTCACGCCGCTCGAAGGGCTCAAAAAGCAGGTGAACGTCTTCAAAGGTCTGTGGAATCCCACGACGGTGGACGGCGAAG
>CAYMHJ010000204.1:0-11850 GCA_964390165.1 uncultured Prosthecobacter sp. | reverse complement strand
GGGTTTCCACATCGCTGCCCGAGAGCTTGGCCATGGCACCCAGGCGCTGGAGACTTTCGACGCTGGTATTGAGCTGGACGGAGAGATCACTGAGCCGGTCAAAGTCGTCGATCACAGCCTTGAGACCAGCCAGGGAGCCGACGGCAGGGGTGCCGGTGGTGGAGCCCGAGGACGAAGCGCCGCCGCCGCCATCACCCTCGCTGGCCGGTGGGGGTGCGGCAGCCGCTGCACCTGCCGGAGTGCCGATGATCTGCACATTGTCAAAAGTGACGGTAGCGAACTGCACGTTCGACGAGGCGGTGACGGCGAGACCGAAGTAAAGAACCGATGGCAGGCCTGAGAGAGTGGTGCGGTCCATCTCCGTCCACGACGTGCCATTGGCGGATGCATAGGTGACGAGCGTGCTGCCCGTGCGTGCGATCCGCACCCAGTTCTCCGGGGGTGCATTGACGGCGGGGCCGCCCGCGTAGCTCGTCGGCCCGTCAGCGGCGGGACGCCAAACCATGCCGAAGCCATTGCCCGCCTGAACCGGGGTGGTGAATGCCATCGCGTGTCGTGACCCGGCGCTCAGGTTTTCCCGAATCATGACGCCGGCCTTGGCCCAGGGGTTCGTATTGGACTGGCTGGTGACGCGTGCGCGGATCTCGCCATCTCCATTGATGCGGAGTTGGGCAAACTGAAGACCATCCGCCTCGAAGAAGATGTCCCGTCCCGAGGCGCGGAGGGTATAGACGCCAGAGGCGGTGTTGAACGCCGTTGAGCCCAGCGTGAATAGCTCGCCGATGTCGGTCCCCGCCAGCACTGCGGTCACGGGCGGCGCGTAGTTCACGCTGACCACATTGGAGGCCACGTTGCCAGTGCCGGAGGCGTTGATGGCCGCATCAGCGGGGAGCTGGATCGTCACCGGGCCCTCGACGTCGGGTGTGATGACGACGGTGTAGGCCGCACCCGCGCCGGAGAGCGTGGTCGCCGTGCCGTTTCCGACCACGAAGTCGGCGGCGGTCAGTCCGGCCACCGGTTGGGAGAAAGACGCCTGCACGGAGAAGGGACCGGTTTCATTCCCGGAGGCGGCGGAAAGCGTCACCGTGGGCGGCACGGCCAGTTGCGCGCCGACGATGCTGACATTGTCAAAGGTGGACGAAGCCAGCACGCCATCCGAGGAGGACGTCACCGCGAGTCCCACGAACAGCTCCTCCGCCAGTCCGGTGAGTGTCGTCGTGGTGACGAGAGTCCAGGTCGTTCCATCGACAGAGGTGTAGCCCGTGAGCGTGTCTCCGAGACGGACGAGGCGCACCCAGTTGTTCGGCAACGGGTTCAAACTGGGGCCAGCCGCGTAGCTCGTCGCTCCATTGGCCGCCGGACGCCAGACCATGCCGAAGCCGTTGTTGGCGGCGGGCGGAGTCGTAAAGACCAGCGCGTGGCGCGAGCCGCCGGTGAGTGACTCACGGAACATGACGCCGGACTTTGCCCAGGGATTGGCCGCCGTCTGGCTGGTCACTCGGGCGCGGATCTCGCCATCGCCCGTGAGCCGGGACGCGGCGAAGTGGAAGCCATCTGCGGCAAAGAAGATGTCTTGGCCGGATCCAGTCACCGTGTGCGTTTGAGTGGAAGCATCGTAAACCGTGCTCCCGGCAGCCAGCACGTCGCCCACATCCTGGCCGGGCAGCGTCACCACGCCTGGCGGCGCGTAAGACACGGCGAGCGGGTTCGACGCCGTGTTTCCCGCCCCAGCCGCATTGATGGCGATGTCTGCGGGCAGTTGGATGGTGACAATGCCGGGGGCGGTGGGCGTGATGACCACATCATACTCCTCGCCAGTTCCCGTCAGCGAGGAAGCCGTCCCATTGGTGACCCAAAAGTCGCCCGCCTCAATGCCCAATACCGGTTGCGTGAACGTGGCACGGATGGAGAAGGCACTCGACTCCAGCACCGACGCGGAGGAGAGAACCACCCCGGGGCGCGCCACGACCTGAGTGCCGACGACGCTCACATTGTCAAAGGTGGCCGTGGCAGCGGCGCTGCTCTCGGAGGAGGTCACCGCCAGCCCAACGTAGAGTGACGAGGGTGCGCCCGTGAGGAGGGCGGTGCCCATGGCGGTCCAAATCACGCCGTCGGCCGAGGCGTAGGAGGTGATCGCATCCCCCTCGCGGACCAAGCGCACCCAGTTGTCGGGATTGGGCATCAGACCGGGTCCGCCCGCATACGTGGTCGCGCCCGAGGCCGAGGGACGCCAGACCATGCCGAACCCATTGCCTGCGCCCGGCGGCGTGATGAAGGCCGTGGCGTGGCGCGAGCCTCCGGTGAGGTCTTCACGGAACATGACCCCCGCTTTGGCCCAGGGGTTGGTGTTCTGGAACGAGCGTACCCGCGCCTGGATGGCACCGTCTCCTTCGAGCACGGCATGGACAAAGTGGAACCCGTCTTCCTCAAAAAAGATGTCCCGCCCAGAGCCAGTGACGGAGAAGATGCCGGTGCCCGCGTCGAAGCTGAATGAACCGGCAGGGCCGGTGTCTCCCACGTCGCTGCCCGCGTAGGCCGGGGCAGGTGGTGTGGTCGTCCAGACAAAGGAGACCGAGGCGGGCAAGGCACCATCGGTGACGGTGATGGTGACGTTGTTGGTGGTGGCCGCAGCGGAGTCCACCGTTCCGGAGATGAGACCGGACGCGGAGTCGATGTCGAGCCCCGTAGGGAGATTCGCAGCGCTGTAGGTGAGAGGGAGTGATTCTGGATCTGTGGCAGTGATCTGGAGACTCACCGTTTGTCCACGCACGCTGGCTTGGTCCCCGGGAGAAATCACCACGGGCGGAAGATTGGGCTGGGGAATGGTGATCGAGACCACAGCCACGTTGGAGACCCGCCCGCTTGGATCACTGACGGTGTAGCGGAAGGTGTCCGTGAGCGTTGCGGAGTCGTCGTGCGTGTAGAGGACCTGGGAATTCCCGGCATCCACGGTCACGGTGCCATGCTGGGGGAGCTGAGTGAAGGTGACCGCTCCGTAGTACAAAGGCGCGTCCGCATCGGTGTCGTTGGCGAGGAGGGGAATGGCCACGGTGGCTCCGCGATTGACGGTGGCACTGTCGTCGCCGGCGACGGGCGTGGCGGTGCCGGGGGCTTCGGGCACGACGGCATCGCTGAGCGTGGCGATCCAGTCCGTGAGCGTCTGCATCGCGTTCTGATCGACGACGTTCTTGGCAATGGGCGGCATTTTGACAGCCTCATCGAGCCCGCCCATCCGCACATGCATGATCGACTGCGATAGACTGGCAGGCTTGACCTCCTTGGCTCCGACGATGCCAAGATTGTTCTCGATGAATCCATTCACGATGGACTACCCGGCGAGGGCGGTGGAGAAACGCGCATCCATCCGGGCGCGCACGCCTTCGGGCCGGTGACAGTGGGCGCAGTTCGAATCGACGTAGGATCGCATCCGGGTCTCCAGAGAGGCGGACGGATCATCGACTGCGACACTTCGCAGAAACGCCGCGATCTGCGCATTGGACAGCGTCTGATCGAACATGCCGATGGCACTCCAGGTGGCGAGCTGGTTGTCCGTGCGGCCCGTGACCGCGTAGGTGAGGTCGCCATTGAGCTGCCAGGTGTGGAGGCCGAGCACCTGACCGCTGTTCTTGTTGTGGCATTGATTGCAGTCCGTGCGCCCGGGGAAGTACCACTGTTGGAGCCGGGTACCACCTCCAGCGGTGGCGATGGTGACGTCGCGGGTCTGCGAATCAAAGATCAGGTCCGCCTCCGTTCCGTCCTTCCGCCAACGATAGGTCACTCCATACCAATCGGCCGCCGTGCGCACCAAGAAGCGCGTTTCAAGCCGGGTGCGGGACGCTGGATTCGCTTCGTCAATCGGAAGCTCGAAGTGCTTCACGATCACCGTGCCGATGGGATACGACCACTCTCCCGTGGCGGAAAAAGAGACGCGCTCAGACGCGCCATAGGGAGCACCATCGTTCGGCACGGCAATCCAGCGGAACTTCTCCGCGCCATCCGACCAGAGGGGCGAGTTGATCCGATACTCCACCAGCCCAGCGGACGGGGAGAGGCTGGCCAGATCGTCAAACGCACCCGTCTGACTCAGCAATGCGGGAGGCTGAGCGCCGCCGCCGCTGCGGACGATCTTGCTGATCCGGCCCGCCGTGCCCAGCGTCATGATGTAAAGCTCATTGTCGTGATCTACGCCGAAGCCAGACAGCCCGTTCCACTTGTTTCCAGGCGGGACGACAAAGAGCGGAGTGCGCACGGGCGTCGCCAGGCCTTCCCAGTCGAGAGTCCAGATTTGCCCGTTGTTGTGGTCGCCAAAAAGGTACTTCCCTCCGAGGTCCCCGGCCAACTCGGTGCCCCGATAGACGAAACCGCCGATCACACATCCACCGATGCTGCGCCCGTACGCATGGAGCGGGGGACGACTGGTGCCAATGAGCGGATTCGGCTGCGCCTTGGGACCGCTCACCGCGCCCTCGCGGAAGGGCCACTGAAAGTTCAGGGCCGGGCCATCCAACATGCTGATCTCTTCCTGCGTACCCTGGCCAATATCCCCAATGAACACCTTGCCCGTGACCGGATCCCTTGTCATCCGGTGCGGACTCCGCAGTCCAAGCGCGTAAAACTCCTCCAACTTCGCACCCGTCGGATCCACAAACGGGTTGTCGTTCGGAATGAAGTAGCCCTGGGAGTAGGTGCCCGGCCATCCTGAGGGCGGCGTGCCATTGGCAATCGGCTGGCGCCGGATCGGGTGCGAGATGTCGCCACCCCGCTGGTCCACATCGATCCGGAACACCCCGGCAAACAGGCCTTTGTTGATGACCTGCGCATTGTTCCATGGGTCGTTCGAGGCGCCTTCATCACCGTTGGCGAAGTACAGGAACCCGTCGGGGCCGAAGAACATGTCCCCGCCATTGTGCCAAGCATGTTGGTCAAACTGGTTGATCAAGACAAACTCAGAGCTCCGACTGATCACTCGCGTGACCGGATTGACCTCAAAGCGAGAAAGCCGGTTGTAGCTGCTGACGTTGCTGGGCTCTCCGCTCTGCGTCGGGCTGGGGCTGAAGTTGTAGTAAATGAAGACGCGGTTCGCATTCGGCGACCCCGGCGTCCCATACTCGGGGTGAAAGGCGAAGCCCAGCAGCCCGCAATCGCCTCGACCCTGCGTCACCGCTGAGAGGTCGAGAGCCGTCACCTTCGTCGAAGTGTTCGGCGTGGCCCCATCGAAATGATAGACGTGGCCCTCACGCCCGATCACCCACAGGCGGGTCGAACCCGGCTCGGGAAACATCCGGATCGGACTGTTGAAGGTCAGGTTTGGAAAGGCGTTGACCCACGAATAGCTGCCACCGCTGCCCGGCGTGGCCGACGGGAAAGCGCCGTTCAAATATGCGCCCACGGCTTCCCTAGTGTCGAGCCCAGGGACCGCGAATGCGGAGAGCTGAAGAAGGCCACCAACAATCACAGCAAGGGCGACCCATAATTGGCGCAATTTTGAGAACAGACACATAATCGAGTTTCGACTATGAGAATTATGGGATTTAACCGCAGTTCCGCAACCGCTATCGGCCCGATTACAAAGGTCTTACATCGGTCCCTGCCAACGAGGTGCACAAGGCATCCCTGAGACCGGTCTCCATGCGGACGTGGTCGCCCCTCAACCCTGCTGCCCGGCGGAGTCCCTCACTCCACCGACACCTCACTCAAGCCCGCTGACCCATCGCTTCCAACTTCGCCGCACCCTCCGCCCACTCCACCTGATGCGGCAAACGCTTCGTCGCCGCCGCGATCGCCGCCACCACGCCTGCGGCCTCTCCCATTCCCACCGCGTTGCCCGTCACCCGGTAGCTGGAATGCGCGATGAAATCGCCGCTGATGTTCCGGCCCGCCATCATCAGGCCATCCACTTCTTCAGCGATCAATGCCCGCAACGGAATGTCATAGGGCTTCGTCTTGATGCCCCGGTTGGAGTACCCGGCCTTCTTGTTGTGCTCCGCACTCAGCGCATGGATGTCCACCGCAAAGGTCGCCCGTGTCACCGCATCCTCGTGCCGTGCGCCGGTCGCCACATCGTCCGCCTTGACCACGTATCGACCGCGCAGCCGCCGCCCGTCACGCACGCCGATCTGCTCCGCGGTCGCCGCGATCTGGAGTCCGTCCCATGGCCCGCCGAGCTTCTTCAGCCCCTCGACGATCTTGTGCAGCTCCGCCCGTGCGCGCACCGTCGCTTCCGTCACCGCCGCCGCATCAAAGGCCTCGACGCCGTACTCGTGGTTCATCATCACCAGCAGCAGGTTGTCGCGGATCTGCCACAGCGTGGGCTTGCTGTAGGAGGGAAAATGGCCCGTCTTCTCGATCTCCGCGCGGAACAGATTCTTTTTCTCCTCGTTCGGCTTGTCCCCCGGAGGCGGGTTGCCGTAACGCACGAAGTCGCCGAGCGCGTTCGCGTCCTGGCACACCAGCAGCGCATTGTGCGACATCGGCTGGCAGGGGCAGCTCGCGTCCTCCCCAAACTCAAACCCGCATCCCGCCAACGCCCCGAGGTCGCCGTCACCTGTCGTGTCGATGAAAACCGGAGCACGCCAGGCTTGCCGACCCGACTTCGACTCCGTCACCACCGTGGTGATGCGTCGCCCTTCGAGGTAGGCTGCCGATACCTTCGTGTGCAGTTGGAATTTCACGCCTGCCTCCACGCACATCTCCTCCAGCAGGAGCTTCATGCCCTCCGGTTCGTAGCAGATGTGGCTCTTGCTGTCCCCGCGCCGGATGCCGCGCTCCGTGAGTTTTTGATTCAGCTCCGCCGCAAAGCCGTTCTTGTCAAAATCGAGAAGGTACCCCAGCAGCCCTGCCGTCCAAACGCCGCCGAGACAACCCCGCCATTCAAACAACCGCACGTTCGCGCCCGCCCGCGCCGCCGTGATCGCCGCCGAAACGCCCGCAGGACCGGCACCGCAGACGATGACATCCGCATCCGTCACCAACGGAATGTCCCGCGCCGGTTCGGTAAACCCATCGCCCTTCTCTTCAGCGCCCAGAGAAACACGCGGACCCGCCACCGCACCCGCAAGCGCGGCTGAGATCAAATGACGACGACTGAAGGACGAGGAAGAAGCATTCATGGCGACCACCATTACGCGAAACCGACCGCCAAGCCATCCAAAGAAGCGCATTCGCCGGAATCACAAAACAGGATGACCACAGGAATACCTCGCGTCATCAAGCCTTGTGAATCGGCGCAGGCGGCGGGTGAGGCTGTAGCCGGGCTCTGTGAGCCCGGACGAAGGCCAGTCGAGAAACGTTCCGGCAAATCCGCAACGCAGTCTCGGCAATCACCATTCATGATGGCGCGGAGTACAGATATATCCAAATAATTCGCAGAAAAAAGCAAGGATGAGCATGAGAACTGGGGGACAAACTTGAAAGCATCGTCACCCCGCCCGGAGGTCTGGGTTGACCGCAACGCATGAGGCTCCGGGCGCCGGTTGCTGCGATGCCTGCCTGGTCATCCCACGACACTCCGCTCCACATCTCTGGGCTCTGAGGAACTGCATTTCACGGCGGTCTGTCATGCTCACCACCAAATCAATCCGGGTACTATAAAAAACTATTTATCCATGGGGTAACCCAAAAAGCATGCAAAAAAAAGTTGTTGGACGACGCTGTGTCCGGTAATGGTAAACTCTAGCTTTGTGGACACTTTTACATAAAAAAAGTGTAGTGTTAACTAAATTAAGTAGTGCTATACAGGTAAGTCTTAAATTTAAATCTCATGTCAGTTAAGCTCACCACTCACATCAAATCCACTATTCCAGTCATGTCCCTCCATTGCCCGCCACGTCCAGTTCGTTCGATCCCCATGATTCGTTGGTTTCCGGTCGTCGTTGCCTGGGCAGTCCTCGGTTGGGCGTATGGTCAGTCATCTCCGACGGTGGAGAGTAGGCTGCCATCGATGAGTCCGGTCGTGGGTGCGGACGAGGACTCGCCGAAGGGATTGGCCTCGTCGGACTGGAAAAGCATCCGTCAAGCGCATGTGGCGTGGCAGCATGCTTTTGAGGCGAAGGGGAATGGATGGATGGCACGGAATCCCGGACAGCAGTGGACGACCACGTTCGACCAGGCGGGCTTCCTGACGACTCCGGTTGGCGGCGGGTGGACCTGGGGGCTTGAGATGGAGGGTTTGGGCACCGCGCCTGAGGGTGCTGGAGCCCGGTTGGAAGAGGGTGGTGGGCGTGCGACGCTCAGTTTCCGCCGCAGCGGGGCCGTCACCGAGTGGTTTGTGAATGACCAGCGTGGTTTGGAGCAGGGCTGGACTCTCACCGCACCGGCGGAGATCCGTCTCCGGGTGCGTGGGGATTTGAAAGCCCGCGTCAGTCCCCAGAGCATCAGCTTTGGCGGAAAGCTCAACTACTCTGGCCTAAAAGCCTGGGATGCAACGGGAAAGACCGTGCCGACGCATTTCGAGGCCACACCGCAGGGCTTCGCGGTCCGGTATGACGATACGGGTGCCCAGTACCCCATCACCATCGACCCCATCGCGCAGCAGGCTTATGTGAAAGCCGGCAATACGGGGGCTGGGGATGGTATGGGTTGGTCAGTAGCCATCTCGGGGGATACCGCCGTGGTCGGTGCCCCCTTTGAGGATAGCAGCGTCACGGGCGTCAACGGCACCCCCGATGATCTTGCCACCGATTCCGGGGCCGCTTACGTGTTCGTCCGCAGCGGTGGCATCTGGACCCAGCAGG
Organism: uncultured Prosthecobacter sp.; assembly: GCA_964390165.1. Lineage (GTDB taxonomy): Bacteria > Verrucomicrobiota > Verrucomicrobiia > Verrucomicrobiales > Verrucomicrobiaceae > Prosthecobacter. Next base: position 3,118 of record CAYMHJ010000204.1, on the reverse strand, counting down.
CCTTTTTGAAAGCCAGTCAAGTTTCAGCCAGTGACCAGTTCGGCACTTCAGTGGCGGTGAGTGGAGACACGGTGGTCATCGGTGCGAAGGCTGAGGACAGCGGCACGACGGGCATCAACAGCACTCCTGATGAGTCGGCGTCCGCTGCCGGAGCTGCCTACGTTTTTGTGCGCAGCGGCACGACTTGGACTCAACAGGCCTACCTGAAGGCCAGCCAAGTCAATCAAGGTGACCGGTTCGGCAATTCCGTGGCCGTGAGTGGGGATACGGTGGTCGTCGGAGCGCCCGAAGAGGCCAGCAGCACGACGGGCATCAACAGCACGCCCAATGAAGCTGCAGTCAAGAGCGGAGCTGCCTACGTCTTTGTGCGCAGCGGCAGCACTTGGAGTCAGCAGGCCTACCTAAAGGCCAGCCAAGTCACCACGCTGGACTATTTCGGATGGTCGGTGGGCGTGAGTGGGGATACCGTCATCGTCGGTGCCAATGGGGAAGACAGCAGCACGGCGGGAATCAACAGCACGCCCAATGAGAGTGCCGCTGAGGCTGGAGCCGCCTATGTGTTTGTTCGCGATGCCGGCACATGGACCCAACAGGCCTACCTAAAGGCCAGCCAGGTCACGGGATCGGATCAGTTCGGCTGGTCAGTCACCGTCAGTGGCGACACAGCCGCCGTCTGTGCGTATCTGGAAGACAGCAGCAGTACGGGTGTCAACAGCACGCCGAACGAGAATGCTTTGGAGGCTGGGGCCGTTTACGTCTATGTGCGCAGCGGCAGCACTTGGACCCAGCAGGCGTATCTCAAAGCCAGTAACGCTGCCACGACCGATCGGTTTGGCGTCTCGCTTTCGTTGAGCGGAGACACCTTGGTCGTCGGGGCTCATCAGGAGGACAGCAGCACGACGGGCATCAATAGCACGCCGGATGACCTGGCCGGTAATGCTGGGGCCGCCTATGTGTTTGTGCGTAGTGATTCCATTTGGAGCCAGCAGGCCTACCTGAAAGCCAGTAATTCGGGAGCATCAGATGGCTTTGGCATCTCCGTGGCCGTGAGTGGGGACACGGTGATCGCCGGGGCTTGGAAAGAAGATAGCGGCACCATTGGCATCGACAGCACGTCCGATGAGCTGGCGGCCGATGCCGGAGCAGCCTACATTTTTACAGGCCTTGGCCCTCCACCCATCGTGGCCTCGGTCACCCCGGCTTCCGGTACTCTCGTTGGCGGCACGGAAGTGACGATCACCGGATCGGGTTTCACAGGGGCGACGTCGGTGACCTTTGGCGGTGTGGCGGGCACGGTCACGGCGCTGACGGACACGAGCATCACGGTGACGACCCCGGCGGGAACTGCCGGAGCGGTCAGTGTGGAAGTGACGACGCCGATCGGGACCAACGCGGCCAACACGCTGTTCACCTACACGGCCACGACGCCGCTGGCGGCGCTGGAGGCCTACATCAAGTCCGGGAACACCGGGGCGGGGGACCTTTTCGGTTATTCGGTGGCCATCTCGGGGGACACGGCGGTGGTTGGGGCTCCTGACGAGGACAGCAACACGACGGGTGTGAACAGCACGCCGAACGACAATATCAGCAATGCCGGAGCGGCTTACGTGTTTGTGCGCAGCGGTGGCACGTGGGTGCAGCAGGCCTATCTCAAGTCCAGCAGGGCGGGCCAAGGCGACGAGTTCGGTACCTCGGTCGCCATCAGTGGTGACACCCTGGTCGTCGGGGCGTTTGGTGAGGACAGCGGCACGACCGGTGTCAACAGCACACCGGATGCCTCTGCGCCCAATTCCGGCGCGGCCTACGTGTTCGTGCGCAGTGGCACGACGTGGACGCAGGAGGCCTACCTGAAGGCCAGCAACACAGGCACCCAGGACCAATTCGGAACTTCCGTGGCCATCACGGGTGACACCGTCGTCGTCGGGGCGTTTGGTGAGGACAGCAGCACGACGGGCATCAACAGCACGCCGGACGACACTGGGACCGATGTTGGGGCGGCGTACGTTTTTGTGCGCAACGGCAGCACGTGGAGCCAGCAGGCCTATCTGAAGGCCGACAACGCAGGCTCGGACGACCAGTTCGGCTGGGCGGTGGCGGCGAGTGCAGACACGGTGGTCATCGGAGCCCGGAACGAAAAGAGTACGTCGGCAGGCGTCAACAGTACGCCGAACGACTTGGCCTCCGGTGTGGGGGCAACCTATGTGTTCGTGCGCAGCGGCACGACGTGGACGCAAGAGGCCTATCTGAAGGCCAGCAACCCGGGATCGGGTGATGGTTTCGGCTACGCCGTGGCCGTGAGTGGGAACACAGTTCTCGTCGGCGCCCGGAATGAGGACAGCAGCACGACGGGCGTCAACAGCACGCCGGACGACTCGGCATCCAATGCGGGAGCGGCCTATCTGTTTGTGCGCAGCGGCACGACGTGGACGCAGGAGGCCTACCTGAAGGCCAGCAACACACGCGGGTCGGACCAGTTTGGCTACTCGGTGGGGATCTCGGGGGACACGGCGGTCGTTGGGGCCTATGCGGAAGACTATGCCTCAACGGGTGTCAACAGCACGCCCTCCGGTGCTGCTACCGGCTCCGGGGCGGCGTATGTGTTTGTGCGCAGTGGCACCACCTGGAGCCAGCGGGCCTACCTCAAGGCTGGCAACACCGGTGAAAGTGACCGTTTCGGTTGGGCCGTGGCGGTGAGTGGGGACACGGTTTACGTGGGTGCGACCCAAGAGGACAGCAGCACGACGGGCATCAACAGCGCGCCCGATGAGGCGGCACTCCTTGCCGGAGCCGCCTATGTGTTCACGGGATTGAGCGTCCCGCCACCGCCCACGGTGGCGTCGGTGACGCCTTCCTTGGCGACGACGTCGGGCGGCACGGAAGTGACGATCACCGGATCGGGTTTCGCAGGGGCGACGTCGGTGACTTTTGGCGGTGTGGCGGGCACCATCACGGCGGTGACGGACACGAGCATCACCGTGACGACCCCGGCGGGAACTGCCGGAGCGGTCAGTGTGGAAGTGACGACGCCGATCGGGACCAACGCGGCCAACACGCTGTTCACCTACACGGCCACGACGCCGCTGGCGGCGCTGGAGGCCTACATCAAGTCCGGGAACAC
>CAYMHJ010000203.1:9441-11856 GCA_964390165.1 uncultured Prosthecobacter sp. | reverse complement strand
CAGCTCGCCGCCGTCTATGACCTGCTCATGCTTGATGAACAGAACCCGCGGGGGTTGAGCTTCCAGTTTGAGCGCATCGACCAACAGTTTGAGCACCTGCCACATGAGCAAAGCTCCGCCCTGCTGACGCCAGCCAAGCGCGTGCTTTTGGAGAGCAATACGAAACTGCAGCTCTGTGATCCCACGGAACTCGCCCGAGTCGAATCGGGGACCTGGGCACAGTCCCAGGTGGCGAAGCTGCTCACCCAGCTCATCGAAGCCATGCCGTCTTTGAACGATGCGCTCACCGCCGCCTACTTCGCTCACTCCACCATCAGCAGCAGTGACTCCACGCCTGCGGTTGAGCCCATCTCCCTCCCGCGATGAACTACCGCATCACGCATCGCACCACCTACCGCTACAGTGAGCCCGTGGCTGTATCACATCACGCGGCAAGACTGCATCCGCGTGTGACAGACACGCAGCGCTGCCATGCCTTTCATCTCAAGTTTGATCCCGAACCGGATTTGCTGACGGAGCACAAGGACTCGTTCGGAAATCTCGTCTCCTGCTTCTCGATTCAAAAGCTGCACACACGCTTCGAGGTCGTCTCGCACAGCTTCGTCACGCTTTCACCCGTGCTACAGCCTGATCCGGCGCAGACGCCCCCCTGGGAAGAGGTGGCGGCTTTGTTTTGTGATCCCGTGCCGGTGGACCTGCTGGACCCCTGCCAGTTTGTCTTCCGCAGTCCGCTGCTCGTGCATGAGATGCCGCTGCGTGACTTCGCCCAGCCAAGTTTTAGCAAAGGCCGCCCTCTGCTGGCTGCCGTGGCGGATCTCGGCAGCCGCATCCACCGCGAGTTCGCCTTTGATCCTAAGGCCACCACCATCAGCACGCCGCTGGCGGAGGTTTTGGAAAAGAAGCGCGGCGTGTGTCAGGACTTCGCACATCTCGGCATCGCCTGCCTGCGCGCCATGGGGCTGCCCGCGCGTTACGTCAGCGGTTATCTGCGCACTCGCCCACCCGCCGGGAAGCCGCGACTCGTCGGTGTGGATGCCTCCCATGCCTGGATTTCATGCTTCGTGCCCGGCTTTGGCTGGGTGGACTTCGATCCCACAAACGACTGCTTCACCTCTCTCGATCACATCACCGTGGCTATGGGGCGTGACTTTTCCGATGTCAGTCCCGTGCGTGGCATCATCACGGGTGGTGGAGATCACACGGTCACCGTGGGAGTCGATGTGGAGCCCGTGGAGGGCTGACCACAAAATCAGTGAAATCAGGTTTCGTATTCTGGCACGCGCTCTGCTTTATATGTCAGTATGTCTTCGTTATTCGACGACTACCAACCAGGTAGCTTTTTTGATGAAATGTTCTCGGCACCCCAGGCACCACGTGGGCACTACGAGAGCATCATGGATAGCATCGGCACACTCACTCCGGGTGAATATGCCTCCCGCCAGCGCACGGCGGATGCTGTCTTCCTCCGCCAGGGCGTAACCTTCACCGTCTATGGCGATGATCAGGGAACGGAACGCATCTTCCCCTTCGACCTCATGCCGCGCATCATTCCTCACAAGGAGTGGGAACGCGTGGAGGCCGGGCTGATCCAGCGCATCACCGCGCTGAACCTTTTCCTCAATGACGTGTATCACGGCCAGCAGATCCTGGCTGATAAAGTGGTGCCTGCGGAACTGGTGCTCTCCGCCAGTCATTACCGCCCCGAGTTCAAGGGCATCAAAGTGCCCCACGGCATCTACATCCACATCTGCGGCACCGATCTCGTGCGTGATGACAAGGGTGAATACTTCGTGCTCGAAGACAATGGTCGCTGCCCCTCCGGTGCCAGCTACATGCTCGAAAATCGAAATGCGATGAAGCGTACCTTCCCCGGCCTGCTTCAGAGCCTTCCCGTGCGCCCCGTGGATGCCTACGGCTCCATGCTGCGCGAGACGCTGGCCCATCTGGCGCCTCCCGGCGTGATCGATCCGAACATCGTCGTGCTCACCCCGGGTGTTTACAACAGTGCTTACTTCGAGCACTGCTACCTGGCCAAACAGATGGGCGTGCCCATCGTCGAAGGGCGTGATTTGATTCTGAAAAATGGCCGCGTCTTCATGCGCACCACCCATGGCCTCCAGCAGGTGCATGTGATCTACCGCCGCATCGACGATGACTTCCTTGATCCGCTCGTCTTCCGCAAAGACTCACTGCTCGGGGTGCCCGGCCTCGTCAGCGCTTATCAGCAAGGTCACGTTGCTCTGGCGAACTCCATCGGCACCGGCGTTGCGGATGACAAGGCGGTGTACGCCCTCGTGCCGAAGATGATCAAATACTACCTCGATCAGGACCCCATCCTGCCGAACGTACCAACCTATCTCGGAGTTGATCCGAAGGAGTGCGACTACATCCTCGACAACCTGCCAAACCTCGTCG
>CAYMHJ010000203.1:0-9431 GCA_964390165.1 uncultured Prosthecobacter sp. | reverse complement strand
CATGCTCATGGGCCCGCACAGCACGAAGGCAGAGCAGGACGAGTTCGCGAAACGCATCGCGGCGAATCCGCGAAACTACATCGCTCAGCCGGTGCTCCAACTCTCGCGGCATCCGGTCTTCCAGGGCGATCACTTTGAAGGCCGCCACATCGACCTCCGCCCCTACGTCCTCTACGGCGATCGCGTCCGCGTGGTGCCCGGTGGGCTCACACGAGTGGCTTTGAAGAAAGGCTCCCTCGTGGTGAACTCCTCCCAGGGCGGCGGCAGCAAAGACACCTGGGTCCTTTGGGACGACGAGTGAAGCCAGATCCAACCACGCCAGAATCATCCCTTTCCCTTTTTAGATCATGCTAAGCCGAGTCGCAGACAGCATCTACTGGATGGCACGCTACATGGAGCGTGCCGAAAACCTCGCCCGCCTGCTTTTATCCACGCAGGACCTCCTCCTCGATGCCGGAGCGGAGGCTGCGGACGAATCCCAGTTCTGGGGTCCGCTTCTCATGACCACGGGTGATGAAGAAGTGTACTTCGCCGCTCATCCCGAGGCCGAAGGTGACACTGTGGCCGACTTCCTGGCGCTGAGTCCGAAGAACCCCAACTGTATTCTGAACTGCGTCCGCACAGCACGTGAAAACGCCCGCACGATCCGGGATCAGATCTCCGATGAAATGTGGGAGTGCATCAACAGCCTGCGTCTCTTCCTCGAATCACCGGAAGCAACGGCCATGCATCGCTATCAAAGCGCCGCCTTTTATGAAAAAGTACTGATCGCCTCCTATCAGTTCCAGGGCATCGCCTCCTCCACAACTCCACGAGACGAGATTTGGTATTTTCTGCGCCTCGGCATGTGCATTGAACGTGCCGACAAGACCAGCCGGCTCATCGACACCTGCTCAGCCATCTCCCTCGACATGCCACCGAGTCCACTCGCACGTCCGCTGCGCTGGGCTGCTCTGCTGCGCTCCTGCTCCGCCTGGCATGCCTTCCAGGCTTACAGCAGCAACAAGCTCGACCCCGTCAAGATCATCGAGTACCTCCTCCTCGATGAGACCTTCCCGCGCTCAGTCGCCTGGTGTGTCGAGGCGTTGCACAACACACTCATCGCCCTTTGTGGAAGCGGCAGACTTGAAGATATGAAGTCGCCCATTCGTGCCTGCGGCCGTCTGCGCGCAGACATCGCCTACATCACCATGCCAGACGTGCTCAAAGAGGGCCTGCACGAATACATCGACCGCCTTCAGGAGAAGCTCAACGACATCGGCCAGACCATCTACGAGACCTTCGTGCGTTACTCGGATGCCACACCGATAGATTCTGAGATCGCCGCTGCCGCTCCAGTCCTCGCGCACGGTGCCTTCCACACTCTCGCCGGAGCGGACCTGCAAATGCAGCAGCAACAACAATGAGTTCCAGGTTCCCGGTTCTATGTTCGCAGTTTCCTGCGGGCGGGATCTAGTCCATGAAATAGAGCTGTTCCAAACACAACTGAGAACAGCGAACTGAGAACCGTCCATGCGCCTCCGCATCTTTCATCGCACCCGTTATGTGTACCGCTCTCCCGTGCGGGACAGTCACAATGAGGTGCGTCTGCGTCCCGCCACGGATGATGCCACCCGCATGGAGTTCTTCCTGCTGAATGTGCAGCCTCCCGTGCGTCTCCAGCATTATCGAGATGACTGGATGAACTACGTCCATTGGTTCGACATCGCCGAGCCGCACAGTGGCCTGAGCATTGAGGCGCAGATCACGGTGCAGACCAGCAGCCAGTACTCGCAGGGAAAGCCGCTCGGGGTGAGCTTTGCCAGCCTCAAAATGCTCGAAGACGATCTCCTCGTGCCGCTGCTGAAAAGCAGCACCTACGTCGATATCAACCGCGAGGTCTGGAAGGAGGCCCTGGATGTCAAAGCCGCCAGTGATGACGTCTTCGCGACCGCCGAGGCCATCATGAGCCACATCAACTCAAACTGGACCTACGCACCAAACACGACCCACGTCTCCACCCACATGCGTGAGGTCATGAAGAATCGTCAGGGCGTGTGCCAGGACTTCTCCCATGTCATGATCGGCATGTGCCGCTCACTCGGCATCCCCGCGCGCTACGTCAGCGGGTATCTTTACAACGGCCCCGGCAATCATCTGCGCGGTGCCCAGGCCACCCATGCCTGGTGCGAGGTCTTCGTGCCGGGCAAAGGCTGGTTCGGCCTCGATCCAACGAACAACACGCTCTCTGACGAGCGCCACATCAAGATCGCCACCGGCTGCGATTACTCAGATGCCGCGCCACTGACCGGCCAGTTCGACGGCCCGATGAACGCCACCCAGGCGATGCACGTCGAGGTCGAAGTGAATCTGGCCTGAAGCGTTTGTCCTATTGCAGGCTTTTGCCCTTTGTCTCGGGGGCGAACCAGATGAGCACCATGCCGACAAGATAAATGCAGGACAACACGGAGAAGGCATTGGCCTCGACCTGGAGTTGCATGAGTCGGCGCGCTTCACCTTCGAGCTCCGTCACCTTGGCCGAGCCGAACATGCTCATCAGATTCACAAACTGAAGCGAACCGATGGCGGCAATGAGGCGTCCGAAATTGAAGCAGAAGCCCTGGCCTGTGGCACGCACGCTGGTGGGAAAGAGTTCCGGGAAATAGAGCGGGAAGAAGCCGTAGAACGAAGCGGTGAGCCCACCGAGCAGGAAGGCGGTCGTCATCAGCCACACAGGCATGCCAGAGCCGGTGTAGGAATGGTTGGTCTGGAAGAACACGAACGCGGAGCCCAGCGCCAGCACGCAAAGAAGGAAGTAAGTGATCCGGCGTCCGAGCTTGTCCGCAACCAGGGGTGTGAGCAGCGTGACGAGGATGGCCCCGAGGGCGGTGGCGATCACGACATACTCGATGATGTTCGACTTCGTGCCGTCAGGGGAAAGGAAGGAGGCCCACTTCGCGGCCTGCTGTGCCGAACCCCAGGTGCCCATGAGCGCCACGGCGGCGAGACCCGCGCCGATGAGCAGACTTTTCATAATGAAGGCACGCTCGTCGCTCTGCACACTGCCGCCGGCCTGGGCGCGCGTCATGTAGCGGCGCACGGGAAGCAGGTAGCCCCAAAGGGCGATTCCCAGACCGATGAAGGTCACCGGCAGAGCCACGACATTGCCTACTTTTTCCAGCACCTGCGGTGTCCAGACGGTGATGATGCCGAGCGCAGCAATGGCGGCTGCCAGCACGCCGAGAAGGTCTTTTGTGGCCCAGTGCGAGGTGCTGCCAGACTTCTTCTCCGCCTCCCACTTGTGGGATTCAGGAACGAAAATCAGGATGAAGAAATTGATCAAGGCCGGAGCGGCACCGCTCACGGCGAGCAGCCGCCAGCCACGGTTGTGCAGCAGGTAGTCCGCCGTCTCCTGGCTGATGCCGATGTTGCCGATCCATTGCGTGACAGTTTCCAAGCTGGCATTCAGATACAGGCTGAGCACGCCGGTCAGCAGGAAGCCCACATTGGATGCGGCACCGATCATGCCAGCGATCCATGCGCGGTTCTTGCCACCCCAGATTTCATTCACGAGAGCCACGCCGAGCGCCCACTCGCCGCCCATGCCGAGAGAGGCGACGAAGCGCAGCGCTGCGAACTGCCAGGCTTCTGTCACAAAGGCACACAGCCCGGTGAAGATGGCGAAGGTGAAGATGGCCAGCGCCATGGCTTTGACTCGACCCAGCTTGTCACCTAGCCAGCCAAAGAGAACTCCGCCCGTCGCTGCGCCCACCAGAAAGATGGCAATGATCACCGTGAACCACTGACCTTGCACGGCGGCAGATGCGTTAGGCAACATGTCCTGCAGCGCAGGCTTGCCGATCAGCGGGAACAAGCCCATCTCGAATCCATCAAAGAGCCAGCCGAGGAAAGCGGCGACGAGGGCGGCGATCTGACCGCGCTTGGCGGCAGGAGGGACAGGAGAGGCGGGGGTGGACATGAGCGGGAAAGAACGAGACTGGGACAAAGAGGCTTTCAGAGCAAGCACTGAGGAAGTATTCCCATTTGCCACCAGCGCCGCCGCCTCCATACTCCGCGCCCGCCCTACCAAACCATGGCCTCACCTTTCCTCACGCAGGATTTCCACATCCGTTGGTCCACGCTCGATCCAAGCCACATCCAGGCAGACATCACCCAGTCTCTCCAGGACGCTGAAGCTGGCATCAATCGCGTCTCCGAGCAGGATCGCGGCAAGATGAATTTCGACTCCGTGGTGCTCGCGCTTGATGAAGCCACGCGTGCGCTGAATGAAAGCTGGGGACTCGTGACGCACCTCGACTCGCTGTGCAATTCGCCCGCTTTGCGCGAAGCGCACAACGCCATGCTGCCACAGGTGAGCTCCTTCTTTGCCAAAATACCGCTCAATGATCACCTCTGGGATCTGCTGGAGACCTACAGCAAGACAGATGATGCCCGCGCTCTGCCACCCGTGAAGAAGCGTGCGCTCAATGAAACGATGGAAAGCTTCCGTCAGGCCGGTGCAGATCTGCCGCCGGACAAAAAGAAGCGTCTCGAAGAACTCGAATCCGAGCTTTCCCAGGCCACGCAAAAGTACTCGGAGAACGTGCTCGACTCCACGAACGCATGGGAACTCATCATCACTGATCCCGAGCGTCTCAAAGGCCTGCCTCAGACTGCCATAGATGCCGCCAAGGCCGATGCCGCAGCGAAGGGGCTCGGTACGGATGAGGCACCGCAGTATCGCTTCACGCTAAAGGCACCGTCCATGATCCCGGTCATGGAATACGCCGAGGATGAAAGCCTGCGCCGCAGTGTCTGGGAAGGCACCACAGGCATTGGCAGAGGTGCGAAGCATGACAACACCGACCTCGTCTGGAAGATCCTCCGTCTCCGTCACGAGAAGGCACAGCTTCTTGGCAAAAAAGACTTCGCCGATCTCGTGCTCCAGCAGCGCATGGCGAAAAACGGGGCCAACGCGCTCGCCTTCACCGAGAATCTGCACGCGAAGATTGCCGCCGCGTTTCAGCGCGAGACCATTCAGCTTCAGGAGTTCAAAGCCGATGCCGTCGGACAAAAGGCGGATCTTCTTCAGCCTTGGGAAGTCGCCTTCTGGTCGGAGAAGCAGCGGAAGTCCGAGTTCGACTTTGATGAAGAAGAGCTGCGCCCATACTTCCCGCTCGATCGCGTCTTGAAAGGCATGTTCGATCTCGCGGAGAAAGTCTTCGACCTCCGCATCACAGCACGGCAGGTCGTGCATGTGCCTGTCGGTGAACCCAGCACCGCCAGCACCCGCTCCACGCAGGAAGGCCCCGTCGAAGTCTGGCACCCGGAAGTAAAGTTTTATGAAGTGCGCAACGAGAAGGATGTCCACATCGGTTCCTTCTATGCCGACTGGCATCCACGCGACTCGAAGCGCGGTGGAGCCTGGATGAATTACCTCCGCATGGGTGTGCCTCCTTATGGTGAGCGCGACCGCCGCATGCACCTCGGCCTCATCTGTGGCAACATGACTCCGCCCGTGGATGGCAAACCCGCACTGCTCACGCATGACGAAGTCTGCACCGTCTTCCACGAGTTCGGCCACCTGCTGCATCAGCTCTGCGGCAACGTCGAAATCCCCTCACTCAATGGCGTCAGCGTCTATTGGGACTTCGTCGAGCTGCCCTCGCAGATCATGGAGAACTTCTGCTGGGAACGCGAGAGCCTCGACCTCATCGCCCGTCATCATGTGACTGGTGAGGCCATCCCCGCGCGTCTTTTCAAGAAGGTCATCGCCGCGAAAAATTACCGCAGCGCCAGCGACATCATGCGCCAGCTCAGCTTTGGCAAACTCGACCTCGAATTCCACATCCGCCACGCCACCACCGAGGGCGCGGATCTGGATCAGCTCAGCCGCCAGATCATCAGCGACTACCTCATGCCGCTGAAGACGGAGAACCCCTCGATGGCCCGCCGCTTCGGGCATCTTTTCAGCAGCCCCGTGGGCTACGCCGCCGGCTACTACAGCTACAAATGGGCCGAGGTGCTGGATGCCGACGCCTTCACCCGCTTCCAGAAAGAAGGCGTGCTGAACAACAAAGTCGGCCGCGAGTTCCGCGACAAAGTCCTCAGCAAAGGCAACAGCGAAGACCCCGCCAAACTCTTCCGTGACTTCATGGGCCGTGATCCAGACCCCGCTGCACTGCTGGTGCGGGCAGGGCTTGCGTGACGAGACGTGATTCCCGCCATTGAATGACGATGCCTGGTGAAGGTCATCGGAAAATAGCTTCTGGCATGAAGGATGGCGGAAGATGGATTGCCATGCAGGCGGTGACCTGATAACTGCTGAATGCATGGACTCCAATTCCACCCCATGCCGAATCCTGCCCGAGAAACGTGGTGGAAATCAGAAACAGATGCGTCAGGCACTGGGTTCGCTGTTTAACGCCTTTTGCGCGTGGCGGCAGGCGCCGAAGATGAGTCCTGCGCCCGTAGTGAAGCGGGGGGAAAGCACCACTCTGGTGGTGGTGCTACACGCCTACACTCATGAGGCGGCTGACATGGAGGGCATCTGCCAAGTGGTGACCGCCGCGCTGCCTGATGCAGACCTGCTGGTGCCGGAGATGCCATTTGATGTCTTCTCCATGGCAAAGATGGAGGATGTCTGCACCTCGGTGAAGGAGCTGATCGATGAGCAGTGGAAGAAGGGATGCTATAAAAAGCTGATCATCTGCGGGCACAGCATGGGTGCTTTGGTGGCGAGAAAGATCTGTCTTCTTGGTTGGGCGGATGGGGATGAAAACAGGTGGGTTTCCGCCATTCAGCGCGTGGTCCTCTTCGCCCCCTTCAACCGTGGGTGGAAGGCGACGAATCATACGGCAAAATCGACCCTGCTAGTATTCTGGGTGGGCGGAGTGATCTCCTGGAAAATCAAGCAGGTGCGCGGGCGGAGGCCACTCGTGTATGACATCTCCGAAGGGGCGGTCTTTTTAAACAACCTCCGGCTGGAATGGCAGGAGATGCGGAGATCCCCAGGCTGCCGCTGGCCGGTGATCCAGCTCATGGCATCCCGGGATGATCTGGTGGCCCCCTCAGACACGGTGGACCCGGCGGCGGCGGATGATGACTACCGGGTGCTGGAAGTGCCGGACACGAGCCATGCGGACATCGTGAAGACAGATGCACACGAGCCCGGTCTGACCATGGAGGAGAGCGGAATCCGGCGCAGACGCGCGGAGGTGATCAGAAAGGCATTTATCGAAGGAATGGACGATCTGAAGATTCTCCAGGCACAGCTTGGGGAGGAGTTCCAGCCCTGGAAACATGACAGCGAGCGGCTGAAGGTGACCGATGTGGCCTATGTGATCCACGGCATCCGGGATGAGGGCTGGTGGACGGCAAGGATCGCAGGGAAAATCAAGCATCTCGGAGATGCGCTGACTGGAGAGGGGGAGAAAATGCCGCGCTTCTTTGCCACGGAGACCTCTTCGTATGGTTACTTCCCGATGCTGCCCTTTGCGCTGCCGGGTAGGCGACTGGCGAAGATGGGCTGGCTGGTGGATCAGTATGTGGAGAATCTGGCACGGTATCCGAATGCCGAGAGGTTTCACTTCGTGGGGCACAGCAACGGCACCTACATGATGGCAGCGGCGCTGAAACATCACCCGAAGATGAAGTTTGATCATGTGGTGTTTGCCGGCAGCGTGGTGAACAATGATTACCCATGGGCGGAGAAGATCGCCGAGAGCGGGCAGGTGAAGAAAGTACTGAACTATGTGGCGACGGATGACGTGGTCGTGGCGCTGTTTCCGAAGGGCCTGGGCCGTGTCTCCGGCGTGGGGGAGGGCCTGGGCAGCGCTGGGCATGATGGGTTTCATGTGCCGGAGAACGCTGAGGCTGTGCGGCAGGTGCGCTACGCGGAAGGCGGGCACGGTGCAGCGCTGGAAGAGCCGCACTGGCAGGGCATTTGTGACTTCATCGTGAAAGGCGTGTACCCTCCCTCTCATCAGTCTGATCGTGGCGTGACCTGGGCTGTTTGGCTGGGCAGGTATCCTCGCGCGCTGCTGCTGGGGATCATCGTGGTGCTTTTGTGTATCGGCAGTCTGGTCTGGCGTCTGCCTGATGTGGCGGCACGGCTGCCGTTTCCGGTGATGGCGGGAAATTTCTCCCAGGCAGGGGTGAATCTGGGTGTGACGGCCATGACGATGCTGGTGATGATGACCGCACTGGTGGGAATCATCTGCCTGGTGCCGGAAAAGGAGAAAATAGTGCAGGTGAAGAAGAAATCGCCCCCAAGGCCATGGCTTACGCTGGCGGCAGTGGCGGGTGGTCTCGCGCTCCTAATGGGCGGCATGTGGGCGCTGCTCCGGTTTACCTGCCCGCAGCAGTGGGCAATGATGCATCCTGAACCAGTGGAGTGGCTGCGCATCCTGAGCCTGCTAGGCTACCTATGGGTGCTGAAGACAGTGGTGACGAAGGTGTGAGGCGATGAGCCGCTTCTATTTCCCAATGCGATACAGTGCCTTGTCCGTGCGGAGGTAGATGGTACCATCGACGGCGATGGGGCTGGCCATCAGTGAGCCTTCGAGAGTGTTTTGGGCCAGGATTTTGAAGTCCTTGCTGGCGGGGATGACCGTCACGACACCCTCGCGGCTGGCGAAGTAGATCTGGCCGTCTGCGACGATGGGTGAGGCGCTGTATTTGCCGCCGATGCGCTCTTTGTAGAGGGACTCGCCGGTTTTTGGATCGACACAACTGACGATGCCGCCGTCATCGACATAGAAGAGCAGGCCGTTCGCGATGACCGGGGAGCACATTTTGGGAGCGTTTTTGTTGCTACGCCAGGCGATCTCGGGTGTGGTCCTGCCGGCGTAGTTCAGGGCGATGACCTGAGACTTTCCGAAGCTGGTGCTAAAGTAGATGCGCTCGGAATCGGCTACGGGACGGACACTCATGGAGAAGCCGAGGCCGTCATAGGGGAGCTTCCAGAGCTCTCTGCCGGTGGCGGGTTCATAGCCATAGACCCAGTTGGCGGCGGGGCTGACGACGACGGGCTGGCCACCGATGGTGACGATGAGCGGCGTGCCGTAGGCTTTGCGCTGCTGGGGGCGTGGGTCCATCTCGCCACTGCGCACCGTTTTCCAGGCGACTTTGCCGGTGGCGATGTCGAAGGCGGCGATGAACTGGGCATCACTGCCATCGAAGTGGACGATGAGGCGGTCGCCATGCAGCACGGGCGTGGAGCCGGGGCCGTTTTCATGCATGACGTGGAGTTCCTCATTCTTCCAAAGGAGCTTCTGAGTGGCGGTGTCGAGGCAGATGGAGCCAAAGCTGCCATGGCTGGCGTAGAGCCTGCCCTCATGGAGGATGGGAGAAGGTGAGGCGTAGCTGTTGAGCTGGTGAGCCCACTGGGGATCTTTGACGTTGATATGGCTCCGGTTTTGGCAAGTGAAAATGTGGGTTCGCTGTCATTT
>CAYMHJ010000202.1:0-11875 GCA_964390165.1 uncultured Prosthecobacter sp. | reverse complement strand
TGCCGTGGTTTCTCGGTCTGTGGCGTTATTGGGAGTCGGATCTGGCTACGCCTGAGGAGAAGACGCGCATCACCAAACAACTCGTTGAAACAGCGGAGGAGATTGTGCGTCTTGGATGGCAGATGCCTGCGGAGTTGCCTTTGAAAGTGCGCGGCAGTTTCAACGGCTTCCACTTTGAAGAAGCGGCGCGGATGCTCTTCACCATGAAGATGCTGCATCGTGTCACAGGTGATGGAAAGTGGCGCACGATGTATGAGGCAGAGCTTGAGAAGCGTGGTGGTGAAAAGAACCTCTCGAAGCGCGAGCTCTGTGCGGGTGGCATGGTGTTCTGGTATTCCAAGAATCACAACTGGACCTCCTGCGCGGCAGTGGGCGGCTTGCGCGGTCTGTGGGAGCTGGAGATGGACGCAGCGCTCAAGGCTGACTTTGCCAAAGGACTCGTCGCGAGCGCGAAGCTGGCGGCGGGATGGCTTTCACTCGCTCAACAGTTCGACAATGCCGACACGAGCCGCTTCGAGATGGACTGGCGGGTGATGAACTCGGAGTGGAAGCCGCAGCAAACCGAACATGAAGCTGTGGCACTGGCCCAAGCACAGTTGAAGAACTTCATGAAGCTGGCTCCGCGGCGCGGCAAGGAGACGGCCTTCATCCGCGAGCCGACCGCCGCCGCGTGGATCGTCACGCTCACGGCTGACGAGGCGCAACTAATGCAACAGACTCCCGCCGTTGAAACCGTGATCGTCCATTACGACTACTCGACACTCTATTACTCCCAGTTCTTCTGGGTGGAGATGGCATGGGAGAGGCTGCTTTCGGCCAAGCTCTAGTTTTGTCCGGGGCGCTGGATGCGCGCTGGCACGTCATTGATGGAGAAACCTGCGGAGCGGAGGCCATCCCAGATTTGCACGAGCAGACCGAGGGGCGTTTCCGTGTCAGCCTGGAGCTCCAGTTTGGCCTGAGGATCAGACTGCTTGAGCTTCAGGAGCGCGGCTGCAAGCTGATCGATGGCGACAGGGTTTCCATCCAGCAGGAGTTCCTTCTGCGGAGTGACGGTGATGGACTTCCGCACCTCGTCTGAGGTGGCGGCGGAGCCCATGGACTTCGACTCCGGCAGGTTGATCTTCACCTGCACTTTCTTTTCCCGAAAGGTGGTGGTGGCGATGAAGAAGATGAGAAGGATGACCATGATGTCGATGAGCGACACGATGGGAATCGCTGGCACCGGGCGGCGGCGGGGGCGGAGGTTGAGTTGCATGGTGCTGCTTGGCTGACTCAGTTCCGGTTTGAGGAAGAGGAGCGCTGAACCTCGAAGTGGGCGAAGAAGGTCTGGATCGTCTCGTGCATGATCGATTCGAGCCGGACTCCCACCTGGTCCAGGCGGCGAACAAAATAAGTGTGCGCCACCACCGATGGAACGGCGACGAAAAGACCTGCAATCGTGCAGCGCAGAGCCACGCCGATTTCCTTCGCGACCTCGGTGGTGTCAGGTCCGGCCTCGCTGCCAAAGGCGGAGAACATGCCGACGAGTCCGACCGTGGTGCCGAGCAGCCCGAGGAGCGGAGCCACCGTGACCATGACCTCCAGCATGGGGATGCCGCGCTCGAGGTGGTGCAGTTCCTCCTTGGCCCGTGCGGTCAGCGTATCGACGCATTCCTGGCGGGAGGAAAAGGTGCCGCTGATGGCCAGTGCGCCGAGCTTTGCCAGCAGGGACTCATCGCGCTCCAGAAACTCCTGAAGCGGCTTGATGTCGCCTTTGGCAGCATAGTTTGGCAGGGAGCGGAGCTGGCTCATGACACTCGCAGGGAGCACGAGATGATCCCGCAAACGCAGCCAGGCGGAGATCATCACCGTCACCGCCAGGAAGGAACAGAGCACAATGAACAACATCACAAAGCCGCCCGTGGCCAGGAACTCTCCGAGTTTCCCCAGACCTGACGTGGCTGGCTGGGCTGCGGCGGCAAGGAAGGATGGAATAAAACTCATGGTCACGGCACGAGGTATTCGTGAGGGGCGATGAACCTGCAAGGACGAATAACATTGAGGCCGGAACTTCAGCAGGCTTTCCCCAGTGCCCTAAACCTCCCCGGTGCCATGCCCGCATAGCGGCTGAAGTGCCGCGTAAAGGCGCTCTGATCACACCAGCCAGTCTCGATGGCGATGTCGGCGAGGGATTTGTCCGTCTCTCGGAGTTTCCGCGTGGCTTCATCCAGCCGCAGCTTGTGCAGGAGCTGGAGCGGACTCATTTGGAAAAGCCGCTGCACCCGCTGCTCGAACTGATAGACACTCAGCCCGGCGTTTGTGGCGATGTCTTCGATACGCAGGCTCTCCGTAAAGCGGGTCTGCATCATCCGCAGCGCGGAGGCCAGCTCGGCAAAGCCGGTTGCTTTGTCGCTGGGTGCGTTCAGATCACGTGAGATGCCGGTCACGCCGATGATGTGGCCTTTGGCATCATGCAGCGGATGCTTCGTGGTCAGACACCAGCCCGCTTTTCCGCCGGGATAGATGTGCAGTTCGAGCTGATGCTCCACCCGCTTGCCCGTTCTCAGTACCAACTCATCCTGCCGTGCATAACTGGCCGCCAGTGGAGCAGGAAAGACCTCTGTGGGTTTTTTACCGACGAGCTTCATTTTATCACCACCGGCGCAGCGGGCTGCCAAAGTTTGATTCACGATCACATAGCGACCGAAGCTGTCCTTGATGAAAAAGACGACATCCGGCAGCGCATCGAAAAGCGCCTCAGTCACAGTGTGATCCATGAAAAAGTCGTGGGTGGGCATGAATTGGCTGAAATGGCAGGTTCACGGCCAAAAAGCAATCAAGAGCCTGCTGGATTCCTGATCCATGAATCCTGACCCATGAATCAGGAATCCAACTTTTGGTCCGGTGTCTTCCCGGCAGTCCTCACCCAGCTCCACCAGGATCAGTCGCTCGATCTCGCTGCATCAGCACGCCACTGGCAAGCGCAGATCGATGTAGGCGTCTCAGGTTTGATCGTCTGCGGCTCCTTGGGTGAAAATCAGTGCCTTCAGCCGGAGGAAAAACGAGCCGTGGTGAAGCACGCCGTCGAGGTCGCCGCAGGTCGCGTGCCGGTGATCAGCGGCGTGGCAGAGATGAATACCCGTGCCGCCATCAGCTACATTCAGGACTGCGAAAAGCTCGGCGCGAGCGGCTTCATGATCATGCCGCCGATGGTTTATAAGAGTGATCCACGCGAGACACAGCAATGGTTCCGCACGCTAGCCGGAGCCACACCGATGTCCTGGATGCTCTACAACAACCCCGTGGGCTATCACACGGATGTGGCACCGGAGATGTTCATCGAGCTGGCGGACATCCCGAACCTGCTCGCCATCAAGGAAAGCAGCGCCAACACCCGCCGCATCACCGAGCTGAGGAATCAAACAGGCGACCGCTACCGCATCTTCACCGGCGTGGATGATCTTTTCCTAGAGTCCGCCATCCTCGGCATCGACGGCTGGGTTTGCGGCAGCGGCATCGCTTTTCCGAAGGAAAACCAACAGCTCTGGAATCTCGCCAAAGCTGGCATGTGGGAAGAATGCCGTGCACTCTACCGCTGGAGCCAGCCACTGATGAAGCTCGATACACACATTCACTTCGTGCAATACATCAAGCTGCTCTGCCAGGAGACCGGCCTCGGCCAGGAGTGGGTCCGGGAACCGCGTCTGCCACTCGCTGGAGCCGAGCGCGAGCAGGTGCTCAAAATCATCCGCGAGGCACTGGCGAAGCGCCCGGGTTGAAAACCTGGAAAACACAGAAGCTCCGCAATAACAGAGTCTGATGGACGCGTTTGCAGGAAACTCATTCCCGCCATGAAACGCCGCCACTTCGTCTCCGCCTCCGCCGCCACTGCTTTTGGTTTTCAGTTAGTTCCCGCGCATGTCGTGCGTGCGCAGGGAGGTGCTTTGTCACCTTCCAACAAGCTGCGCATCGCCGCGATCGGTGTTGGGGGGCGTGGTGCGGCGGATTTGGGCGACATGGCGGGCGAGGACATCGTGGCGCTGTGTGATGTGGATGAAAAACGTGCCGCTGGCAGTCACGAGAAGTTTCCGAAGGCGCGGAGGTTCACCGATTTCCGCAAGATGTTCGATGCAATGAACAACGAGATCGACGCCGTGCTGGTGGCTACGCCTGATCATACTCATGCGGTCGCCGTTCTCGCCGCCATAGGGCACGGAAAGCATGTGTATTGTGAAAAGCCGCTGGCGCATACCGTGGCGGAGGTGCGGGCAATGCGGAAGGCGGCGCTGGAAAAGAAGGTGATCACTCAAGTGGGTAATCAGGGGCACTCGTCGGACAGCATCCGGCTGTTTGTCGAAATGGTGCAGTCGGGAGCCATTGGCAAAGTGTCGGAGATTCACGCGGGCTGCGATGCCTTCCGCGAGGTGTATTGCCAGATCGGCAAACAGCAGGCGATTCAAACCGAAAAACACGCAGTGCCGCAGGGTCTCGACTGGGATTTGTGGCAGGGGCCGCTTAAGACGCAGACGTTTCATCCGGCGTTTGTGCCGTTTAGCTGGCGTGGCTTTTCGGCCTATGGCAGCGGCTGCATCGGCGACTGGATTTGCCATGTCGTCGATCCGTCTTTCTGGGCGCTTGATCTCGGCATGCCCACTGCGATCACCGCAGAGACGAAGGACTATGATCCGATGAAGCACGCAGCGTTTTATCCGAAGGGCACGCGGATCACCTATGAGTTCCCCGCGAAGGGCGCTCGCGGCCCGGTGAAGCTCATCTGGCACGACGGTGAGTTCGGCATCCCGCAGCCGGAGGAACTACAGCAGGACAACCGCAAGGTCGTCGGCATCGGCGCGGTGGTGATCGGCGACAAAGGCAAGATCATGCATGGTTCGCATGGTGCGGGTGGTGTGCGCCTGATTCCCGAGGCCAACATGAAGGGCTTCAGGGTGCCGGAGAAGACGATTCCACGTGTACCAAAGGGCAATCATCAACAAGACTGGCTCAACGCGATCCGCGAGAGCCGCCCCGCTTGCTCCAGCTTTGAATACGGCGGCTCTTTGAGTGAGATCGGCCTGCTCGGCATGATCGCCGTGCGCCGCAGCGGCACCCGCTTGGAGTGGGACAACGCCACGATGAAATTCACCAACGATGCCGAAGCGACAGCACTACTGACGCCGGAGTATCGTGCAGGTTGGAGCTTGTGACCGTCACCTCGCCTTGATCTCAAACGCATCCAGCCACGGAAATTCACGACAATGGGAAAGCAACTTCAGCTAGCGACGAAGCTAGAAGACGAGATTGAATTGATTCAGTTCATTGCGTCCTTGGCACCGATTCGGGTATTTCAGAGCTTTGCATGTTCGCCAGAGACTCTATGGCTCCACGACTTCAATACCAATCTGGAGTTGCCCGTTCACTTGTACATCTGGCCGGAGAGATTTTCTTGGACGCCTGAGTATAAGCAGACCGGCGGCCCTAAATGTCCGAAGGACCGAAGAGGCATTTATTACATAGCCAATAAGCATCAGGCCCCCGTTTTCGAACTTAGCCGATCCGATCTCTCAAAGCGAAAATATGGGCGCATTTATTGGGGAAGTGACTTTGCGGCTCCTCATGGTCTTGGTTACGACAAAGCTGCCTTTTCTCAGCTAGTCGATGTTGTGTGGCGGAGGATCCGAAAAATTGGCAAGAAAGACGCTTTGGACTCACTCTCACCTTACTTTTTACCCCATGCGTTGTGTTCGCGGGCAACCGAAGCAACGCACTGATTCAGTGTCCAGCTCGCTTTACGACGTCACCTCGGCTTGATCTCAAACGCATCCAGCCACGGCAGGGTGATCTGCGGTGGCATGCCACCAAATGGCTGGTAGGCGGGGAGCTGGACGATGCTCATGCTGTGCGGCTGGCTGGCAATGAAGAACATCGCGTCGGCGCAGTCGGCGCAGGTGATCATGGCTTCCTTATGCTTTGCGGAGGGCTGCACGGGGCGCTTTTTGACAAGCGGAGTGTCCGCCTCGCCGGGGGCGTATTCGGAGACGACGATGCCATGCGCATTGAGCTGCATGCGGGCGGTGAAAAGCAGGCCATGCACGGCCCACTTGCTCGCGGTGTAAGGTACGCCGGCATATGAATCGTAACCATGTCCGGCCGTGGACGACACGACGACGATCTTGCCGCCGCCGTTCGCCGACATCGGCTTCGCGACGGCCTGAATCATGTTCGCGACGCCGATGACATTGATTTCCATGACCTTCCGCCAGCTTTCTTCACTCGCGATTCTCGATGGATCGGCATGAGCCATGAAACGATCCGGCGTGTTGATGCCTGCGGTGTGGATGAGGGCGTGAGGCGTGCCGTGTTGGAGCACTTCATCGAGTGCAGCGGCTACGCTGGCGCTATCTGCCACATTGCAGACGATGGGGATGATGTTTGGTGAGAGTGCGGCGCTCTCCTGGAGCGACTCCAGCGTGCGTCCAAACACAAAGGTCTTCGAGCCGGCTTCGGCGAAACGCTTCGCCGCCGCCTGTCCCATTCCACCGCCACCGCCAGTGACGATCACGATTTTATCTGTCCAGTTTTGATCCATCCGCCGATGCTAACGAGCACCCGCGACTCGTCCAGCCTGTGCCCTCTGCAAAAATCGTCATCTCTTCGCCGGGGCGAATTGCGATCCACTGAAAACCCTGTCAGCATGCCGGAATGATCCTGAAGTCTGCTGACCGTCGCTTTATGCATTGGTCCTTTGTTTTCGCCACCTTGTTCTGTCTTGTGGTGGTGTCTCATGCCCAACCGACGGTGATGCCACCCGGATTTTCCGCCGAAAACGGCCGCTCAGGGGCCGCCCTCACTGCATTGGGTGAGTCGTTTCGCCAGGTGGACCAGGAGCTACAGTCCGAACGGGAAAGGCTAAAGACGACGCTGGCACCGGATGAAAAGGCGAAGGCGGAGGAGAAAGTGCTGGTGCTGAATGAGAAACGTGAGTCGCTGCTGAACGACTTGGAACTCGTGGTCACCGGCTTCGATCCACAAAATTTCACGAGCACCATTAGCGAGGAACTGGACCTGCAGACGGAGACACGCGAACTGCTTCTGCCCATCATCCAGGAACTGAAACAGCTCACCGCATCGCCACGTGAAGTCGAAAGTCTGCGACGGCAACTGGCTTCGCTCCGACAGCGACGCCTGCTCGCGGCGCAGGCGGTGGGAAAGTTTGAGCAACTGATCGAACAGGAACCCAGCAGCACGCTGGAGCCGCTGCTGGCCGGACTCCTCGCCACCTGGAAGAAGCGGCAGAACGACGCGGACACGGAACTGGCGGTGGCCGAGTTCAAGCTGGAGGAGCTGGAGGTGAAGCGCGGAGGCGTGCTGGGTGCCCTGCGGGATGTGACCAGCGGCTTCTTCCGTCAGCGCGGGCGCAATCTGCTCCTGGCCATCTTGATCGGCCTGCTGCTCTTTGGCGGATTCCGCCTGCTGTTGGGAAAGCTAAAAAAGCTGCCCGCACTACGACGGAAGAATCGCTCGTTTGGCGTCCGTGTCGCCGTGGTGATTTATCATGCGGCGACGCTTCTTCTGACGGCCTTCTCGGTGTTGCTGGTGTTTTATCTGGCGGGCGACTGGGTGCTGCTGGGCCTGGCCACCTTGTTTCTCATCGGTATCGCCTGGACGGGCAAGCAGACGCTACCGGTGGTGTATGAGCAGTTGAAGCTGCTGCTGAATCTTGGTTCCGTACGTGAAGGAGAGCGTGTGATTTACAATGGCCTGCCATGGGAAGTGCGCAGCGTGGGTGTGTTTTCCGAATTGCGGAATCCGGCGCTGGATGGCGGGCACATGCGGCTGCCGCTGCGCGAACTGACCAGCATGGTGTCGCGCCCAGACGAGGACGAGGCGTGGTTCCCCTGCGCCATGGACGACTGGGTGTGCCTCAGCGACGGCACGCATGGAAAGGTCGTCACACAGACGCCTGACTGGGTGCAGCTCGTCCTGCTCGGCGGCAGCCGCCGCACTTATCCCACGAAGTTGTTTCTGGAGATGTGTCCTGAGAATCTAACGAAGAGCTTCCGCGTGCGCAGCGTCTTTGGCATTGATTACCGGCATCAGGCCATCAGCACCACTGAGGTGCCGCAAAAACTCAGGGAACATATGGAGAGAGAACTGCGCACGATCATCGGCGCGGAAAACCTCAAGAACGTGAGTGTGGAGTTGTCCGAGGCGGGCAGCTCGTCGCTCAACTACACGGTGCTCGCGGACTTCTCCGGAGAGGTGGCGCACCGGCACTCTTTCCTCACCCGGGCGATCCAGCGCCTGTGCGTGGATGCTTGCAACGCAAACGGCTGGAACATTCCCTTTAACCAGGTCACGCTGCATCAGGCCCTGCCTGCGTAAATACGGGTTCGCCCTTGCCGGAAACCATCCTCCGATCCACCTCTTTAAACCAGCTTTCCATGACCAGCCTCCTCACTCCGATCTCCCACATTGTCTGCGGCTGCTCCTTGCTGCTTTTGACATCGTGCACCTCCCCTTCATGGCCGCAATCTGTGAAGCTCCACTCAAGCCCAGGCCAGTCCGCCCACCCCATGCGTCTGGCCATGGAATCCGCGCAGAATGCGGCCACTGCGGGCAGGAGTGAAGAAGCGCTTGCCGGCTGGTTGCGCACCGCCCAGGAGGCAGCGCTGCTCATCGAAGATAAAACCACCTGCGGTGACGGATCAATTTCCCGGGTCAAGGTGACACGCGTCTATCAACACGCGCTGGGACAAGTCCTCGCGGTTTTGCAGGCCCGCTCCCCAAGCCTCAGCACGATTCACGTCAATGGTTCCCAAGGCGGTTTTCATCTCACCATGCCCGGGCGCACCACCTTCACGCTGACACGCCCAAAGCATGCTTATGGCTCATTCCGCGTGGGCATCCCGCTGCTGGCGAAGCATGCAGGTGAAATCTCCCACACAGAGTTGCGCACAGCGGTGCTCCACTTTGAAAAGCCCGCCGGCCTGCGAGACGAAGGTCGCGTGGACCTGCGCCTCATGCCTGCCGGTGGAAACCAGGTCACCAAACTCCACCCAAGCGGACCTGAAATTCCGCTGCGCGAGGCATGGCTTCCGTGATCCGGTGCTTTCCATGAGCTTTGACCTTTGGGTGACTCTTCTCACGCTTCTCGGGGCAGTGATCCTCTTCGCCACCGAGCTGCTGCCGGTGGATGTCGTGGCGCTGCTCGTCACCGGCGTACTGCTGGTCACCGGAGTCGTCACGCCGGAGGAAGGCATCGCCGGGTTCTCCAATCCCGCCGTCATCACCGTGGCCTGCATGTTTGTACTCAGCGCCGCAGTGCAGAGAACCGGGGCGCTCGCCTCCATCGGCAGGCTTTTGTCTCGCAGCGGCGGTGGGGCCGGGATGCTGACCCTGCTGGTCATGCTTTGTTCCGCGACCGTATCCGCCTTCGTGAACAACACCGCCGCCGTCGCCGTCTTTCTGCCGCTGGTGTTCGCCGCAGCAGCTGCACGGAAGGTGCCTGCCTCACGCGTGCTCATCCCACTGAGCTACGCGGCGCAGTTTGGCGGCGTCTGCACACTGGTGGGCACCTCGACGAACCTGCTCGTGCACTCCATCGCGGAAAAGTCCGGTGTCGGCGGCTTCTCAATGTTCGAGTTCGCGCCGCTCGGCCTCATCATGTGCGGCATTGGCATCGCCTACCTGCTTTTCTTTGGACGCTGGCTGCTGCCGAAGCGGCGCGCAGAGGAACTCACAGACACTTACCAGTTGGGCGACTACGTCACGGAAATGCGGGTCATGGATGAGTCCCCACTCGTCGGCCAGCGCATCTTCGAAACACCGCTGGCCAAGGAATACGACCTCGGTGTCATCGAAATCCGCCGGGGTGACACCGCCATCCTCGCCGCCGCGAGGGAGCGCATCCAGCCGCAGGATCTGCTCCTCGTCCGTGGCAATGCCGAAAGACTCATGGCGGCCAAGACCGCACTGAAAATGGAGATCGAGCCCGAGTTCAAGCTCAAGGACGAAACGCTGCGCACCGGCGACCTGAAGCTCTACGAGGCCATCGTCCCGCCTGCCTCACCGTATGCCGGAAGATCCCTCGCCGACCTCCGGTTCGGCCACAGGACTGGCGTGATCGCTCTCGCCGTGCAGCGCACCGGCCATGTGCTGAGGGAAAAGATCGCCAGCCTGCGCCTCCGCTTTGGTGACGCCCTGCTGCTCCTCGGTGATCGCGAAGGCATGGACCGTCTGCGCGGAGAAGATGGCCTGCTCATCCTCAACGAGATCGAAAGTCCCGCTCTCCATCGTGGCAAGGCGCTTCCTGCCCTCATCGTGCTCACGATCGTCGTAGCCCTGGCCGCCCTGGAAATTCTGCCCATCCTCGTCAGCGCTCTGCTGGGCGTTCTCGTTCTTCTCATCACCCGCAACCTTCGCCCCGACCACGCCTATCAGGCAGTGGACTGGCGCGTGCTCGTCATGCTCGCGGCCATCCTGCCGCTCGGCGTGGCGATGGAAAAAACCGGCGCTGCGCAGGCCGTCGCCACCTTCGCGCTCGACTTTGCTGGCAAAGACAGCCCGGTCATGGTCCTGGCCACCTTCTACCTCATCACCGCCATCCTCACCGAGTGCATGAGCAACAACGGTGCCGCTGTCCTCATCGCCCCCATCGCCATCTCCACCGCTCATAGCATGGGGCTTGACCCTCGGCCCTTCCTCATCGCCGTCACCTTCGCCGCATCCACCAGTTTCGCCACGCCTGTCGGCTACCAGACCAACACGATGGTGTACAACGCAGGCGGCTACAAATTCAGCGACTTCCTCCGAGTCGGCGTGCCCTTGAACCTCATCTTCTGGGGCGTCGCGGTTTATTTCATCCCTCTTTTCTGGCCATTGCGTCCAGGGAACTGAAGCAGCTTCAGACTCCAGATTGGCGAGATTCCGTCCGCCCACGCTCAAAATCCATCAAGACGCGGTGTCTGGCGCAGCTCAACGTTGTGGAAGCACATGAACAAACAAGTCACCATCCTCGGCGCAGGCGTCATCGGCCTCAGCACGGCGCTGTATTGCGCACGGCGTGGCATGAAGGTCACCGTGATCGAAAAGAAGGCACGGCAGCGGGATGGCTGCTCCTTTGGCAACGCGGGCATGATCGTGCCCAGCCATTTCATCCCGCTCGCGGCACCGGGCATGGTCGCTTTGGGTCTGAAATGGATGTGGAACCCGGAATCGCCCTTCTACATCAAGCCGAGGCTCGATTTCGATTTGATGAGCTGGGGACTGCATTTTTGGAAAGCCGCCACGAAAGGTCGTGTGGATGCCGCCGCGCCTGTTTTACGCGATTTGAGTCTGCTGAGCCGCGAGTGCTTTGAGACGCTGGGACTCGATTTCGGCCTCGTGAAGCGTGGTTTGCTCATGCTGTGCAAAAAGCAGCAGACGCTCGATGAAGAGGCGCACATGGCGGAGAAGGCGAATGCGCTCGGTATTCCCGCCGAGGTGCTGGATGCAAAGGCCACGGCGGCGCTCGATCCTGCGGTGACGATGGATCTGTGCGGTAGTGTGTTTTTCCCGAAGGACTGCCATCTCGCGCCAGGAAGCTTCATTGCCGCAGTGGAGGCTGAACTGGTGCGGCTGGGCGTGACGTTTCTCTGGGAGACGGAGGTGCTTGGCTTTGATGTCGAAGGTGGTGCGCTGAGAGCGGTCAAGACGTCCAAGGGGCAAGTCGAGGGTCAAGAAGTGGTGCTGTGCGGTGGCGTATGGTCAGCGGAACTGGCGAAGAAACTTGATTTAAAGCTGCCGATGCAGGCGGGCAAAGGCTACAGCCTCACGCTCGCGAATCCGAAGCAGCTTCCCGAGCTGTGCAGCATCTGCACCGAGGCCAGGCTCGCCGTGACGCCGATGGAGGGCGCGC
>CAYMHJ010000201.1:0-11884 GCA_964390165.1 uncultured Prosthecobacter sp. | reverse complement strand
ACCGTTTTCTCACCCTGAGCTCCGTGCAGCAAAGCCGTGCCTTGGAAGCCATCGTTCATCTCACCATCCAACCTCCGTCGATATCAAAGTGAGAAGCTATTGCCCGAACCAACCGCTTGGCACTTGAATACGTGCTGCGGAAAGCCCAGCTGGCGGCCTGATTCCCTCATGCTGATTTACCCCGTCATTCGAGGTCCAAGTCCACTGCTTGGGCAAATGGGCGTCGGTTAGATGAAAACGCGGCAATCCATCTCCTCGTTCCCGGTATACTTGTAGCAGTGTGATGAAGCAATCCTTGGGGCGCACCTCTGCCAACTTCAAAGAAAGCTTGGTGGAGACTCCTTTCGGCCCCTGGAGACCTTCCTTCAATGCCAACGCTTCTGCCATGATCCGCAGACGGTTCTTCCGAAAAGGGCGAGGCTCAAGGAACCGGTCATCTCTCACCAATGGATTCTTCCACTGCTCAAGATCCAGGGTGACGTTGGTCTGTGTCTTCTTGCCTCGATACTCAAAGATGCCGAACAAGAATCCCACCTCTGCTGAGCGAGTGAATTTCTTCTGCTGAAGAACTTTAGAAGTGATTCGCAGGCCCTGCGCTCTGGCCGCTCTTTCCCAGTGCTCGCCATCCTCGTCGATGTCTGGATGGCTCGCATAGCCTGCAATGTCCAAAGCCGTGCCATTGAGCGCACGCCAATACAGTCTCTTACCCTCTTCCTTTTGGCCGGCTATGTCACACCAGAGTGGATTGAGCAGGGGACGAGCCTTCTTGTATGGCCACTCCCTTTTCCAAAAGTCCACCAGTTCCCGTCTGGCAACGTGAACGCCCAGTGACGGTTCGAGCCGGAGAAACGGATCAAAGGCTTTTTCGAACCGAAAATTGGCACCCATCAGGTCCATCAAAAAGGGAACTTCCAATGCTCCAAAAAGCCGCATGTAGTTCACACCAAATAACTGAGGCAGACCTGAGGATGCCAGGTGGTCTGCACGCTGTACCGCAGCCTCCGCTTCATTCGTGCCTCCAGATACCATAGAACTACGGGGAGACCGAACAACCTTCATGATCTCCCTGACGATTGCAGCCGCCCCAGCTCCCTTGCCCCGCGCTGGCACACGCGTGTGGTGAAGACCTGTCAGCATGTACTGAAAGGCTTCGCTCAATCGAAAGCGCCCTATCACGACCGGAATGATGCGTTTGTTCCGTTCCTGCGCCAGCCCCAGCTCTCTTTGAACATGTTCGGAGTGGTTTGCCTCCTTGGTAATCAGGCACACGAAGTAGGGCGAAGACTCTATGCCCCTCACCACTTCCGCCATCCAGTGCAGGCCTGCCTCGACGGCGCCTGGAGCTACCCACGGCGTCATGTTTTCTTCACGCAGCCGTTGCTCCACTCGCTGCACGAGTGCCCGATTCTCAAAGGCATGGGCTAGGAAGATCATGATGGCCTGTTTTTCACGCCCCACCTCCCTGAGCATCTCCCGCACCCTTCTTCGCCCGCATGTAGTCTAGGTAGTGCAGCGTGGCGGTGATGCTGTCCGTGTCGGCGTAGATGGAGGCGAGGAAGAAGTCCGTGATGGTGGCTTTGCGAGTGGCGATCTCTTCGGCCAGGCGATAGACCAGCGCTTCGCGGCCTTGGTTTTCTGTTTCAAAGGCCTCCCACCACTCGCGGGCGCTGCCGGTGGTGTTCGGCCAGTCCAGCTTCGC
The DNA here is from genome assembly GCA_964390165.1 of uncultured Prosthecobacter sp. Taxonomy (GTDB): domain Bacteria; phylum Verrucomicrobiota; class Verrucomicrobiia; order Verrucomicrobiales; family Verrucomicrobiaceae; genus Prosthecobacter. The sequence continues at coordinate 10,185 of CAYMHJ010000201.1, read as the reverse complement.
CTGCTTCAGGTGCTCGATGCCCTCGCGCAGACGTTGGTCGGACCAGCCGGAGGTGTCGGTGTGACCTGGCTGGGGGCTGCTGCGCAGCACGGGCGCGGGACGCGGCGGCAGACCGCGCAGGCTGCGGGCACGAAGGTCGGCATCCTGGCGTGGAGTGGCGGCCAGCGGCCTGTGCTCCAGTGCGGGGGCTTCACCGCGCAGCACAGTGCCTGCGGTCACGCGCACTTCGGTCACGCCCTCGTCGGCGAGTTCCGGCCAGCGATGATCCACGGCGTCCACCACCTTGCCGATGAGGCGGGCCAGGCCACGTGCTCCGGTGCCGAGTGCGGCGGCTTCATCGGCCAGGGCTTCCAGCGCGGCGGCGTCAAAGCTCAGCCGCATGCCGTGCAGCGCGGCCAATCGCGTCTGCCGACTCAGCGCGGATTGCTCGATGCCTGTGGTCAAAATGGCACGCAGGGCCTCGCGGGACAGCTCGTGCAGCACGGAGATCGTGGCAAAGCGGCCGATGAACTCCGGGATCATGCCAAAAGCCACCAGATCGCCCGTGCCCGCCTGGCAGAGCGCCTCATAGACCGGCTGGTCAGGATACTCCGCCGGGGTTTCCTGCGGACGGGCGTGAAAGCCGATGCGCTGCCGTCCCCGGCCCAGGCGGCTCTCCACGATCTTCTCCAGGCCCACAAAGGCCCCGGTGCAGACAAAGAGCAGGCGGCTAGTGTCGATCTCCGCATACTCGTAGCCCTCCATGCCACGGGTGCGGCGGCCATCCAGAAAGGTCAGCAGCGCGTTTTGCACGCCCTCGCCGCTCACATCCCGCCCGCCGGTCTCCTGGCGGCGGATTTTGTCGATCTCATCAATGAACACGATGCCGCGCTCCGCTTTCTTCGGGTCGCCTCCGGCGCGGGTCATCAGGGCGCGGAGCACCGTGTCCACGCTGTTGCCCTTGTAACCGCTCTCCACCAGCCCCGCCGCACTGGCAAAGCCCACCGGCACGCCGAGAAAATCCGCCAGCGTCTTCACCAGATGCGTCTTGCCCACGCCCGTCGGGCCGATCAGCAGGATGTGAAAACGCCCCAAGTCCTCTCCGCTCTCATCCCGCACCGCCTGCGCCAGGTAGTGATTGTAAACCGCGACCGCCAGGTCCTGCTTCGCCCGCGTCTGGCCGTAAACATGCCGGTCCAAATGCATGATCATTTCGGCAGGCGTGGGGAGAAGCGGGGCGTCGGGCATAGTGGGGACAGTGATCAGAATTTCGGCAGCTTCCGGCTCAGGCCGAGATGAGTCTTCACCCAGGCCACAAATTCAGCGCCTTTTCCAGCCTGCCACCTCATGGAGTGACTCGCATCGTGGATTTCGGCAATTTCATTCTTCAGCAGATTCAGTGCGGCGAATTTGAGGCCATCAGGTGTGGTGACCTTTCGCATTCGGGTGGGGAACTTTTCGCTGGAAAATGCTGCCCAGAAAGCTTCGTAGCTACAAACGGTTGCATCGTTGTCGATGCCACTATTGGGCAGCCCGAGGAAGAGCAGCGTGTTATTCCTGTGCTGGGGTCGTTCACCGAAACTTCTCAACACCGCACACAGCTCGTGCATGCAGTAGGGGGAACGCCAATACTTGTCGCTATGAACGATCAGGACCTTCTCCGCCTCCTTGATCTGGGCGATGTAATTCATGATGGAATCCCCTGCTTTCAGCACCGATTTGTCTCGCAGCACCTCCACAACCCTGTTGTCAGCCTCCAGGGCGTTTTCGAGAAGGTCCACCGCCTCTTCATAGTCGGCTGTCACGGGTTCCTCGACGAGGTTCTCGCCTTCCTGGCCCGTCTTCCTCGGATTCCAGGTGTAGGACACAAACAAGCGCAGACGATCCGCTTTTGGCCCTGCTGGAAGGGCAGCAGGCTCTTCGTGGCGAGACTCCTTCGGCGTGCCGCCTGGGAGATAGCCAGCAAGGTCAGCGCTGAGTTTCTCCAGCAAGGTTTCAGCCTCCAGTCCCGCCACCTGCACCTCGATCATGCCCCCCAGCCCTCTTCGGCTCTTCCCGTCGCTTGAGAGCGGCGTCTCAAAATCAACGACCACGCAGAGGTGCTGCCCGTCCTTGTTGATCATGGAAAAGCCATCCCGGGCATAAACACCGTCTGTTCCGTAGATTTCGCCCATGTGCTTCAGCCACTCGTGCCAGTGACCCCTATGCAGCAGGTCACAGCGGATCGTTTCACGGCTAGCATCCAGGTTTTGGTCAAATTTTCGTTGCAGCCGCAGCTCACGCGCAGTCGGCAGGTGCATGAAGGCCTTATAGACAGGCTCCCGCCAATACGAATCAGATTCTGACACCAGCCGGAAGCACACCCCGACCTGTCTCATGAAGCTCAGCAGCAGTTCCTGCTGTTGCTCACTGTAACCCGCCTCTTGCCAAATCCATTCATCGAGCTGAGGCCGGGTGAACTGCCCGTCTGCGGCATCGAGTTCCTGATACACCCGCGATCCTTCCCGCCGATCCAGCACCGTGTAGATGCCATTCAGCGCCCATTGCTGGCCGATGATCACCCGTTGGTCGAAGAGCTTCTCATCCCAGTAGAGCCAGCCGCTGTTGGTCAGGAACTCCAGCGTCCGGCGCAGGCGGTCCGGCGTCAGTTCAAAGGAACCCGCCTGCATGGCGGCTGCCAGTTCGGGGAACTTCTCTGCCTCTGCGGAGGCCATCACGTCCTTCATGCGCGACTCCAGATGATGGGCGAAGTCCTCCATGCTCATCTCGTTGTAGCGGGCCATTTGCGGTTCTGTCGGCTTGTCCGGGTTCAGCGGTGGCAGCCAGGTTCCCACCAGGTCTTGGGCGATCTCCCAGTAGGCGGGCACGGCCGTCCCCTGGCTGGTCACCACGGCTCCCACATTCTCCTCCAGCCACTCTTCCAGTTTCGGGAGTTGGCCTTCCCGCGTCCAGGAGTTCACCGGGTAAACAGGCAGCTCACGATAAGCTTCGGATACCTGCTCTTGGAACTGAGCTTTCAGTTCTTCCGTCAGCTCCGAGTGAGAGCTGCACACGATGGCGATGCGGGGTTTCCATGGGCAGGCTAAATGAATGAAGTCCAGCCAGTATTGCAGCGGCCGCCACTCGTCCTGGTAGCCCTCTTCATTCGGCGGCGGCTGGCAGCCATCCTGTTTGGGGTCCCAGAGCACGACGAACACCGCGCCCCGGCTCATGAAGAGACGGTGGGTCTGATGATAGATCTCCTGGCCGCCGAAATCCCACAGGTGGAGATGTACATCCTCATCAAAGGCCCCGTCCACCCGCGCACAAATCGTGCGGTCCCAAAACTGCACCCCGTGGGTGCTGCCATGCTTCTCCGCCAGGGCGGCGTCCATCCCTTTCAGGGCCAGGGACAGCGAGGTTTTGCCCGCACCTCCATTGCCCAGCATCAGCAGCTTGCAACGCTTCACCTCCCCGCTTCCGCAGAGGTCTATGTCGTCGTAGTAGCGCAGCGTCCGCTCCGCCACGTTTTCGTCCCGCTGCCGACCATGCTCGCTGGCGGGAGGCACCATGATGCCGGAGCCATGCAGGAAAAGCGTCCGCAGCGCCTTGGGGCGGCCCAGGTGCGTGAGATTGGCGGTGCCAGCCAGGTTCAGATAATCCGGCCAAAGAGTGAAATCTGGCAACGCTGACAGACCAGTCGCATATTCCAGTTCCAGACGACGCAGCTTGGCTGGCCAGCGCTTCGGCAGCCCTTTCAGGTTGGCGCAGTTATTCAAGATCACCTTTTCCAGCGTCGCGGGCCAGGACTTGATGGCGGTCAGTCCAGCACATCGGGAAAGGTCCAGCCAGCGCAGGGCTGGGCTGCGCGTCAGGAGATCCTCCAGCGTCTTCTGCGGCAGGGCAGCGCAGCCTTTCAGGCTGATGTCCCAGAGAGAGGGAAAGCTGGCGGGCAGGGCCAGGTTGGAGAGTTCTGGCAACTCATCCACCAGGAGTTCCTCCAGGCTGGCGGGCAGCGCGGGCAGGTGCGTCAGGCGCGGGCATTTGACGAGCTCAAGACACTCCAGCCCAACCGGCAGCGGTGGCAGCTCGCTCACGTCCACGTTCCAGAGCCGCAGGTGGGTTAGCTGGGGAAAGCGAGTGGCTAGATCGGCCGACAGGGAGATGGAGAGCGTTTTGTCACCGCCCGGAGTGCCAAGGTGGATCGTGGTCACGCGCTCGTCGTAGGTGGACCAGTCGGGCGGCGTCTCGGGGGCGTAAATCAGGCGGGGATCAGAGGGGGCTTCGGACATGGCGGTAAAGAGTCAGGTGGTAGGGTTCAGCGGAGAAGATAAAAGGTCCAGGAGACGTGGCCGTTCTTTTCCAGCCGGGCCGAAGCCCTCGACAAAACTCAAATCCCCGGAACCGGGCAGCGGATATTGGAAAAGGTGAAATGGCATCATGGGTGGGAAAAATTTCGCCCGCTACGCGAGATGGTTTTTGGTTTGCGTAGGGCGTCGAGATCCCCAGGCCCTGCTCCAGCCTTCCCGTCGCCAGATCTGTCGTCCATCTCTCCTGCTCCCTCCAGGCCTCCGCCTTGGCTGGCTGGTTCTTTTGGCTTCGCCACAGAACCGGAGAGAGCTAGTAGGACTCGAAAGCCCAGGAACCCCCAGCGGCGGCCTGGGGGGCACTCGCCTCTAGTATCGGAGATGCAGGCGTTGGCGTCCATGTTCCAAGCCCCGCCACGGATAGAGCAGACAAATCCATTCGTCGCTTCCCGGCCGGATGCCACCCAGCCATCTGGTCGTTTCGCATAAGCATTGTAAAGGGCATCGTAATCACCGCTGTCTTCGCACCATTCCACCACGTTTCCGAGTATGTCGTGCAGGCCCCAGGGATTCGGTCTGCCCTTCTCTCCCACCGGATGCGTGCGGCTCGCCGAGTTCCCATCATACCAGCCCACCTCCCGCAGCGCCGCTTCGCCATCGCCACTCCAGTACTCCGTCTCCGTCCCTGCGCGGCAGGCATACTCCCATTCCGCCTCGCAGGGCAGGCGGGCTTCCAGTCCAGCGGGCAGTTTTCCGCTTCGGTTCAGCCAGCGTAGAAAGGCCTTGGCTTCATACCAGCTCAGGTTCTCTGCGGGCAGCAGGGGGGAGCCGGAGAAGCTGTTTTGGTGTGGGGTGCTTTTATCCACCTCCTGGCGTTCATGGGCTCCGGCAAACCACTCTGCATAGTCCGCGCTGCCCGTCCAGACGGCGAACTGCGCCTGCGTGACCGGGAAGGTGCCGAGGTAAAACGGACGCGGGATGATGACCCGGTGGCGCGGTTGTTCGTCGCTGCCGTAACCCCGCGAGCCCATGAGAAACGAGAGCGGCTGGTCGGCCTCATGCGCGGCTTCCTGGACGCTGACGGGTGGAATCACCTGGAAATCCATGGTGATACCCGCCGCCAGCTCGATGGGCGGGGTCGGCTCGACGGGAATGAAAACAGAACTCATGACAGCGGACCCTCCGGGTGGTGGAGTGCCCCGCCGTCCACCTTCGTCACGCCCATCCAGGCGCGTCTATCGGCGGGCGGCGGGGTCTTACCCCTGGTTTTGTCCCCAGCCTCGGGTGAGGCTGGAGCGCGGGAACACGCGTCGTCCGGTGGCGAGTCCACGCCATCGTGCCGGGGAGGGCCAGCAGGACTCGGAAGCCCTGGTTCCTGTTGCGGTTGCGCGGGTGCCTCCTGTTGCGGTAGGCGGATCGGCACCTCCTGGCGGTGTTGTTCCAGGAGCCGCCGCGCATGACGCGGTTCGGGCTCCGGCGTGTCCCCAAAGCGTGAAAACTGGCAGACCACGCGCCGCCAGGCGGCATCATCGGCCACCTGTGCGTGGGCAAAGAGGGCGGTGATGCGCGCCTGGAGCTCGGATTCGCCCAACCCAGCCCGCTCGATCTGGTGAAAGCGGCGGCGCAGCCTGCGGCGGCCCTGGGCATTCAGCCGGAGGCGGTCGGGATAGACGGTGAAGCCGAGCCGGGGAATGCCCTGGGCGGCGTGGTTCAGCACACCGCCGTTTTTGACAGTCAGTCCCAGCTCCGCCAGACGCGCGGCCAGAGCGGGGCGGGCCGCGCGCAGGCGGGTGGGTTCAGCAAGGAGCAGCATGTCATCCATGTAGCGGGTGTAGCGGGAGATTCCCAACTCCTCTTGCACCCAATGGTCCACCGGCTCCAGATAAAAATTCCCCAGGTACTGGCTGGTCAATGCGCCAATCGGCAGGCCATGGCCGGGGTGGTGGCTGTAGGAGCCGAGCAGGCGGTCCAGCAGGGCCAGCACCCGCCGCTCCCGGAAGCGCCGGGCCAGAGCCTGACACAGCAGCGCGTGGGGGATGGAGTCGTAGTACTTGGCCACGTCGGCTTTGAAAAAGGCATCGTCCCGCCGCACCCACTGCCGCACCTGCGCCAGCGCGGCGTGCTGCCCCTTCCCGGACCGGCAGGCGTAGCTGTGGTGGATGGCCCCCTTTTCAAAGACCGGCCCCAGAACGGCGATCAGGGCGTGGTGCGCCACCCGGTCACGAAAAGAGGGGGCATGGATGAGCCGCGTTTTCGGATCGCGGATGGGGAAGGCGCTGTAGCCGTCAAAGCGAAAGTCCCCGGAGGCCAGCTCGCGGGGGAGGCGGTTGACGTTTTCCTCGAAGCGGGAAAAGAAGGACCGCACGGCGCTGCGGTCCCGCTTTCCCTGCGCCGCACGCCAGGCGGCGGAGGCCACGTTGTCGTAGGTGGTGATGCGGTCAAAAAGGCCTCCGATGGCTTTCATGAAGGGGTGATTTTCAGAAAAAATTCGACCGCTACGCGGGTCAGGGTTTGGGTTTGCGCAGCACGTCGAGGGGATCGAGCCCGGCTCCGGCCTTCCGGTCGCCAGGTCGGTCGTCCCTCCCTCCCGCTCCCTCCAGGCCTCCGCCTTGCCTGGCTTGTTCTTCTGGCTCCGCCACCGGACCGGGGAGGGCCAGCAGCACCCGGAAGCCATCGGCCCTGTAGCGTAAGTGAGTATGACGCGCGGTGCGGTATGCGGAGCGGCACAACCAGGTGCCGTGGCCCCAGTAGCCGCCGCGCATGACGTGGAACGGGTGCTCTCTCTCGGGATCAAAGTCCTCCGAATACTCGGCATCATTCCCGGCGTCTTCACGGGTCCAGGCAGTAGCCGCCCAGCCGTCGGGGCGCTTCACATAGGCCCTAGGGTCCCAAACATCGGCGCACCACTCCAAGACATTTCCGTGCAAGTCGTGCAGGCCCCAGGGATTCGGTTTGCCCTTCACTCCAACTGGATGTGTGTGGTGCTCCGAGTTTTCTTCATACCAGTCTACCTCCCGCAGTGCGGTCTCGCCATCGCCACTCCAATACTCCGTCTCCGTCCCCGCCCGGCAGGCATACTCCCACTCAGCCTCGCAGGGTAGGCGAGGCTCCCTGCCCGATGGCAGGTTTTGGGCGTGGGGCTTTAGCCAGGCCATGAAGTCGCGCGCTTCATCCCAGCCAACGGCCATCGCCGGATGGTTTGGCTTGCGGGGTAAGTGATTATTATGCTCCGGCAGGAAGCAGGCGAACTGCGCTTGAGTCACGGGGTAGGTGCCGAGGTAAAACGGACGCGGGATGATGACCCGGTGGCGCGGCTGCTCACTGTCGTTGCCGTCGCGCGAGCCCATGAGGAAGCCCTGCGGGCAGGCGGGGATGAGGCGCAGGTGCAGCGGCAGGCCGGTGGCAGAACCGTCTGGTAGGTAGAGGGTGAGGGCGTCGGGGAGCATGGGGCGGACTCAAAGGGTGCCACGCCCTTGCGGGAGCAGCTACGGGTGGCTTCAGCCGGGTTCGCTGACTTCCTTGGCATAGACGACGGACCACTCGGCGGCCTCCTGGACAAAGTCGGTGGCCAGGTGCTCGGTGAAGCGCAGGACATCATGGGACCAACTGCCGAGATCAGAGGCGGGAACGGCGGTCTCTTTGGCGATGGAGAGGGCGAGATCGTCTGCCTGGGTGTAGCGGTCGGTTTTTTTGGGCGGACTTTTCTTTTCTCCTGTGGGCTGATCTGACTCTGACGGAGAATCGGCTTTCGACTTTTTGTGGCCGACTAGGATCGCATTCATCAGACCGGAGCGCTCCGCCAGGGCCTGGCACTCCGACTGAAAGCGGATGCCGCTGAGGGCGGCGACGATGGCCGGGAGGACGGCGGAGGCGGCGATGAGCCAGGGAGTGGCGGCCTTGGCAAAGGAGTAGAGCTCGTGGGGCCAGTGAAAGACCTTGATGAACAGCAGGACGATGTCGAGCGCGACGATGGTGATGACGCTCCAGCCAAGGAATTTCTGCCACTGCTCTAGGCCGTGGTGCATGGCGTGCATGGTCTTCATATTGCCCTCATGGTAGTCCGCCTGGAAGGTGATCCAGGAGTCGCGCACGAGGGTGATGGTCTCCCTGGGCTGCGGGGTGAGCAAATGGCGCATCTGGACGGTGGAGGTGCCATCATGGCTGGGAATCTGCGCGGGCTGGGCGGCTGCCAACTCTGCCGGAGAGACGGAGCGGACGATGGCATCAAACAACCAGTCCACCGCACTCTGGCGGACGGCACGAGAGGCGAACTGGGGCGGAGCGGCGGCGGGCGGCTGCTGGCTGCCCGCGAGCGGGAGGTAAAACATGGCGCGGAGGCGCTCCGCCAGGTAGCGGGTGTCGATGGCGCGGTCGTTCCAGTGGTGTTGGTTGGCAGACCGGGTATTGAAGAAGATGAAGAACAGCAGGCCGATCTTGCTGACCGCGAGGGTGATCAGCAAAGGCACCAGCCAGGACTGAGGCTGCGGGCTGACGGCCACGTCTTTCGGCGTGATTCCAGCGGTCTTCAGAACGGCGGCGATCTCCTCCGCCAGAGGACTGTGTCCAGCGGTGCCGAGCAGAGTGAGGCTGATGGCCGCCAGGATGACGGCGGTGATGGCGACGACGTAGTTCAGAAAGAAAGCGCCGCGGTAGAGACCGGCGTAGTGGTAGTTCAGGCTGGTGGCGCGTTTCCGATAGGCAGCATAGGGCTCCAAGGGCGGGTCAGACTCGGCTTTGGGGCCTTTTTTGAACCTGCCCTCAAACACTGCCCAAGCGGCCTTTCGCCACTTGCTGAGACGCCGGGCCGCAGCGGCATCGGGACTGGTAGGTTCGTCGAAGAATTCGGTGAGGACCTGCTCTCCGTGTTTGCGGGCTTCCTCGGCCTGATGGGAACCTGCGGAGAGTCCCGCATCGGGGTCGGCGGTGAGGTGGGTGATCCATGTGTGGAGCTTCTCCGTGCGCTCGGCGCTGGAGGGAGCCAGGCTGGCGAGCACGTTCGGGACGAGATCTTCCGGCTCAATGAGGTAGATGGCCTCAGCGGCGCTGGTTTTCCCCGTGTGGATGAAGATCACCGGCAGGTCAAAGGCCAGCGCCTCGCGCACGGTCTCCATCGTGCCGCCCGCGCGGCCATCGTCGTCGGGATTTGCCGCAGCGATGAGAACATCACTCTGGCGCAGGAGCACGGCGGACTGAGCCCGGTAGGCACGGGCGCGGCGTCTTTTCGCCAGGCTGGTGTCGGGCGCCGGTTTGTCGTAGATCCCATCCAACGCGATGACCCAGGCGCACTCGGCCAGAAGCTGGTCGAACCGGGGCAGGAAAGACGTGGAGCGGCTGCGGCGGTAAGCCTCCGGAGCGAAGGGCAGCACCACGCCGAGCTCTGTCTGCAAGCAACCAGCGATGCTACCGGTTCCCGCCTGCGGCAGGGTACACTGGCTTTGCAGACGGTCCAGGGCCAGACTGGCACGGTCATCCGCACCCTCGCATAATCCGGTGATCAAACGCAGCGTCGGGCAGTCCTTCGAGTAAAAGGAGGTGATGGGCGGCACTGCGCCGTCCTCAAAAGGCACCCCCGGAGCCAGAGCGGCCAGGCGATGCCCCAGGCTGGGGAGGATGAGGTCGAGGGATTCATCCAAAACGTGGGTTTCGGAATCAGAGAGTTCGCGACGGCCTGCAAAACCTGCACGCAGAACAAGGCGGGGACGTGGGGGGAGTGGGTTCATGGATGACGTGAGATAAGCATGTATTGCACCGCCAGCCATGATGAAAGCTCGTGTGACAGCACCGATCTACACCGTAACCATGGACACAGGTCTTTTCGCCCCCCGCTTATTCTTCATCCATGAAACATCTGCTCCTCTCTCTTCTGTTGTGCGGCCTCGCTCAAGCGGAGCCGGTGCGGCTCATCTTCGACACCGACATG
>CAYMHJ010000200.1:0-11943 GCA_964390165.1 uncultured Prosthecobacter sp. | reverse complement strand
AAGTCCTCAACGCCCTCGGTCATGATGACGCGCCTGATTTGATCCTGCTCGATGTCGGCCTGCCCGGCATGAGCGGGTTGGATGGCATCCGCCTCATCAAAGAACGCGCACCGACAACCCTCATCGTCATTCTCACCGTCTTTGAGGACGATGATAAAGTCTTCCGTGCCATCTGTGCCGGAGCCGCAGGTTATCTTTTGAAAACCAGCGGTGCTGCAGACATCACGCAGGCCGTGCGCGATGCCCTCGAAGGCGGCTCTCCGATGACCCCGCGCATCGCCCGTCGCGTGCTCGATATGTTTTCGAAGCTCGCCCCAAAGCAGAGCGACTACGGTCTCAGCGAACGCGAGAAAGAGATCCTCCAGCTCATGACCACCGGCCTGATCAAAAAGGAGATCGCGGACAAGCTCACGCTCAGCATTCACACGGTCGATACCTACCTCCGTCGCATTTACGAGAAGCTGGAGGTCAACACGCGCACGGGAGCAGTCGCGAAGGCTCTGAAGGAAGGTCTCGTTTAGCGAGCACCAGAGGTTCCCGCTCTCGCAGCAGCCTCGCGCAGTTTGTCCTTCTTGCTCTTGCGGCGGCCTTTGATGCCACCCGTGCTCGGTGAAGGCGGTGGTGCCAGTTCCTCAGGCTCAAAGCCAGGGATCTGCTCGCGGGCAATGCTCAGATGATTGCGCTTTTCAATCGGGCAGAAGTGCGCATGGGACTCCGCCGTGATGAAGCTCACGGCGAGCCCGGCCTCACCAGCACGGCCGGTGCGGCCGATACGATGCGTGTAATCCACCGCCGAACGAGGCAGGTCGTAATTCACCACTACAGGCAACTGCACGATGTCCAACCCACGACCCGCGAGATCCGTGGCGACGAGCACCTGGATGTGCGAATCCTTGAAGTCCGCCAAAGCCTGACTGCGCGCGCCTTGACTGAGTTCGCCATGAAAGGCCAACGCGCCGATGCCGCTGCGCCGTAGCTTGTCAGCCACATGCTCGGCGCTGTATTGCTTGGCGACGAAAACGAGCACGCGCTTCCAGCCTTCGGACTTGATCAAATGCCGCAGCAGCGGCGTGCGCTGGGCGGTGTCCACCTCGATGGCGCGCTGCTCGATGATCGGCATTTCAGTTGGCGCGCTTTCGATCTCGATCACTGTCGGCTCATTCAGCAGTTCCTTCGCCAAGGTTTGAACCGCCTCGGGGAACGTCGCGGAGAACAGCAGGTTTTGCCGACGCTTCGGCAGCAGTGCGAGCACGCGCTTCAGTTCATCCGCAAATCCGAGGTCCAGCAGCCGATCCGCCTCATCCAGCACCAGCGCGGAGACATGGGAAAGATGCACCGCATTGTGATTCACGAGATCGAGCAAACGCCCCGGCGTCGCGATTACAAAGTCCGCCCCGCCGCGCAGCGCCATCATCTGTGGGTTGATCGAGACTCCGCCGAACGCGCTCACCACCTTGATCCGCTCCGGCAGATGCACCGAGCAGCGCAGCACCGTCTCCGTGACCTGCGCCGCCAGTTCCCGCGTGGGCACGAGAATCAGCGTGTGGACACGCCGAGGTCTTTCCAGTCGTGTGGAAAGCCAGCGCTGAAGCAGCGGCAGCACAAACGCCATCGTTTTGCCTGAACCCGTCTGCGCCGTCGCCAGCACATCTCCGCCCTTCAGTGCCACGGGGATGGCAGCGCTTTGAACAGGAGTTGGGAAGACAAACTGGGCTACCGCACTGGCGAGCGGTGCCGACAGACCGAGGGAGGAGAAAGGCATGACCTCTCCTTTAAGCCAGATCCTGACCGCATAAAACTTGGAATCTGCTGTCCCGCCACCAAGTTTTGCCTGTAATCGCATCAACCAACAAGAGGGGTGGCTGCTGTATCCGTGCTATTTCTGGCTGAGGAGTTCTGAGTCCCAAACTTCTCTCAGAATGAGAGCTGCGAGGATCTCAGATGCTCCGTAGGGGAGAGGGGCCGGAGGTCTCGTGCTACGACACGGTCACCACCTCGCAACGGTGGGTGAAGAGTAACCGACAATGGATCGCCTCATGCCGGAGGCCGGTCATGCGGGAGAGTACTTCACGATAGGTTAGGAGTTGGGGGCGGTAGCCGTTGACGCGTGCGGTGAAGTCGGCCTCTGCATCGACTTTGTCCGTCTTGAAGTCGAGGATGGTGGCGCGGTCGGGCTCGATCATGACTCGGTCGAAGGTGCCGGAGAGCCATTCATCGTTGAGCAGGATTTCGAAGCGCTTTTCACGCCAGCACTCTGCCTGGGGCGATGGGCGGTTGAGGGTCTGCCGAGTGACGGGGGACTCCAGGCAGCGCATTGCTTCCTGACGGGCGCGGGCGCGCAGCGTTTCATCCGCGCAGGGCAGGGCGGCCCAAAGCTTGTCCAGGGTGGGTTGGTCCATCTCATCCAGCCATTCGATCTGCTCAAAGTAGGCGTGGACGAGGGTACCGTAGGCGCGGGCGAACCTCCCGCCACGGGAGAACAACTGCTTCGCGGTGACGGTGCTTGTTTCCGAGCCGCTGGGCGTGCGGCGTTGTGGTCGCAGTCGGCCCTCCGCCGTGACCGCCAGGACGGCCGTGGTCTCGATTTCTGGCTCTGGCTTGGGCAGCAGGGTTTCAAACCAGCGGCGGTTGGTCGCAGTCGTGGCACTTTCGAAGACGATGTCTGCTGCCACACCACCGAAGTTTGATGCCTCGGGTTTGGCACCACCGAGCGTGACGTCCAGCAGCTTGATGAAGTTGTTCGACTTTGAGTTGCTCGTGCGTGGGGCGGTGATGAGGTAGTTGGCGTATTTGGCACGGGTGAGCGCCACGTAGAATTTGCACAGTTCCTCGTAGGCGGCCTCGGCTTCCCGCTCTTCGCGATACTTTGCCAGCACGGGGTCCTGTTTGACGATGTCACTGGGCGGCAGGTCAAAGACCCACTCCACCTGCCTTTTTTTGCCGCGCTTCACGCCGATACCACGACGCACGGTGCTCAGGGAGCTGCCTTCCAGGTCAGGCAGAAGCACGCAGTCAAAGGTCAGACCCTTGGACTTGTGAATCGTCATGATCTGCACGGCATTGCGCGTGTCAGGCTCGCGCACGGTGTAGCGCCCAGCATAGGCCAGGAATTCGTCGATGTCCCGGCTCCCACCCTGATCAAAGAGGCGGGCTGCGAGTGCGAAGTCCTCCGCTCGGCGGTGGCTGAAGGCATCCAAGCGGATGCCGTGGTGTGCCAGCTCCCCCAGCCAGTGGCGGAGAGTGGTCTCAAAACCGTCGTCAAAGACCTGTCTCAGCACCTCGGCAGCCAGTTTGCCGGGCGTCATCTCTGCCGCTTCAAAGAGGCTGAGAAAGGGTGTCATGCGCAGATGCTGCCAGGCCAGGGTATCGCCTGGATGGGCCGCGCATTTCAGCAGGCTGAGTAGGGCGAGGGTGAGCGGATTATCCGTAGCCACAGCGATTTCAGACTCGCACATGACCGGAATTCGTGAGGGCGAATGCGCACGCAAATAGTCCACCAGAGCGCGGGCGGTGCTGTTTGCCTGCACCAGGATGGCGCAGCTCAGCCCACGGGCGACGGGCTGAATTTCCTCCAGCAGACCGGAGACGAGTGCGAAGTGGTCTTCCTCCTCCACTTTTTCACCCCCAGCCGCCTCGGGCTGCAGGAGTACGGCATAGCCTGGTAGGTCGGCATGGATGCCCGCCACGGTATGTTCGCGCCACTGCCAGCGGGTGCGGGCCTCTCTGGGCAGCGCGAGTTCGCCAAAGGCTCGGTCATTGCCAAAAACCCGGTTCACCAGGTCGATGACATCATGGCCGGAGCGCCAGGAGACATTCAGCGGGCGTGCCTTGATGCGGGGCTCCGTGCCCGCGTTGTAGCGTGAGAAGACATCATGAAACAGCCGCGTGTCACCGCCGCGCCAGGCGTAGATGGCCTGTTTTACATCCCCGACCTGGAAGAGGGTGCGCTCGTCAGAAGTATCCTGCACGGCCTCGTCGATCAGATTTTCGATGACGGACCACTGGACATAGTTGGTGTCCTGAAATTCATCCAGCAGCCAGTGATCGTAGCGCGCATCCAGGCGGTAGTCGATGCGCAGGCGCTCCTCTTCACCCGGCACCTGGGAGAGCATGGGCCGCGGCAGATCCGCCGCAAATTCATGCCCTGCGAGGATGAGCTCCATGTCCTGGAAGGTCAGTTTTCCCCGGCGCCGCACCTGCTGGGACCAGTTTTTCTCGAACAAGTTCAGCACCTGCCACACGCCCTGCGTCCGCTCCAGCCGCACGGCGATTTCAGCGCCGACGAGGTGGGTGACGATGGCGTTGAGCAACTCGCAGGACTCAGCACCCAGGACCTGGTTTTGCCGATTGACCATGATGGCACACTCCTCTGCCTCTAGTTGGGGCCAGACGGACAGCAGCTTGCCGATGAAATCTTTCATCCGGCGCGGCAGGCTGCTGCCCGGCACATGCGCCAGCGCTTCATCCTGAAATTCCTCCCAGAACTCCCACTTCTCCGCACTGATGCCCTCCTGGCTGAAGACCTCGAAGAGCCGGGCGAGTTCCGCTTTTAAGTCCACCTTCACCCCGAGCCAGCGGCAGCCCTTCGGCCAGATCACCTTCGTGTTTCCCCACAGCTCTTCCCGGGCGGCGTGCAGGAGGATTTCATGCTGATTTTCGACGAACTGATCCAGCACGGAGCGTATGCTGGCCTCCTCCCTGCCAAAGGTGGCGCGGCGGAAGGCCTCCAAGAACTCCTTTTGCGCTCCTACGCCCTCAGCGCGCGTTTTGAGGCCCGGCAGGCTGCGCTGGAAGACCATGCGATACACGCGTTCACGCTCCACCGCGCCGAGGTGGTCACTCAGGATCTCAAAATCACCCGCTAGGCCAAATTCTGCCGGGAAACTGCGCAGGATCGACGAAAAGAAGCTGTCCAGCGTGCCCAGGAACAAGCGTGGCATGCGTGAGATGAAAACGCGCAGCAACTGCCGAAAGTCTGCCTGTGAGAGCTCACGCATGATCGGCCGCAGCGGGTCATTCACCACTTCGGGATCGACCGTTTCATCTCCCACGAGGGATTTAGCAAACGCAGGGTCCGAGGCCGCTTTCGCGAGCTTCACCAGGATGGAGTCAAAGAACTCCCCCGCCGCCTTTCGGGTGAAGGTCACCGCCACGATGCGCTCCGGCCTGACCTCTTTCCCTGCCAGCAACTGCTGCGCCATCAGAGCGATGAAGCGGTTCGTCAGTTGCCACGTTTTGCCAGACCCCGCGGAAGCGAGAATCATTTCATTCGGGATGGCGTTGTGGGTGCTCATGCGTCTTCCTGGGTTGAAATCAGACTCGCATCCACGGCCTTCAGCGGATCGCCGAAGAAGAGATGGCCGAAGTCATCGCCATACGGGAGCTTTTCCGAAGGTGGCCAGAAGGTGCGGGCGCGGACGGCGGCGATGATGCCTTCGGCGCAGGTTTTGGCACTGGCGAGCTGCCAGCCTTCCAGCTCTGGCCAGGCATCCAGACCGATGTCAGCTTTGGTCTTGCCCAGGGTGGCGTAGGCGGTGTGTATCCTGGCACCGGGGTGGTGGCGCTCCATGGCCAGGCGGTAGAGCGGCAGTTGCAGATCCGTCCAGCGGGCGACTTCGCCACGGCTGTTGCGCGTGATCATCCAGGACGGGAAGTCGGCGGCGTCTTCCGTGCGCTTGATTTTCGCGAGGTGGTAGTCCTCCACGGTCTTCCGCGTACCTCCCGGCGCTGCGGTGGGGGAGTAGGTCTTGAAGTCGATCAAGCGGATGCCGTGCTGCTCATGCTGCTCCACGCGGTCCACCACGCCGCTGATGATCATGTTCGCGAGCGTCCAGGGATCTCCCTCTGGACTGATGCGTGTCTCCGCGGCCACGATGCGCCAGCCCTTCGCCCGCTCTGCCGCCTCAAACTCCGCCCAGCCCGCCAGACGCTGCCGCGCGGACTCCCGCTGGATGGTGACAGGCACGGAGAGCCGGGGGCCGAAGAGGCGGTGCAGCTCACTGTCCAGCAGGCGGTGAAACTCGGCACGGATCATGTCTGCATTCGTGGCAGTGGCGGACTGGCCCTCGCGACCAAATTTTTCCAGCACCTGGTGCAGCAGATTGCCAAACTCCATCGGGTCCATCTCTGTCCGTGTGGCGTCGATCTCCTGCATCTTCAGGCCATGGCGCAGGTAAAAGCGGAACGGGCAGGCGAGGTAATCCCGGAACTGGGTGACGCTCATTTTGCGGAAAACCACCGCGGCCTCCGGCAGCGGTGGCGGCTGGAGACTCCACGCCAGTTGCCAAGGCATGGGATCACTGCGCAGCTTCGGCTTTTTGAAGAAATGCAGCGTGCGCTGCGGCAGGTCCACCTCAGGGCACTGGAACAGCAGGCGGGAGGGCCGCAGGGGCTCATCCGCCGCGCCGATGCGGCCAAAAATGAAATCCACGCGCCCCTCGGTGCGCCGCCGCACCTCGATGATGCTGGTCATGAGGCAGGCATCCCGGGCGAAGCGCGTGTCATTGTGCCGTAGGCCGAGCGCACGGCGTGCGGAGTCAGGCAGGAACTGATGGCTGAGGATCGACTCAGGCACCTTGCCGTCGTTCATGCCAGTGACGATGAGGTGTGGCGCGTCCTCCCAGAGCAGTTCGAGCCAGCCTTGCAGGTCGATGTCCCGCGCGGCACGCTCCGGATAAAAGATTTGATCCTCCATCACACGGAGCAGGAGCTCCAGCCGGTTGCCTGCTGTCAGTGATGCGGGAAAAAGCTGCTCCACAGGTCCTTCGAGCGCGTCCAGCACCTCGGAAATCTGATCTGCCGCTGCGGCAAAGACTGCATCCTGAGGTCGGTCGAGACGGAAGTCGCGCAGAGAGAAGACTTCGGCCAGGAATTCTGTTAGCGCCGTGCCGAAGGCCGGGCCCGCCAGTTTTTCCAGTGCAGTTGCCAGCCAGGCCAGGCCTGCGATGACCGGGCTCGTCTCCGGCTCACGCAGGGCACGCGGTGCCAGTTCGATGGCGTCATCCAGCGTGTCTGGCAGGGCCTTGACGGCGAGTTCATCCAGATCTCTGAGCAGGCGCGGCAGGCCTGGCCGGTCCAGGGGTGCGGTCTCTGCCAGCCGGTGGAGGATGGTTTCCGCCACGTCCGGGCAGCGGATCAACTCTGCCGCAGTGCTGAAGGCGCGGCTGGCGCTCAGTTGACTGAAAAGGCGCAGCAGGTGGAAGACTCCGTGGGTGCCCATCCTCCGTCCAGCGGGGTCATAGGCACCGATGTCGTGCTCCTTCAGAACCTTCTCCAGCGGTGCGACTACCTCCACATCTGCCACGCCGATGGCGGCCACGGAGCCTGGGTGTGGGTAGGCAGCCAGCAGCTCGATGACCGCAGCAGCCTGCTCGGCCGGCGTGCTGCCTTGGTGAATGGTGCTCTCCGGGGTGGGTATGTGGATCGGCTCCGCCAGCCAGGCTGGGGAGATCGGGCGGCCCCAGGAGTCAAAAAAATCTTGGTGTGTCTGTTGCGGCGCGAAGATGAGCACCTCCACTGGGACGGACCGTGCGTGGCGTTCCAGTGCCTGGATCGCCAGCACGGAAGGGTCCAGCACGCCGGCGATGAGGATGCGCTTCACCGTGTCCGGCAGCCGCCCTGCAGTGGCTGCGCGCCGCCGGGCGACCTGCCAGTCCGTGAAGCCATTTGCCTCCGTCGCACGCAGGCACTGGCGCTCCAGCCGTGCGAGATCCCGCCAGCGCTCCGGCTCCATCGCAGAGTCGTCGAGCATGCGGGAGACATCCGCCAGACTCAGGCCGTTTTCATTCAGTGTCTCACGCACTTTCAGGAGGTCATTCGCCGTCTTCAGTGCCCAGGTGAAGCTGCGCTCCACTGGATCCACCGGGAAAAGCTGGCGGTGAGCATCGAGCTCCAGCCGTTGCATTTCCGCCGCCCACAAAAGCATGGTTTCCACCTGGCCGGCAGCCTTTCCCTCTGGCAGCCGCTCCGGTGAGGTGAGGAAATCCGGCGTCACCGTCAGCGGCGGCAGCACGGCGGCCTGCCGGGTGGCTGCATGGACGGCGAGTGCCTCCCGCAGACGGCGGCTGGCGTGTCGTGTGGGCACGACGATCAGCCAGTCACTCAGGTCCAGGGCACCGCCTCCATCCCAATCTGCCGAGAGATGCGCCGACACCGCCTGCACGAGAGGTTTATCCCAGCCCAGGAAGCGCCGTGAGATCATGGGGTCCCCCGACTGTTCCAGCCGGTGGCCCGCCTGCCCCTGGCCTACCGCGACATCTGACGCCGGACTTTCCAGCAAAGGGCGCGCGGCCTGCATGCCGAACAGCTCAAGCTGGTCTTCACTGAAGGATGGATGACGCGTTCTGCGGGGCATGTTTGGCAGCGTAGAAGCAACCCACGGAATGTCGAACACTTGCTGCTCGGCAGACCAAGACAAGAGCTTACGCAGCTAACCCGCAGCTCGCACAAGTTGGTCGAGACGATCACCAAAGCAGTGTGATGGCCTACTACCAGTGGTGTGAGAGATATGGACTAAAAAAGTGGCCGGGCTGCTGCCGCTGAAAATTCATCAGATTGGTAGCATTGACTTCCACAACGGGCGCTCCTAAAACGCCTCATGCCCGCCCTGCAGCTTCAATTTCAAGGCACCCCCTTCGCCTGCGACCTCAGCAAGATCGACCGCTCGAAGCTTTACGGGTACATCGACACGGAAGTGCTCGATGAGCAGCAGCGGCCCTGCCGCCTGGCCACTCTGGCGGCGGATGGCAAGACTCTGATGCCTGCGGGCGGCATGGCGCTCGCCTACGTCTCACCCAACGGCCTCTGGCGGGACAAAGCCGACCTCAAGGCGGTGAACAACGAAGGTGCGGAGATCCAGGCCGTCATCTCCACCTTCAAAGCTGCCGTCATGCTGGACCAAGCGGCCACCGCAGAGGACTTGCTCGACCACAGCATCCGCATGTCCTACCTGCTGACGCCTGAGGGGGAGGGCGCGGCCTTCCCGCCGGAGCTGCTCAGTGCACTGGCCGCTGGCAGCATCTTCACCTTTCCTTTCAGTTATCGTGGCGGACTGACGGCGGATACCGCCTTCCTCATGCAGGGGCAGGATGGCAGCCTCTGGATGCTCGTCGGCAAGAAGACCAACGTCCAGTTCATCAGCTTCGAGCAGCAGGCCGCCCTGACTGCGGACGCAGATTCCGAAGAAGATGAGGAAAGCGAAGACATCGACTTCGGAATGATGTGACCCACTTTCACCCTTCCAGATCATGCCCGAAATCAATCTTACCGACAACCGCGGCCGTGATGCCCGTGTCTTCACCAGCAGTGTCAGCTCACCCGCGCACTATCGCTGGATCGACGCCGAAGGCTCCCAGGCCGAGAACCGCAAGATCCTCCGCGCCACCATGCAGCAGGATGAGTCTGCACTCACGGCAAAGGCTGGCGGGCTGGATGAGCTTGCCAAGGTCTTGATCGCCGGTGACCCGGAGATCGATCTCGAAAACTTCGGACGCTTCCTCAACGAGACCTCCCGCGTCTATGTGAACCCGGAGAACAGCATCGTCCATCACATCACGCACTGGGAGGTCGTGCGCGATCCCGAGGGCAATGAAAAGGAGCGCCGCCCGAAGAAGCTCACCGAGCCAACCGTGGCCACCGAGATCCCACTGAAGTGGACCGGCAAGCTGCTCAAAAAGGCCGACGCCATCCGCCGCTTCGTGTTCTCCGGCAAGATGCAGATCCAGCACAGCAACGGTCTAACTTACGACTTCCTCCACAGCATGGCGAAAGAGCTCGCCGCCAGCGAAAGTCTGCTCCTCCTGGGTGCCGGGCCAAAGGGAAACGAACCGCTCACCTTCCGCCGCGGCGGACTGGCCTACCGGGGCTTCCTCGAAGGCCGTGTCGATCGGACCAAGTATGCCCTTATCCTGCACCTCTCGAATCAGGAGCTGAAAAAGCCCGCTGAATAATGCTCCAGCCCACTCCCTTCTCCCGTCAGCCATGCCCTTGCTCGACAAATCCCGTCTCGAAATCAAACTCGGCAGTTACGCCACAGCTCCGAGCACCGCACTCACCGACACGCTGCTGCTGCCCCGGGTTCAGGCCTACCGGCGCAGCCTCGGCAATCGCATGATCGCGCTCGACAGCCGCGCGGCGAAGGACAAGATCCCAGCAGGTGAATTCTTCGTCAGCCGCAAGATCGATGGCGAGTTCAATGCACTCATCTTTGACGGTGGCGAGGCCATCCTCGTGAACCCTGGCGGCACCGTGCGCATCGGCCTGCCCATGCTGGAGGAAGCCGCCGCCCTGCTGAAAAAGGCTGGCCTGAAAAACGCCGTCATCGCAGGAGAACTCCACGTTCGCCGCAGCGACGACCAGCGTGCCCGGGTCCACGATGTCTCCCGCATCGCCCGCAAGCCGGCCAGCGCCGAGGAGGCTTCACAGCTCTGCTTCGCCATCTTTGATCTGCTGGAAATCGATGGCGAAGAAACCAGCGCCGACTACGCCGCCACCTGGAAGCAAATCACCGCCCTTTTCCAAGGTGGGGACCGCGTCTTGCCTGTGGAGACGATCACTGCCAGCGGTTCCAAAGGCGTGCTCGACACCTTCGAAAAGTGGGTCGGCGAAGAAGGCGGTGAGGGTGTCGTCGCCCGTAGTGATGCCAATGGTTGGTTCAAGGTCAAACCTCGCCACACCATTGATGTCGCTGTCCTAGGCTTTGCCGAAGGCACGGATGACCGCTCCGGAATGCTGCATGATCTCCTGCTCGGCATCGCCCGCGCAGATGGCAGTTGGCAGGTGCTTGGTCGCGTGGGTGGCGGTTTCTCAGACGAGGAGCGTCGAGCCTTCCTCAGCGACCTGCGGGACATCACCACCGCCAGCGAATATGCTGAGGTGAACTCCGACCGCGTCGCCTACGAGATGGTCAAGCCCGAGTGGGTCGTCGAAATCTCCTGCCTAGACTTCATCACCCAGACCACACGTGGTGCCAGCATCGATCGCATGGTGCTGAGCTGGGACGTCGCCGCCCAGACCTGGCATACCACTCGCCGCCTGCCGCTTTGCAGCATTATCAGCCCGCAGTTCGTCCGCCGCCGTGAGGACAAAACGCCCAACACCCAAGACTGCCGCATCGCTCAGCTCGCCGATCTGGTCGAAATCCCCCAGCTGGATGCCACCGCCGCCGATCTCGCCCTGCCAGCCAGTGATATCCTCCGCCGCGCCGTGCGGGTGAAGGACCTCAAAGGCAAAACCATGGTCCGCAAGCTCGTTCTCTGGAAGACCAACAAAGAGACCTCCACCAAGGGCGAATATCCAGCATACGTCCTCCATCTCACCGACTTCAGCCCCAACCGCAAAGACCCACTCCAGCGAGAAATACGCGTCAGTGACTCTCAGGAGCAGATTCAAACATTCTACGCCCAGCTCGAAGAGAAATACTTCGTTGGTGGCTGGAAAGAGCCGTGACTGGCCGTCACGCGCTCGCGTGGCATGAAAATCGAAGGTAAAGGCCGTTATGCTCCATCATGCGTCTGTTTTTCTTGGTCGTCACCTCACTCACCACGCCCGCGTGGGCCGTCGATTTCGTTCGCGAGGTTCGCCCGATCTTCGAAAAGCACTGCTACGAGTGCCACGGCGCTGAAAAACAGAAGAACGACTATCGTCTCGACATCAAGGCGGTGGCTTTGACGGGTGGCGTGGATCACGCGCCGAACATCATCGCTGGCAGAAGCGAGGAGAGTCCATTGTTCCACTTTGTTAGCGGCTTGGAGAAAGACTTGGCGATGCCGCCAAAGTCGAAGCTCAGCAGCGCGGAGATCGAAACGCTGCGCCGCTGGATCGACGAAGGCGCCAACTGGCCGGATGGCGTGGATGTGGCCAAACTCGAGGACAAAACGGACTGGTGGGCTTTCAAGCCGCTGAAGGCACCAAGTTTCAAGTTTCAAGTTTCAAGTTCGGCCAAGG
>CAYMHJ010000199.1:0-12005 GCA_964390165.1 uncultured Prosthecobacter sp. | reverse complement strand
GGTCGATGGGGATCATGATGAGGTGGGAAAGGACGGGCGAGAGGGCGGCATCCTATCGGCAGCCGGGTGCTGCTGAGAAGGGAAAATGCAGAGGATATGATCTCACGCTGAATCTCCTGTGGCGCATCTTCCGCTTTTCGTGACAATGCGCGCCCGCATGACTCGCAAAACTCCTGAACAACTCCGATCCTGGCGCTGGTATGGCCGTGATGAACTCCGCTCTTTTGGACATCGCTCACGGGCGAAACAGGCGGGCTGGGGAGCTGAGGATTATGTCGGGAAGCCGGTGATCGGCATTTTGAATACCTGGTCGGAACAAAACTCCTGCCACATGCACTTGAAGCTGACGGCGGATGCGGTGCGGCGAGGCATTCTTCAGGCGGGCGGGCATCCGATGGAGATCCCGGTGCTCTCGGCTGGCGAGATGCTGACGAAACCGACGGCGATGTTTCACCGCAACCTGCTCGCGATGGAGACCGAGGAAGTGCTGCGCGCGAATCCGCTCGATGGCGCGGTGTTGCTCGGTGGTTGCGACAAATCCACGCCAGGCCTCCTGATGGGTGCTTTCAGCATGGACATCCCCGTCATCTACATGCCCTGCGGCCCGATGATGAAGGGCAACTGGCGCGGTGAGACGCTCGGCAGCGGTAGCGATGTCTGGAAATACTGGGATGAAAAACGCGCGGGTAATTTGAGCTGGGAGCAGTGGTGCGAGATCGAGGACGGCATCTCTCGCGGCCCCGGTCATTGCATGACGATGGGCACCGCCTCCACCCTCACGGCCTTGGCGGAAACACTCGGCCTTTGCATCCCTGGCGCCTCATCCATCCCGGCGGTGGACAGTGCGCATCTGCGCATCGCAGCAGAGGCCGGCAGGCAGATCATCGAGAACGTCTGGCATGACCTGAAGCCCTCGCAAATCGTCACGGAGCGCTCGTTTGATAACGCCATCGCGGTCGATATGGCACTGGGTGGCAGCACGAATGCCATCGTGCATCTCGTGGCCATGGCCGGACGTCTCGGCATCAAGCTGCCGCTGGAGAAATTCGACGAAATTAGCCGTCGCGTGCCGCTTTTGGCAAACCTGCGCCCGGCGGGCAAATACCTCATGGAGGAGTTCTTCCTCGCCG
Source organism: uncultured Prosthecobacter sp. (assembly GCA_964390165.1). Lineage (GTDB taxonomy): Bacteria > Verrucomicrobiota > Verrucomicrobiia > Verrucomicrobiales > Verrucomicrobiaceae > Prosthecobacter. The sequence goes on along the minus strand of CAYMHJ010000199.1, from coordinate 10,875 downwards.
GTGGCATTAAAGCCCTGCTTAATGGCATGAGTTCGCTGCTCGACATGAGTGCCCTGACCATCACCGGCAAGACGATGGGCGAAAACGTCGCGGGTTGCGAGATCTACAATCTCGATGTCATCCGCCTGCCGGACAACGCCATCCAGCCCGATGGCGGCACCGCCATCCTGCGCGGCAATCTTTGCCCCGACGGAGCCGTGATCAAACACGCTGCCGCCACTCCTGAACTCTGTCAGCACACCGGCCCCGCGCTCGTCTTCGACAGCTACCCAGAGATGAAGGCCAAGATCGACGACCTGGAGCTCGACGTCACCAAGGACACCGTCCTCATCCTCCGCAATGCAGGTCCGGTGGGTGCTCCGGGCATGCCCGAGTGGGGCCAGCTCCCGATCCCGAAGAAGCTCATCCTGCAAGGCATCCGCGACATGGTGCGCCTGAGCGACTGCCGCATGTCCGGCACCAGCTACGGAGCCTGCGCCCTCCACATCGCGCCCGAGTCCGCCATCGGCGGCCCCCTCGCCCTCGTGCAAAATGGCGACCTCATCGAGCTCGATGTGCCGAACCGAAAGCTGCACCTCCACGTCAGCGATGAAGAGCTGGCAAAACGCCGCGAAGCATGGAAGCCAGCGCCACCGCGCTACCACCGCGGCTACGCGAAGCTCTTCGTCGATCACGTCACGCAGGCGAACGAAGGCGCTGACTTCGACTTCCTTCAGCATGGTCCCGCCGTGCCGGAGCCGGAGATTTTTTAATCGCTGGTCAGCCCTTTCGCTGCGCCCACTTCCTCCCGCTTGCCAGAGCAGCGAGCGTTTCCTGGAGTCGTCGTTCGATGGTTTCAGGCTGCTTCGCGGTGCTGATCGCCTCTGGAATGTCTCCAGTGGCAAGTATCCAAACCTCGGGCATTCTTGAACTCCCCCCATCATGAGACAGCTCGCCCTCTTTCTTCTCCTCGTTCAGTCAACCACCGCCGCAGAAGTCACGCTTCACCGCTGGTCAGGCGCTTTGAATGTGCCTGATCCGGTCGCCTGCACGGTGGATGAAAATGGCCGAGTCTATGTCGCTGCCACCACGCGGCGGAAAGTGGCGGACCTGGACATTCGTGAGCACACGATGTGGATCCCCGATGATGTCGGCCTCAGCAGTGTCGAAGAAAAACGCGAGTTCCTGAAGCGCGAGCTGGCTCCAGGAAAGCTGCGCCTCCCGCGCGGTGGACTCAAAGATCATAACAAAGACGGCTCCATCGACTGGAAAGACCTCACCGTTCACAGCGAGCGCATCTACCAGCTCCGCGACACGGATGGCGATGGCACCGCCGATAAGATGACAACTTTCGCCGAAGGTTTTAACACCGAAGTCACCGGCATCGCGGCGGGCATTCTTTACCATGATGGCTGGGTCTATGCCACCATCGCGCCGGATCTCTGGCGGCTCAAAGACACCGACGATGACGGCGTCGCCGATGTGCGTGAAGTCGTCGCGCATGGCTTTGGAATGCACATCGCCTATGCCGGGCACGACATGCACGGCCCACGGCTCGGACTTGATGGCCGCATCTACTGGAGCATCGGTGACAAAGGCCTGAACGTCACCAGCAAGGAGGGCAAACAGTGGCCCTACCCGCACGAAGGAGCCGTCATGCGAGTCGAGCCCGATGGCGCGGGCTTTGAGGTCTTCGCCCACGGCCTGCGCAACGTGCAGGAGATCGCCTTCGACGACTTCGGCAACATGTTCGGCGTGGACAACGACGCCGACATGCCCGGCGAAAAAGAACGCTTCGTCTATATCACTGAGCAGAGCGATTCCGGCTGGCGCTGCTCTCACCAATACATGAAATCCGAAAGCCGCTGGATGCGCGAAGGTATCTGGAATGCGAGCGCTACGCCACCGCTCTTCATCACCCCACCGCTCGCGAATTACTCGAACGGACCAGCAGGCTTCGCCCACGAGCCCGGCACCGCACTCGGACCTCGTTTGCACGGCCATTTCATCCTCGATCAATTCCCCTCCGGCAAGATGGAAGCCTTCACCATCAGCCCGAAAGGCAGCGCCTTTGAAATGAGCCGCCCGCGCCTCATCAATGCTGGCATTATGGGCATCGGTCTCAGCTTCGGCCCCGATGGCGCCCTCTACATGGCCGACTGGGTGGGCGGTTATCCGCTCGATGAAAAAGGTGCCATCTGGCGTGTCGATGAAGAGACGAAGAACCCCGCCCGTGCCGAGACACAGAAGCTCCTCAGCGCAGGTTTCAAAAAGACTGAGCCCGATGCCCTGCAAATCCTGCTCGCCCATGCCGATCAACGCGTGCGACTTGCTGCCCAGCTCGAACTCGCCTCACGAAAAGCATGGCCCGTCTTCACCGAAGTGCTCGACGATGGCAAAGCCCCACGGTTCGCCAAACTCCACGCCATCTGGGGCCTCGGCATCGGCCTGCGTCATGGTGAAACGGATGACTCACAGCTCCAGCCGCACCTCGCGGACTCCGATCCTGAAGTCCAAACCCAGCTCCTCAAAGTGCTCGGCGATGCTCCTGCCAAGGTCAGCGAAGCCAGCCGCAAAGCCATCACCAGCCTCATCGCCTCGAAGAACATGCGCGTCCGCTTCCATGCCGCCATCGCCGCTGGCAAACTCCAGCTCGCGGGTGCTGAAGACACGCTTTGGGCCATGGCCGCGCAGGATGCAGGCGATGCCTGGCTGCGTCATGCAGTCGTCACTGGTTTGTCCGGCGCGTTGAGTCCCGAAGCTCTCGCCAAACGCCTTACCGATACCACGCGGAACATCCGCCTCGCCGCCGTGCTTGCCTTGGCACGCCAGCATTCCCCACTCATCCAGCCCGCCCTCGCCGATGCCGACAGCGCGATCATCGATGAAGCCGCACGAGCCATCCACGACGACACCGGCATCCCCGAGGCGCTGCCCGCGCTCGCCGCTTTGCTTGATGGCCAAGCCGCGTCTGATGTGACCACACGCCGCGCCATCAATGCCAATCTCCGCCTCGGCAAAATCGAGAACGCTCAGCGCCTGCTCAAAGCCGCGCTCGCAGGATCCAGCGATGCCTTCACCGCCCTTCTCGCCTTTGGCGAACCACCACGACTCGACCTCGTGGACGGTGTCGCCCGAAAATACGAAGCGCGTGATGCCGCTGCCATCGCCGCCGTGGTTCAGCCACAGGTCGCCGACTTGCTCGCGCTTACCGATCCCGATCAAAAAGCCGCAGGCATCGAGCTCATGGTGAAGCTCGCCCTCAAGGTCGCTGCCCCTGCTTTGCGCAGCATCATCGCCGATGCCAAAGCCAAGCCCACCCAGCGAGTCGGAGCCCTCCGCCTCATGACCGCGCAGCACGCCAACGATGCCGCCTTTGCCGAAACACTCACGCTGGCTGCCGCCAAGACCTCCCCCGCGGAGCTGCGCATGGAGTCACTCGTGCAGACCTTCACGCATCAAAAAGACCGCGCCGTAGCTGAGGTCTCTCGAGTGCTGGAGCAGGGCACTTTGAAAGAGAAGCAAGCCGCGCTGAAGCTCCTCTCCACTACCACAACCAAGTCCGCTGAAACCCTGATGGACACCTGGCTCCAGCGCCTCGCCATCGGCAAGGTCGAGCCCAGCCTGAAGCTCGATGTCCTCGAAGCCTCCGCCGCTTTCCCTGCACTTGCCGAGCGCCTCAGCACCTACCAGCAAAGCCGCACCACGGCCCCGCGCGATGATTTGATCGAAGGCGGCGATGCCACAAACGGCAAGGAACTCGTCACCAACCATCTCGGAGCCAACTGCCTCGCCTGCCACACCGTCGAGTCGAAAGAAGGCAGCCAGGTCGGCCCCATCTTGAAGACTATTGGCGGTCAGCGCACGAAGGCCGAGCTGCTGGAAAGTCTCGTCAACCCCGTCGCCAAGATCGTCCCCGGCTACGGCCTCGTCTCCATCACGATGAATAATGGCAGCAACCTCGCTGGCGGCCTATTCAAAGAAGACAAAACCTCCGTCACCCTCCGCCTTGCTGACGGCACCGAGAAGAAACTCCCGCGAGCCCAGATCACCATGCAGACCCCACCCGTCTCCATGATGCCCCCCATGCTAGGCATACTCACCCCGCGTGAATTGCGGGATGTCGTCGCCTACCTCAGCGGCCTCAAGTCCACGAAGAAATAACAAGTTTTTTGAACTGCCATAAATCAAGACTGAGGAGAGACTCCGTGGCGATGGAAAAAAATCATCGCATAGCGTAACGTACATGGCAAAATCGGGTAATTAAACATCGGAAACTTCATGCCATGCTAAGCCCCATCGGACAGACCCTCAAAGCCGCTCGCGAATCTCGCGGCCTGAGTCTGCTCGACGCCTCGCACGAAACCCGCATCCCGGTGGCAAAGCTGCATCTGCTGGAGCAGGACAATTACCCCGGATTTGGCAGCATGACCTACGCCCGCGCCTTTCTGCGCCGGTACAGCCAGTATCTTCAGGTCGATGCGGCAGAGATTTTAAATGAACTGCCCGGCGGTGTCCTCGGCGGGCCGCGTGACTATCGTTACCTCATCGAGAATCATGGTGACTGGGTGGCTCCACGGGGTTCCATCGGACGTCTTTCCTCGCCTCAATCGAGGGGCCGGGCGAGCCGCTCCCCGGTGCATGCAGGTCTATTCGTTTTCCTGCTCGTGCTCGCCGGCACCGGGATCTGGGGGAAATTTGTGGCCGATGACCACCTTTCCCAGCACCAGGAACAATCGCCCACCGTCCTGCCAGTCACGCCTGCCCAGCCACTTTCTGCAAGCACTCGTCCGGCACCTTTCGGCTTGGAAAACCAGGCAGTGAAAATCCTCAAAGCCATTCCAGTCCCGGAAGAGGATGAATCCAGAGAGGCTGCTGGAAATGTCAGACAGGTGGAGTAAACCTGCCTCATGCCAGACCACCCCACCCCACCAGCCAAAGGCTGGTGGATCACTCCTGTTTTATGCCTCCTCGCTTTCATTGTGGGCGTGGTCATCGTCTGGCAGGTGAGTGAAATCGGCCGCGAACTGCTGGCAAAGTCCTTCATGACCATCGCCGGTTATCTAGCCACTCCCTTCATTCTGGAGACCAGCGCAGCCTTGTTTGGCCTCGTCGTAGTCCTTGTTTACAATGAGTGGCGGCGTGGAAAGGACGGCCCCGACTGGGTGGAGATGGAGATCAAGGATGACAAGGCCCCCGAGACGCAGCCCGAAGCGGGCACCACCGAAAAGTAAGCGGCAGCATCGATCAAATCATCCCTGCAATGTGCCCGCCGATGGCCAGGGATGCCGTGGCGGCGGGGCTGGGGGCGTTGAGGATGTGCAGAGCATGGTCGCGGGCGACGATGTGGAAGTCCTGCACGAGATCACCCTGTGGTGTCATGGCCTGGGCACGGACACCGGCACCGCCGGGAGCGAGGTGTTCCGGGCGCACTTCGGGGACGAGACGTTGGAGATTGCGGCAGAAGCGCTCGCGACTGATGGATTGCGCGAGTTCGGTGAAGGCCATGGATGGATAGCGTTTCAAGAAGCGCCACAAGCCAGGAAACGTGAGCGCGTCGGCGAGGTCGTGGAACTCGATGTCGCGCAGGCGGTAGCCTTCGCGGGCAAAGGCGAGCACGGCGTTTGGTCCTGCCTCGACACCGCCGCCGATCATGCGGGTGAAATGCACGCCGAGGAAGGGAAACGCGGGATCGGGCACGGGATAGATGAGATGACGGCAGAGATGCTTCGCTTCATCGCTGAGCTGGTAGTATTCACCACGAAAAGGGACGATGCGCACCTCGCGCTGCTCTCCGGCGAGTTCGCTCACGCGATCGCAATGCAGTCCGGCGGTGTTGATTAGCCACTGGCCGCGTGATTCGCCCTGCAGCGTTTGCGCGATCCATTCGTCGCCATGTCGATGCAGTTTGGTGACCTGCGCATTTGTCAGGATGATGCCGCCGCGCTTTTGAATCTCCGCTGCCATCGTGTCGCACACAGCGCGGTAATCGACGATGCCCTCCTCCGGCACATGCGCGGCGGCGATGCCTGCGGCGTGCGGCTCGATGCGACGCATTTCATCTCGTTCGATGCAGCGCAGGCCGGTGAGGCCATTTGCGGCACCACGACGCATCAGTTCATCCAGACGCGGCAGCTCAGCCTCGCTGGTGGCGACGACGAGTTTGCCGCAGATCTCGTGCGGGATGTCGTGCGCACGGCAAAAGGCGACCATTTTGCGAATGCCCTGAACAGCGAGCTTCGCCTTGAGCGATCCGGGCTTGTAATACAGGCCGCAGTGGAGCACTCCGGAGTTGTGCGTGCTCTGATGTCGTCCGACGCCGGCTTCTTTTTCCAGCAGTGTGAGTTTGGCAGAAGGAAAGCGCTCCAGCAGCTTCAAAGCGGTGGCGAGGCCTACAATGCCGCCGCCAATAATCAGGAAGGAGTTCATTTGGAAGCAATGCTGATGATTTCCGAGACGGCGATCCAGCCGAAGAGCAGCAGTGAAATGATGAGCACGACATTGCAGGCGATGCCGTTGCGCTGGTCGCCCATCCAGTCGCGGCGATTGTTTAGATACAGCAGCACGGCAGCCAGAAAGGGCATGAAGAAGGCCCCGATGACGGTGAAGAGCACGACCATGGCCACGGGCTTGCCGACGAGGAGCAGCACGAGCGGCGGACCAGCGAGATAGAGCAGATAGCCGCGATAAGCGCGGGTGTTTTTCAGATCGACCTTGCCCGCCGTGCTGCTGCGCGAGCGGTGGGCCATGAAGTCGGCAAAGAAATACGGCACGCCCTGCCATACACCGAGCATGGAGGCAAAGACCGCGCTCCAGAAGCCGCTGAGAAAGGCCCAGCGCCCAGCGGGTCCGAGCGTGGCCTCCAGCCGCGTGGCGACCTCCAGCGCCATGCCGCTGCCATTGATGACGGCGGCATTGCAGCCCGCGGCGACGATGGTCAGCGCCACGGCGAAGACGAGCGTGACGCCATAAGCCAGCAGCAGGTCCGCGCGCATCACGCGCTGGTGCCCGGTGCCCGTCCATGCGTTTTCACGAATCCAATAGCCGTAACAAAGCACCGTCATGCTGCCACCGATGCCACCCATGATGCTGAGCACCGCCTTGCCCGAATCCGGCGGCGGCACAGGCCACACCAGATGCCGCAGCAACTCGCCGAGATGCGGCTTCACCTGCATCGCGCAGACCAGCACGGTGATGACCATGATGCCAACGAGCAGCTTCATCACATTCTCGAACAAACCAAACCTGCCAACCCACACAAGCGCCGCCGCGACGACGGAATGGATCACACCCCAGGCCCACACCGGCAACTGTGGAAAGAGCGAGTGCCCCGCGAGTCCGCAGGCATTCGTGAGCGAGGCGCTGACAAAGAAAGTCCACACCAGCAGGTAGATGAAAAAGGAAACGCTGACCCAGCGCGGCAGGCGTCGCACACAGGCCTCGATGACCGTGCTGCCGGTGGCGAGCTGCCAGCGTGCGAGACCTTCATTCAGCACAAACTTCAGCACCACACACACCAGCAGCGCCCACGCGAGACTGGTGCCAAACTGCGCGCCCGTCACGGTCGCCGTGATCACATCCCCTGCCCCGATGCCCGCAGCCGCCACGACGAGTCCGGGGCCGAGGGCTTTGAATGGGGCGAGGAATGAGCGGGGCATGCGGAGGTCAGCGATTCCAGGGTTGCTTCACCTTTGTTTCCTCCAGCATTCGTTTCGCGTCAAAGTGTGGATTTTCTCCTGGGATAGGCGCGGGAATAGACTTCAGCCAGGCATGAAGCTGGAACTGCATCTGCCTTGCGCGTTCGCTTTCCGTGTCGGCGAGGTTCTGCGACTCACCGAGGTCGGCGCGAAGATTGTAAAGCTCGAGTTTGTGACCGGCGTGGTAGCGTGGTTCGTCATCAAACCAGTCGCCAAAGGACTCGATGAGCTTCCAATCTCCGAGACGTAAAACAGCACAGGGCGTGGCGGCCCAACGCAGGTCGTAGAGCGGCATGTAAAAGTAGAGTGGTCGCTCAGGGATAGACCCGCCAAGCAGCAGCGGCATGAGATTCACACCATCCAGCGCGTGACCAGCAGGAACCTGCGCACCGGCGGCATCGAGGAGTGTGGGCATCCAGTCGGTGACATGCACGGGAGCGCGGCACACCTGCCCGCCTTTGACACGAGCTGGAAACCTCACAATGCAGGGCACACGAATGCCACCTTCATACGCGCTGCCTTTGCCGCTGCGCAGCGGAGCGTTGTCGAACTCCTGCACTTTCACTTTGAGCGCCGTGCTGCCATCCGTGGGATCGCCGACCATGCCCGGCGGCGAGTAGATGGTGTCCACGCTGCCGTTGTCACTGAGGAAGACGATGAGCGTGTTCTCACGCTGCTTCATCTCATCCAGCGCGGCCAGCAGGCGGCCGATGCTGTGATCGAGATGCTCAATCGCGGCAAGGTAGGTGGCATTGAACATGCCCGTCTCCGGTGCTCCGGCCTCGTGGTGCTTTTGAATGAGGCCGGCAGGCGCGGAGACGACACCATGAAGTGTGTGATGCGCGAGGTAGAAGAACCAGGGCCGGTCCCCGCTCTCACGAATAAACTGGATCGTCTGCCCAGTGAGATGATCCACCCACTTGTCCCCCTCGTTCTGCATGCCCGGCCCACGCGGGGCGACGAAGTCGAAGCCGTGCGCGGCTCCATCCTTGAGCTGCACATAATCTCCCTCCGCACCGCTGGTGAGATGCCACTTGCCCGCCATCCCTGTCTTGTACCCAGCCGTGCGCAGAGCCTTCGGCAGAGTGGTCATGTCGCGTGGCAGTTGCTCGCGAAACATCGGCTCCGCCACCCGCGCCCAGGGCGATCCATACCACGGAATCACATGCCACATGCCGTTCCGGGCCGTGTGCTGCCCCGTGAGCAGCGCCGCGCGTGTCGGCGTGCACTGCGGCGTCACATACGCATCCGTGAAGCGCACACCGTCGCGGGCGAGCGTGTCGAGATGCGGCGTGGGCACCTTCTTTGAGCCGTAGCAGCCGAGCGTGGACCAGCCCTGGTCATCCGTGAGGATGAAAAGGATGTTTGGCCTCAACTCCGCCGCGAATGACGAATGAAACAGGGCGAATGTCGAAATCAGGCAGCAGATGATTTTCATGATGGAGAACAGGATTGAATCCGCTTTCACCCCATGGGTGATGACGATTGAAGCAGGCAGGAGTGGGGATCATCTCGCAGCCATCTGCGCTGCAAGCTTCACCGCTTCGACAAGACTGCTGCCATTCGCTTTCCCCTGCCAGGCGATGTCACAAGCGGTGCCGTGATCGACACTCGTGCGCGGCACGGGCAGGCCGAGAGTGGTGTTCACGGCGGTGTCGAAGGCGAGAGCTTTGAGCGGGATGAGCGCCTGATCGTGATACATGCAGATGTAGGCGTCCACGCTGCGGCGCTTCGTGGCGATGAAAGCGGTGTCCGGCGGCAGCGGCCCTTCGATGGTGATGCCTCTGGCACGCGCTGCGGCGATGGCGGGGGCAATGATGTTTTCCTCCTCGCCACGTCCAAACAGCCCATGCTCACCCGCGTGCGGATTGAGGCCGCAAACGGCGATTTTGGGAGCCTTCCCACGCACACGCCGCACAGCCTCGTCGGTGAGTTCGATCACGTCCAAAATGCGCGCGGTGGTGAGAGCTGGCACCACATCTTGGTAGCCGATGTGGACGGTGACGAGGCTGCAAATCATCTCCGTCGAGAAAAACGTCATGCAGGAGCGCTCGGCGGCCATTTGCTCGGCAAACATCTCGGTATGGCCCGGATAAGTGATGCCTGCGGCATGCAGCGCCTCCTTGTTCAGCGGCGCGGTGGCGACAGCGGCGACTTGCTTTGCCAATGCCGCCTGAATGCTCTTTTCGACGTAGCGATAACCTGCCGCTCCGGTCTTGGCACTAACGGTGCCAGGAGTGAAACCTTCCGCATCGAAACCGAAGATGTCCAGGACCGCAGGTTCATCGACGCTGCTAAATTTCTCCGCCCATTCGATCTCACTAATGATGCGCTTTGGAGCAGGCAGTCCGGCCTGACGCGCGCATCGGAAAAGAAGACGCGCATCACCAAAGATGACAGGCGTGGCGAACTCGCGCACGGCTTCGTTTGCGAGGAGTTGCAGACAGACTTCGGGTCCGACCCCGGCAGGGTCGCCCATGGTGACGGCGATGAGTGGTTTGGGCATGAGTAGGAAGATTGTGTCTGCTCTGGCAGATCTGCTTTCAACATGTCAGTTTACCCATGCTCAAACAACATCTGCTCACAGGGAACTTTGAGTTGGATCTTACGGCCATACTCCAAACCCTCCACCCAAGGCAGCAGTAGTTCGAGGACATCGGGTTTCTGAAAATGCTCCGGCTTCGTGTCAGGATGCGGGAAGTAGATCAGGCCACTCGTCGGAGGCGCATCATTTCGATGAACGATGACATCAAAGAATGAGAAGTCTTCCGCTGGCTCGGTCGGATGCCATTTCACATCGCGAAAGGTCCGCTTCGCCTGCACGAGGCGATAACTCAGCGGCGCAATGCTGACGTTCAGCGTGCCAAGGTGGTAGCCTCTCAAGTCGAGACCGAGTTCGCGGAAGAGGGGCAATTGCATCCGCAACGTGCCACCCGGAAAACGAGGGTTGCCGTTCAAACCAGACGCGACGCGGTGGCCTTGGACGATGGTGGCTGGGATCATGCGAGGATCTGCTTGATCACCTTGCAAGGCTCCACACCGGTCAGTTTGAAATCGAGTCCCGCAGCACGGAAGGACAGCCTTTCGTGATCCATGCCGAGCTGATGCAGGATCGTGGCGTGGATGTCGGCCACGTGGACTTCATCTTCGATGATGTTGAAGCCCATCTCGTCGGTCGCGCCCATCGTGACGCCGCCTT
>CAYMHJ010000198.1:0-12038 GCA_964390165.1 uncultured Prosthecobacter sp. | reverse complement strand
CAGCCATCACCGCCCTGCTCAACGGCACGACCACAGGCGGAGCCCTGGGCCGCCGAGTGTTCCTTGAAGACGGCCAGCTCACTCTGCTGCTGACCTTCAGCGGTGGCGTCCAGGCCAATGCCAAGGTGGTGGTGCCGTAAGACGAAGACGGGCTCGATCCTCAACCTTCACCAAGGCCCGGTCACTCTCCCGCGTGACCGGGCTTTTATGCGCAGACAGGACGCATCGTGGACACAAAAAACGAGTGCCGTTCGGGGCACTCGTGATCGTTCATTCAAATGGTGCGCGGTGCAGGGTTCGAACCTGCGACCCCTGCCGTGTGAAGGCAGTGCTCTACCGCTGAGCTAACCGCGCGGAATTTTGTGGTCCGGAGTCTTAGTTGCTGACTGAAGCTTTGCCACTTCTTTTTTCAGGCTTTGCGCACTCCTCGTGAAGAGACCATCTCCCAGATGCCCTGCACATGCTCCCAACGGCGGATGGCGGTATCGAGCAGGAATAGCAGAAGCAGGGCGATGACGAGCGGCGGCCAGAGCTCGACATACTGCACGGCGCGGGTGGTGCTGAGATCAGGTATCTGTGCTGAGCTCATCATCGTGCCGCCGGTGAGTTTCACGGCTTCGCCGAGCAGGGCATCATTGACGGTACCGAGGCTGGCTTCGCTGCTGGGATTGTGGACAAGGCCGGCTGACACCATTTCGGCTCCGCTTTGGGCTCGAACAAGATAGACGCCGGGCTGGTCAGGCCGGAAACTGCCTTCATACAAACCGGGGCCGCTCTGGCTGAGGGCGATCTTTTGCAGCGGCTTCAAAGGTGCGCCGAGAGTGTCAGCGGCCACGAAGAAGATCTCGGCATCGACTCGGGCGTCGTTCGCGCGGGTTCCGGCGTCTTCCTGGAGATCGACGCAGAGCTTGGCTTCATCACCATCCGTTTCGGCGGAGAGATCCATGTGGCGGCCCTGCGGCGGGCGCGCGGTTTCACGAAGCACTTGCGACCAGAAGCGGCTGAAGCCGGGCCAGCGGGTGATCCAGAGCGAACCCCAGCGGCTCTTCGCATCACTGGTGAAGGCGGTTACCTTGCCCAAACCGAAGCGCCAATGCGCGAGCAGCGGATCGCCGAGATCGGTAACGAGCGGGATCTGCGCGGTGGCTTTGCGCAGAGTCTTCACATAGCCGAGCAAGGTAGGGGAGTCCCATTTCTCGAAGCCCGCAAGCATGGGGTGCTTTTCGACAAACTCTGGCTGGAAGGGCTCCTCGCGGATCATGCGCCCGGTGTGCATGAGGGTGTCCTGGGTGAAGATTCGCGTGATCGTGCTCGCATCCATGGTGCTGTAGCTCTGCCCGCCGCCTGCGCTGGCGATGGCCTGCAAAAGCGCGACGTGGGAGCCCTCGCCGATCGCCACGGTGGAGATGGTCATGCCTTCGCCTCGGCATTGCGACGCGAGGCCCTCGTAGCCACTGCCGGAGGTCTGACCATCGGTGAGGATGATCATGTGCTTCACCTTTGCCTTCACCCGTTGAAGGGCGATCCGGGCCTGCTCAAAGGCGGGCTGGAGATTGGTTCCACCACCGGAAGCCACAGCAGCAATCTGCCCCGCCACGGCAGCGGTGGAGGTGAGGCGCGTCATCGGAGCCACCACATGCGCTTCACTATCAAACGCGAAGACGCCGATGAAGTCGTTTTTCCCAAGCACCTCGGCGGTGGCGATGGATGCGCTCTTCGCCATCTCCAGCTTCTCTCCCGCCATGGAGCCCGAGCGGTCAATCACGATGGCGACGGCAGCGCTTTGCTTCTCCTCTTCATCGGGCGACTTCAGCCGCACGGGCAAAATCTCCTCGATCGGCGTGCGGTAGTAACCCCCGACGCCGAAGCTCTGCGATCCGCCGAGCATGATCAAGCCGCCGCCGAGTTTATCGACGTAGTCGCGCATGGCGTTCATGGTCGGCTCGCCGAGCAAATGCGCGGGTACATCGCTGAGGATGATGCCATCGTAGCCGGACAGCGCATCCAGTGTGCCGGGGATGCCTCCAGGCTGGCGCAGCTCTAGCTGCACGCCTTCCTTTTCCATGGCCTGCATGAGGTATTGGCCCTCCGTGGCATCGCTCTCGATGTAAAGCAGCCGCAGTCTGCCGCGCACATCCACCAGCGTCAGGGCGCTGTTGTTCGCCGGTAAAGAATCGCCCGTGATGTCTTCGAGCACGGCGCGGTATTTGTAGATGTTCCGCACGCCGGGCGTTCGGGTGAAGGTCTCGCTCTGCGGTTTGCCGGGTTTCAGCGAGACGCTGCGCTGCTCCACCTGCACGCCGTTTTCATAGAGCTTCAGCGTGCCTGCAGCCTCGATGGTGGACTCGAGCTGCGCGGTGAGTTTTAAAGTCGCGCCTTCGGTGAGTCGGGAGCGATTCGGCGTGAGCTGGAGCACGCGTGCATCCGGCTTCTGCGGCCCGGCGATCGGGATCGCATGAAGTCGTGTGCCGGACACCGCCGCATCCTGCGCCGCGCTGAGAAGACTTCCCCGCGTCTCGTGACCATCGCCGATGAGGATAAGATCGCGGCTCGCCCCGGCAGGGAAAAGCGCGAGCGCGTAGTCAATGGCCGCCGAGTAGTGGCTGTCACCGCCGCGATCCTTTTGCCAAAGGGCCTGCTGGGCGGGATCGAGTGCGGTGTCGCTGCTCAAAAGCTCCGGCTGGCTGCCGAGCCGGACGAGGAAAGTCTCCGCCGAGCCGCCCGCCTGCTTTTGGATTTGCTGCGCCGTATCGAGTGCCTTCGTCAGCCCCTCCGCGCCCATGCTTTGACTCGCATCAATGATGATCCCGAGCGCCTTCTTGCCAGTCTGCGTCACCCGAGCCGGACCCGCCAGCGCCAGCAGTGCCAGCAGCACGATCACCGCCCGCGTCATGAGCAGCAGCCGCCTCCGCAGTCCATGCATCGGATGTGCCGAGCGACTCTCGAACCAAAGCAGCAGCGCAAACGCGGGCAGCGCGAGCAGGAGTAGTTTAGGGTGGGCCCAGTCCATCAGGTGAGAAGCGCGCTGACTTCATCACGCCAGAGCGCATGTGCAACAGGGTTTCTGACCTCATCTGTAGCTTGCCGCTGCAATTCCCTGTTGAATAGTGTGGTGTCTGTTTTTCTCGTTGGTAGCCTGAACCTCTGGGTCTTTGATTGCAGGGTTGAGCGTCATAACACATCCATCAGTTCGACCAACGTGTAGAAGACCGGAAGAGGCCATGGGCTTGGTCATACACAGAAATGCCGAGTTGGCCGTTCTTCGTGGCTGCAGCCAGTGCCGGGAAATGTAGTCCCGGATGTGGCACACATTTTCGTTGCGATTGTTGTCAGTGGGGTTGGTGAACTTGTCAAAAAGTTATAGCTAGTCTTGCCAAGCGGGGCTGCGTTTCATTGAGTGTTATCGGGTATGACAACTCTATTAGATCGTTAAAATCAAGGGCAGCAGTCGCTGCAGATAACTTGGTCGCGGTGCAGCCGGTATATCGTTCTTCCTCAAATCGGATCCCTGAAGCCCAGCAGACGAGAAGCTGGGTAGTTCTGGATACAAACGGAGTCACTCTGGTTGCCGCCAAGAACCTTGATCTGAGTGGCCGTTCGGGAGACAAAGAAGGCCACATGGCCGGAGTTTGCCCCGCGTGTAAAAACGACGATACTCCCCACTCTAGGACTAGTCGTCTTTTGTCCCCAGTGCAGCCAGGAACGCGCCCAGGCTGAGTCAGTGCCAGCATATCCAGAGGACTCCACGCACCAGTTGGTAAATGCGGAGCACCATGGTGTTTCATCATTGGATGCCGAGGGTGCATCCAATGTGGTGGATCGCAGATACTCAACGATTCGAGGGTTATCCCCACTACCTACGACCTCCTTGACTCCAATCTCGCGCTCCGCGATCTCATACCACGGGAAAGGACTTGTGGTGGGAATTGCCACATACGGCTGAAGGTATTTGTGTGAAGCCCAGCCAGCTAGAGCAGGCCCTGCATCAATTTTGTGCCAGTAATTGTCTCCAGATGAACCGTTCCAGGCAACGACCTGATTCAATTTCAATGTTCCAACAATTGCTCCATTCAAAGCCGGAGTGGCTCGAACATTGAGACTATTGGCTGTTACGATGAGTTGGTTTACGGATGGGGTGCCAGCTGGTTGTTTCTTTGCCATAATGATTGGTTGTTTTGGAAGCTTGGGTTAAAAGAATAGGAATCGACGATGATGATCTGGCTGTGGCTAGAACATGTTGAAAGCGCGCAAAGTACGTTTGGCCTTGGCGACATCGGTATCACCCGCTGCCTTTCGCGGTGCACTGGCACCCGCAGCTGCATTACTGCCTCCACTGGTGTCATTTTTTTCCTTATCGACCTTTTCAGCTTTGTTCGAGATGACGTTATCAATCTCAGCGATCCCGCTGATCAAAAGTCCCGCTTCCCAGTAGCGGCCTAGATCGCGCAATACATCTTCCAGAGCATACTCGTCGCAATTTTTGTCAAAATTGGCTGCCATCTCCGCATACACCTTTTCTTTTTTTAGGTGGATGGCCTTGATAATGACGCTCAGCGTTTGTTGCTGAAGGATGTGTCCGTTGACCGTTGAACCAAATCCTTTCGTCCCTGTCGCTAGAGCGCTGAGTGCCTTTGTAGCATGTATCCCTGTGCTGATCGCCGCTGACGAAGTCAATCCCAGAGTAACAAAGTCGCTGATAATGTTTGTCCCCGTCATGTTTCGACGCAGTGATTCATGGTAGATCGTATGATTCTCATCCACTAAAGCTGCCATCTCTTTGACGATCTGATTACGTACGCGTTGTCGGACGTTATCATCCGGCGCGTTGTCATAGCTAGTGCGGAAATAGTTTTTATTGATTATCTGTTGCGACGGCACATCTGGGTTAGGTATGCTTTCATTAACATAATCAAACCGTGTGCCGCTAGTGTAGGAACTGTAAACCCTGTTTGCGGGGTCTAGGCCGATCGCCCTCTTGGGAACGCTGTAGCCGCGTTTCATAGGAATTCCGCAAGAGCATAGGGTCACGCTCATGAGAGTGTATAGAATTAGGTTCTGCTTTGTTTTCATTTGGGTTCGATTGGCAGCTTGGTGCACGCTGAATTTGGATCGTCCATGTGTGCGGTCAGTGAGGTAGTCTGGTGCCAAGGCGGGTAAGTGGAGTGCGGTGGGAGGCTGGCTGCGAGATCGAACATGGCTGCAAGCTCTGAGTGAGCAGCGCCGATGCTGGCGGGTGGGCAGGGAGTTGTCTGTCAGGCTGTCTCCCGTCTTTTTGTATGCCTGGAGTATGTCGGGGAGCTCCGGCTTGGCAGGCATGGCGGAGAGAGGCTTGGTGGAGTTGCTTTTTCTTGACGGAAATGCAGGAGGGGCACCTGGCGGCGTGACCCCAGTGTGGTGTAAGGGTTTTTAGAAAAGCTGTCGGGGAAATCCCTGATTTTTTGCTGTTGGCCTTAGCAGGGGTGAGTTAAAAAATCGAATTTTTGGATTAAGTCATTGTTTTGAAACTCCCTGATCATGGCCTCTGTCATCCCACTTATCGTTTCCGCAGAGCCTTTGACGCTGCTTGGGTTGAAATGTTTTTTAGGGGAAGAGGCGGGCATGAAAACCTGCCTGGAGGCGATGACGGCGACGGATGCGTTGCGACAGCAGGCGGAGCACCGCCCGGCGTTGGTAATCCTATGCGGTATCGAGGAACAGGCGGTGCGTCTGATCCGCCTTTTGGTGAGGCGCAGCAGGTCCCAAATCGTACTTGTGGTCAGCCGGGTGACAGAGCCGGATCATGTGCAGAACTGCCTGGGTGCGGGGGCGCTGGGGTATGTGACGATGGAGGAGGGGCTGCCAGAGCTGCGGCTAGCCTGTGCAGCGGTTCTAAACAGGGATCTGCATGTGAGCCGACGCGCCGCTCGGCATCTGGTGATGGGGGGCCGCAGCATGGCGGAGGCGGGGGAACGGACGAGAACGGGGCATGCTCAGATAAAGCAGCTTTCCGAGCGAGAGCAGGAGGTCTTCAAGCTCATGGGTGCGGGCTCTGGATGTAAGGAGATGGCCTGCCAGCTAGGGATCAGCGTGAAGACCGTAGAGACGCACCAGCAGCGAATGAAGGACAAGCTGGAAGTGCGCACCTGCGCGGAGCTGAAGCGCATGGCCACTCAGATGTGTGGACGCTGATGTGCAGGAGCGCGGTTGGAGTTTACATTTTGCACTTGATACCTTAGAACAAAACCGCGCCTCCCTCGGGATGCGGGTGGTGTTTTAAATCGCCTCAATGCTAATCAGGCGCGTGGAGATGAAACTCATCACGATGGTTTTGGATTGCACTTTTGGCGTGAATGAAGTTCTCAGTCCGAGTCATCACGAGAAAAGACAAGGCGCTGAGCGCTTTGGCATGATGAGCCCAAGTTGTATGATGCCCTATCAACGGTCATGTGAGAATTGCTGGTGATGTGGGGTGCCGCGAGCCCTGCTCAATCGGTATAGTCTGCTGGGCTTTGTGATCCAGATCACGGATTTCAGAACCGGAATTTCTGCCTCCCGGTCTCTTTCAGCCATGGCCTGGAAGTGGCTGGAGATGATTTCCTCGCGAATGTCTCTGGCCTTCATCAGGCCGATTCCCTACACTCCCGCTCTGACATGCCCACCTTCACGATTTTCTATCTCATTCCCGCCGGTGTCTTTCTGGCCATGGCCTTCCTTTGGTATGTGGGGGGCAGCCTGCCTCGGCTCTTTTCTGTGCTGCCTGTCGTGGCCTGTTATGCGGCGACGGCGCTGCTGCTTTTCTTCGGAGGTATGTGCCACCGGGTGGCGCATGTGAAGCTCAGCGGGCTGGAGATCGACCTCGCGGATCGGGCGGGCAAGGAGCGCGTCATCTCGCTCGGCGGATCGGTGAATGGACTGCGCGCTGCGGATGACATCGAGATCCCCGGTCTGCCGCCCGAGGCGCTGCGGCTCGGGCTGGTTGGTGATCAGCTCAGGATCACTCCCGGTCCCGGTTATCAGCGAGGCATTCTCGTGCGCAGCGGTGGAAAGATCGTGCCGCTGGAGGCAGGCGGGGTGCCGCGTCTCGTGCCCTTGACCAAAGGAGATCAGATCCATGTCCCGGTCACCGAAGGCGGCGAGGTCATCGCCCAATGGCGGCTCGGCCGGGAGCGCATGGAGCTGGATGTCACCGCCACACCGCGCTGGATCGGTGGCAGCGGCACTGGAATGGCAAAGCTCGTCGGGCGCGCTCCCCAGGTGCTGGGTTTGAGGGCAGACGGTGCTGACATCGTACTCGCCAAAGGCCCCGGCTGGTCGGCGGACCTCGGCGTGCTCGTGAATGGCCGTCGGGTGGACTTTGGCAAGGCCGCCGAGCTGCGGACGATCTACCGCCCCGGACTTACCACTCTGGCCCTGGTCAAAGCAGAGCCGCTGGCTGGCACGATCACCTTTGACGAATCCTCGCCTCCCCTGCGGACCACAGCTTCACTCGACTGGACATCTCTGCAGGCCCAGCCGGTGGCCTACCCCTTCGAAATTGAGGCTGGGCGGGCCTACCTGGTGGGTGGCTCGCTGGAGGATCATGTGTTCATCAAAGGTCTGCCACCGGGTGCGCTCAGTCTCACCATCGCCACCGATGGCAAGCTCTCGCTCGAGCTCACAGAAGACGGGATCAAAGCCAAAAAAGAAGGCCGTGTGCATGGCAGCTATCCAAAGACGAGCGAGGCCACCAAGCCACTCTCTGTAGGCGATGCCAGCGTGCCGTATGCAGGCAGCTTTTTCCTGCTCGGCCCGGTGCAATCCATCGCCGCTCCAGCCACGGCCAGCACAGAGACCTCGGAGAGCGACATCAATGGCGAAACAGCCGTAGGTGCCGAACCACCCAAACGCTGGCGCTGCGCCTGGCAGCCAGCGATTCAGACCCACTGGCAGCTCCCGAACCGCACCATCAGCCTGCCGCTTGCGGATGTGCCCGTGGATCTCTTCACGCGCCGCCTGTGGACCCAGCGTGTGTTTCCGCTGAACCAACTCTCCGCCCGCGAAGGCAGCCTGCGCTCCGCCATCGCCTACACGCCGGATCATAGTGCGCTGGTGAATGGCGCGAGCCTCCTCCATCTCGATCCTGGACTCACCGTCACGCGTGCAGGCCAGCCAGTCGCCACCGAGAGTGCCGCGATCGGCCTGCTGAAAAAAGGCGACAAACTGGAGATCCTGCAGGTGCTCGCCGAGACACAGGGCGAGCGCATCGCCAGCAGCCTCGGCAATGCGCTGCATCCTGCCACGGCCCATGATCCGCAGCGCATCACCACCCGGCGTCGCTTCGCCCGCATCGCTGTCGAACTCGAAGAGCGTGGGAAAAAGGAAGTGCCCGTGCTGCGCATCGACTTCGAAAAACCGCAGATCCGCTCCATCTCCATGTCCGCCGTGAAGCAGGAACTCGCCGCCCGCGATGAAGCCGGGCTGGAGGGCGTGCGCTTCGGCCTCAATGACCGCAGCGGCTTCAGCGAGCTGCCGCACCAGGTCACCTTCCCGCTGCTCACACGCGCCTTTGATGAAGCCAATGCCGATGTGGACATGCAGTGGAGCGAGTTCACCACGCAGGATGACTTTAAACGGCAGACACTGGGTTATGGCGAGCCCTTCGAGATCGGCGGAGCCAACCGGCTGCGGCTCACCATCACCAAGGAAACCATCCCCACCTCCCGCATCTTCTGGGTCGTCATCGCAGGGTTGATCGCCACAGCGGTGGCCTGGGCGAATGGCGGCACCTTCTGGTGGATGGCGCTTCAGTTCGGCGTCTC
This sequence comes from uncultured Prosthecobacter sp., assembly GCA_964390165.1. Lineage (GTDB taxonomy): Bacteria > Verrucomicrobiota > Verrucomicrobiia > Verrucomicrobiales > Verrucomicrobiaceae > Prosthecobacter. Next base: position 3,261 of record CAYMHJ010000198.1, on the reverse strand, counting down.
CTTCCTCACCTGCAATCGCGTTCTTTTTGGTCAGGCCGCGCTGGTGAATCCGCCCTTCAATCCCGAAGTCGTGAACACCGGCATGGTCGCCCTGTTGGCCGCGCCGATCCTCCTCGGCCTCGGCATGTTCCTCATGAAAGGCCTGCTTCCAGGCCGTATCGAGCAGCGGCTTCAGAGCATTGAGCTGCGGCTGACCTATCGTTGGCTCGGCATCCTCGCCTTCACTTTTCTCCTGATGCGCGTGGCCCTGCTCGGCGGTCTCGGTGCCAAGGAGGCCGTGTCACTCGGCGGCTTCCGCATCGCCCTGTCCGTGTTCTTTGTGCCCGCCTATCTCGTGCTCTTTGCCCAGGCATGTCAGCTCATGTGGGGGGAAAAGGAACTCGCCGGCGGCCTGCGTCCGCGAGTCGTCACTCGCTTCACCTTGATCACGCTCTGGCTCTTCGGCTGCCAGGCCATCACCGCCCTCATCACCAGTGATCTCGGCATGTTCCTCTACTTCGTGCCCATGGCTCTCGTGCTCGCCGCCGTCGGCCTCTGCGCCTCGTGGGAGGGGCTCGTGCGCAGCCTGCGTGTCAGCAAAGAAGAACTGAAGCGCGAAAAACCCTGGCTCGCCAGCCTCGGCGGCATCGGTCTCGTTTTGCCGCTTCTCATGATGGTCCTCGTCTTCACAGCGCCCAAGGCGCTCATCAGCACCTGGCCAGGCCTGCTGGATGAAATGGCCAGCGACGAGGAGCTCGTCACAGACAGCACCCTGCTGCGCGTGCTGCAGTTCGCCGATGAAGATTACCTCATCAATCTCGGCACCGACACCGCCGAGCGCATCGCCCAGGACCACGCCATCATGGCGAACTACGCGCACCGCGGTCTCATGGGTGAAGGCTACCTCCAGGTCGATGTCCTCAGCGCCAAGGCCGTCACCGCGCTGAATGACAACGTCTCCGCCGTCTTCATCTTCGCCCAGTTCGGCGTCGTCGGCGCGCTGGCCGTGCTCGTGGCCTACACCGCAGTTTTGCTCGGTGCTTTGGGTGCGCGTGAGAGCATCAATTCACTCACCGGCTGGCTCGCGCTCATGGCTGGCATGTCCTTCGCCCTCGTCAGCCTCTACATGATGGCTGCGAACTACGGCCTGCTCCCATTCACCGGCAGAAACATGTACTTCCTCGGCCTGAACAGTTGGAGCGATGTCGCCGAAAGCTTCGCGCTCATCTTCCTCATCATGCTCGGCATCGCCCGCGCCCAGTTCCGCAGCGGCGTCTTCAGCAAACCTTCGTCCACTGTGCTCACCGGCATCATTCAGGGGAATGAGATCACTCCATCGACTTTGGCCGGATTGATTCGGCGGAATCATTGATACAGGCGTCTTGATAAGGAGAGCGGAAGTCTTTCGTTAGATTTCCGCCATGAAACATGCATCAGAATTCAGGCTGCTCTTTGCCTTGGAAATGGCGTTTTCATTGCTCTTCCTGCTGCTTTGCTATGCGGCCGTTCATCTTCCGCTCAGGATCGTGGAATGTTCGATGAACCATGGGAAGCTGCATGGTGTGGAGAGACTGCCAGGACTCACCAGGTGCCTCCAATGGTGTCTTCCTGAAGAAGCTGTGGCAGGTGTTCTGGGGCCAATTGCTGTTGCCATAGGTTTCGCCTCAGTGGCGAGTGTGAGTGGGGAGACTTGGAGCAGTCGGCTCTTCCGGTGGTTTCTGATCCCGCTGGGCATTGCCATTTTCGCATCCATCATCCCGCTGGCGGAAAGCCATATGTGCCTGTGTAGCAGCAAGCACGACGACGCTTGGTTGGATGAAGTCCTCTTTATAGCATTGAGTCTGGCGCTGGGGTTTGCGGGCTGGCGCCACTCCTGCAAAAGGTGTCCGCCGCCTGCGTCCAGAGTAGTTTCATGAGGCGCGCACTCTTTTCCAGACTGGCTCTTCACTCAATGCGCAAGACAGCCCTGTGCTTTCCGTTCCCTCCAGCCATGCGCCCCAACCTCGTCGCCCTCCTCTCGATCCTATGCGTGCTTTCGGCCTCGGCTCAAACGCCAGCCCCTGCCGCTAAACCCGCCCCCAAACCCTCGCGCCAGCCCACAGTGGCAAATGTCGCCTACGGCACACATGAGCGTCAGGTGCTGGACTTTTACAAAGCTGAGTCTGCCAAGCCCACACCGCTGCTGTTCTTCATCCACGGCGGAGGCTGGGTCGCTGGCGACAAAGCGAAGCTCAGCAGCCTCGAAGAATGCCTCGCCGCCGGCATCTCCGTGGTCTCGATCAATTATCGCTACTCCTGGCAGGCCCAGCGCGAAGGTGTCATGCCGCCCGTGCAATGGCCGCTGGAGGATGCAGCCCGTGCTTTGCAGTTCGTCCGCAGCAAGGCGGGCGAGTGGAACATCGACAAGCTACGCATCGGTGCCAGCGGCGGCTCGGCGGGCGCTTGCAGCAGCCTTTACCTCGCCTTTCACGATGACATGGCCGACCCGACAAGCAGCGACCCCGTCGCCCGCGAGTCCACCCGCCTCTGGTGCGCCGCCGTGAGTGGTGCGCAGACCTCGCTCGATCCGAAACAGCTCATCGAGTGGACCCCGAACAGCCGCTACGGCGGCCACGCCTTCGGTTTCATGGACCCGAACGACATCAAGACCCGCGACACCCGCTTCGCCGAGTTTCTGCAGAAACGCGAGTCCGTGCTGAAGTGGATCAAGCTGTACTCCCCCTACGAACTCGTCAGCAAAGACGACCCCGCCGTCTATCTGAACTACAGCTCCGCTCCTGCCATCGGACAGCCGCAGAAAGATCCCACCCACACGGCGAATTACGGCGTGAAGCTCCAGGAGCACTGCCGGGCCATCGGCACCGAATGCGAGCTCGTCTATCCCGGCGCACAAGAGGTGAAACACGAGTCGATCTCGGAGTTCCTGATCACGACATTGAAGAAGTGATCCTCCGCCCAGCGGCTTCAGCTCGCTCGGGACGTCACGAAAGGCAGTCCAGGCTCTGGGTTTTTCCAGTGTCAGGCATCTTCCTGCCCACCTCCCTTTGACAGCCGGGGGGGACCGTGCAAGATGCCGCGCTTTCCGGCCCCGCGATGCCGTCGAGCAGGCTTTTGGCCTGCAAAACCCGCCCCTGAAAGCGCCCAAATCATACGCTTTCCCTCCTCTTCGCTCCCAGCCCTTCGCCCTACGCACCTTCATGCCCAAAGACACCTCCATCAAACGCATTCTCGTCATCGGTTCCGGCCCCATCGTCATCGGCCAGGGCTGTGAGTTCGACTACT
>CAYMHJ010000197.1:0-12229 GCA_964390165.1 uncultured Prosthecobacter sp. | reverse complement strand
CTCAAACCCGGTTCAGATGGCAAATGGCTCGACCCACGCCAGCCCGACGGCGTCACCATCCTCGCCCCCTTCGAGCAATACAATCTCGATGCCCATCCCGGCCTCACCACCGGCGTCGAGCCCGCCAGCATGCAGCTCTTTGATCTCCTAAATGATCCTGGGGAGCAAACAGATGTCGCAAGCCAACACCCTGAGGAGGTGAAACGACTCCAAATCGCCTACGACGCGATGAACAAGGACGTGCCAAAGGTGGAGGAAGTGAAGCGTGTGCCGATGAAATAGGCGGAAGTCCCGGCAAGGAGGGTCGTGAAGGATGTGAAAATTCTGTCCAAAGCAGCGGTTGACGCGCCTCCCGATGATGACGCTCTTTCCGCATGTCCGACTCTGACCGCACGACCAACTTCCTCGAACTGCTCACCACCCATGACAGGGCGCTGTCGATGTATGTCCACAGCCTCGTGCCGAGAGACTCGGCGGCGGAGGACATCCTTCAGCAGACGAAGATGCTGCTGTGGAAGCACTTCGATGATTTCACCCTGGGCACAAACTTCCTGGCCTGGGCACGCAAGACGGCCTTTCACCAGATCCTGACGCATCGCCGACACAAAAAACGTGAACACCTGCCGCTGGATGAGGTGACGCTGGAGGCGCTCGGTGCCGCTGTGAGCGAGCTTGCGGGCGATGTGTCCGCGAAACAGGAGGCTCTGCGCATCTGTGTCGCGAAGCTTCCGAAGGAGCACCGCCAGCTCGTGCAACTGCGCTATTACGAGGATCTGGAGATTGAGCAGGTGGCAGAGCGCGTGCGCCGCACGGTGGGAGCCGTGTATCGTGCTCTGAGCCGGGTGCGCATGACGCTGCTGGACTGTGTGGAGCGCACTGCGGTGGAAAATTAAACCCTGGGATGAACATGAAACCGAACGAACAATTTCAACTTCTGGAACTCTGGGAACGCGCACGCGGCGGTGAGATCAGCGAAGAAGAGCAGGTGCTGCTGAACACCCTGATCCGCGATGACGCGGAGGCCAGGACATTGATCGCGAAGGCAGCACTGATGGATGCAGAGTTCCGTCATGCCGACGAGTCTTTCTTTGCCGAACCAACTCGTGATAATGTGAGAACAGTTCCACATGCCCGCCCATGGTACTGGCATGCCGTGACTGCGGCAGCGGCAGCCATCGTGGCAGCCGGTGCGGTATGGCTGATGAATGATGCCCCAAACCCCGTGGCGACACTGGCGAAGGCGCGCTCCTGCAAGTGGGGAAACAGCGCGCTGCCCACCATGGAGGGCGCGCTTCTCACTCCCGGCACGCTGGAGTTGCTGGAGGGCATGGCGACGCTGAAATTTGAAAGCGGCGCTGAAGTCACCCTGGAGGCTCCGGTGAGCATGGAGGTCGTGTCCAAGATGGAGTGCCGGGTGAAAAAAGGCACCGTGGTGGCCGACGTGCCGCCGCAGGCGAAGGGCTTCACCATTCACACCCCGGAAACCAAGATCGTGGACTGGGGCACACGCTTCGGCGTCAGCGCAGGTGAGGATGGCAAGTGCCTCGTGCATGTGATCGAAGGTCTCGTGGAAGTGCAGCGCGAGGGCGAAACGAAGTCTCGTGAACTCCATGCCGGACAACGTGTGGACTATGGGAACTTCCTGGCCACGGCCGTGAACCCGGATGAAAATCGCGAAGAGCAGCCCGAGTCCGGGCGCTGGCTTCCAGACACGATCCGGGATCTTGGTGACGGCTGGCAGGCGGTGACCACGGCCTTTGGTGAAGGCATGGATTCCTGGATTCAGTCCAATCCAACGATGAAAGTGAACGGTCATGAGTCCTACCTGCGGGTGAAACACACCACGTTCGACACGAAGCTGGATCGCAAGGCCTACATGGCTTTTGATCTCTCGCGCTTCCGTGGAAAACAGATCACCGATGCGGAGTTTGTGATTCATGTGGAACCGAGCGAGCTGGGCTTTGCCTCGCTCGTACCAGACGCGGTTTTTGCCGTGTATGCACTCACGGATGAAACCCAGGACTCGTGGAATGAAGAGACGCTGAAGTGGAGTGCCGCCCCGGCTCACGACGACTCCGAGGAGCATCGTACCACGGCCATTGCTGCGCAGTCCCGCCGCATCGGTCAGTTCATTGTGCCACAGGGCACGACGCGCGGGGCGTTCACGGTGAAAAGTCCCGAACTCGTCGAGTCACTGCGTGCAGACACGAATGGACTCGTGACGCTCATCGTCTGCCGAGAAACGGATGAAGTGGCGCGCAACGGTCTCGCCCACGCCTTTGCCAGCAGGGAGAATACCAGAAACTCGCCGCCGACTCTGCGACTAAAGGTGGAGTAGCCGCCGCGAAATGCCCGAAGAGCCGGACTTGCATCGCATCATTCATGGAAAGAATTAAGTGCTCGAGTCACTTTCCTCCAATTATGAACCTCCAACGCGAACTCCAAACCGAGCACGCCCGATATCTCACCCGACGCTGGTTTTTCCAGGAGTGCGGTGTGGGCATGGCCTCTCTGGCGGCGCTGGATCTGCTGCGCGGGCAAAGCAGCGGCGCTGCGGCTCCAGCGAGTCCGCTGGCCTCGAAGAAGCCGCATTACCCTGCAAAGGCGAAGCGGGTCATTTATCTCTTCATGGGCGGGGCTCCGAGTCATCTGGAGCTTTTTGATAACAAGCCCGAACTGGCGAAATGGGATGGCAAGCTGCCACCGGCGGATCTTTTGAAAGGCTATCGCGCGGCCTTCATCAATCCGAACAGCAAGCTCCTCGGGCCGAAGTTTAAGTTCGCCAAGCACGGGCAAAGCGGGGCGGAAATCAGCGAGCTGCTGCCGCACACGGCGAAGATCGCAGATGATCTCACTATCGTGCGCTCGATGAAGACGGATGCCTTCAATCATGCTCCGGCGCAGATCCTGATGAGCACGGGCTCGCAGATTTTTGGTCGTCCGAGCTTCGGGGCGTGGTCGCTGTATGGCCTGGGCACGGAGAATCAGGACCTGCCGGGCTATGTCGTGATGCAAAGCGGGCAGAAGGGGCCGAGCGGCGGTCTATCCAACTTCGGCTGCGGCTTCTTGCCGACGGTTTATCAGGGCGTTCCCTTCCGCAGCAGCGGTGAGCCGGTGCTATACCTGAACAATCCCAAAGGCGTGACCGATGCCACGCAGCGGCAGACTTTGGACGCGCTGAAGCAGCTCAATGAGGAGCGCCTGGGTGAAGTGGGAGATCCCGAGATCGCCGCGCGCATCAACAGTTTCGAGCTCGCCTACCGGATGCAGCAGACGGCCCCCGAGGTGATGGACATCTCCAAGGAGCCGCAGCACATCCTCGACATGTATGGTGCGAAGCCGGGCGAAGCTTCGTTTGCAAACAACTGCCTGCTCGCACGTCGCCTGATCGAGAGTGGCGTGCGCTTCGTGCAACTCTTCCATGAAGCCTGGGATCATCATGGCGGCCTAACGGGCGGCCTGAAGCAGCAATGCGGACTCACCGATCAACCCTGCGCGGCGCTGGTGCGTGATTTGCAACAACGCGGCCTGCTGGAAGACACAATAGTCATCTGGGGCGGAGAATTTGGCCGCACGCCGATGGTGCAAGGCGGCAGCGATGGGCGCGATCATCATCCGAATGCCTTCACCATGTGGTTCGCCGGTGGTGGCATGAAGCCCGGCCTCACACTCGGCGAGAGCGATGAGTTCGGCTTCAACGTGACTCAAGATCCCGTGCATGTGCATGATCTCCACGCGACGCTGCTGCACCTGCTCGGCTTCGAGCACACGAAACTGGCGGTGAAGTTCCAGGGTCTCGACATGCGCCTGACCAATGTGCATGGTGATCTGGTGACTAAGATGCTGGCGTGAGGAAGATTTGCTTTCACTGGGGCGATGTTTCCAGCCAAACTCGCGCCATCATGAAATCACCCCTGCTTCTTGCCGTTCTCGCTGTTGCTTCCGTCACGACCTTGCGCGCGCAGCGTGAGATGCGCGACTTGCAGGGTTACTTTCCCTTCACAGCGGTGAAGTCAGCCGATGCTTGGACGGTGCGGAAGCAGGAGATCGAGCAGCGTTTGCTCGTGGGAAACGGCCTTCTGCCGATGCCGGAGAAGACGCCGCTGAATGCCGTGGTGCATGGCAGGGTGGAGCGTGAGGACTACACGATCGAGCGGGTGTTCTTCGAGAGTTTGCCGGGGCATTTCGTGACGGGGAATCTGTATCTGCCAAAGCCTCGTCCCGCGAAGATGCCGGGCATCCTTTGCCCGCATGGGCACTGGCCGGATGGTCGCTTCCAGGATTACGGTGCTGGCACGGCGGCGACGAAAAAGCAGATCGAGACGGGCGCGGAGAAGCTGGAAAGTGGAGCTCGTTCGCCCATGCAGGCGCGTTGTGTGGGGCTTGCCCGCCTGGGCTGTGCGGCATTCCTTTATGATATGGTGGGATATGCAGACTCGATTCAATTCAACGAGCACCGCCACGGGGCGAGAAAGGAAGGTTTTCTGTCGCCGCAGGCGGATCTGAGTCTCCAGACTTTCTTCGGCCTCCAGACTTGGAACAGCATCCGCGCGCTGGATTTCCTGATGGATGTCGAAGGTGTGGATGCCGAGCGCATCGGGTGCACCGGTGAGAGCGGCGGTGGCACGCAGACAATGATGATCACAGGGATTGATCCACGCATCAAAGCGGCCTTTCCCTGCGTGATGGTTTCTACGGCGATGCAGGGCGGCTGCACCTGTGAGAACACACACTTCCTGCGCATCGGTCAGGGCAATATCGACATCGCAGCGCTCACGGCTCCGCGCCCGCTCGGAATGACGGCGGCAGATGACTGGACAAAGGAACTGGCGACGAAAGGCCTGCCAGATCTCAAGAACCTCTACGCCATGCTCGGCGTGCCAGATCGTGTGACGGCGCACATCGCCACGCAGTTCCCTCACAACTACAATCTGCCCTCGCGGCTGGCGATGTATGCCTTCTTCAACAAGCATTTCCAAATCGGGCACAAGGAGCCCATCGAAGAGCGCGACTTTGTGTTCTCGAACAAGGACGAACTTACCGTCTGGACCGCCGAGCATCCGAAGCCTTCGGGTGATCAAGTCGGCACGGCTCACGAGAAGGCGGTGTGCGCATGGTTCACCACGCAGGATGCGAAATGGCAGGCCAAGAAAGGTGCGGATGATCTAAGTTTGAAAGCTTGGCAGACCATCGTCGGTCGCGGCACTGCTTCTGGCACAGATGTCAGCTACGAAGCCACCGCCAAAGAAGATCGCGGCGACTACCTGGTGATCCAGGGATTGACGCGGAATACCGCTCATGGCGAAGAAGTATCCGCGAGCTTCCTCTTTCCGAAGGACTGGAAAGGCAAGGCGGTGCTCTGGCTCACGGACAAAGGCTTCGATAGCATCCACGGGGCGGGGCCTTCATTGCCGGAAGTGAAAAAGCTGCTCGATGCCGGAGTCGCCATCGCCTGCCCGCAGCTCTATCTCGAAGGCGCGACCGAACAGCCGAAGGCGGGTGACAACCTGAAGGCCAAGCCGAACGACTTCCGCGAGTTCAGCGGCTACACCTATGGCTACAATCCGACGCTGCTTGCCCGCCGTGTACATGATACCTTCACCATGGTGGCGATGATGCAGAGCCATGACAAATGGCCCGCGAAGGACATCGAGATCATCGGCACCGACGGTGCAGCACCGGTGGCCTTGGTCGCTGGGGCTTTGCTCGGCAATGCTGTCTCCAAGGTGAAGGCGGAGCTGAATGGCTTCCGCTTTGCCAATCTGACGAGCTTCTGGGATGTGAATTTCGTCCCCGGTGCCGTGAAATATGGCGATGTCGAGGCGCTCCAGCGTCTGTGCCAGAAACGATGAGACCGGTCAGGGTTGCTGACCGGTCTCGGTAACTCGTAGCGGGCATCTTTGCCCACCTCACATTCTAGGATGAAGCGACGGATTCCTCGGTCGCCTCTTTCTCAGCTTCTGGACGGGCATCAGCGGCGAATTTGAGACGCTTGTTCTCGGCATCGAAGGTGACTTTCACCACATCGCCTTCGCGGACATCGCCACGGAGGAGGTGCTCGGAGAGCGGGTCTTCGATGTTCTTCTCGACGGCACGGCGCATCGGACGGGCTCCGTATTGCGGATCGTAGCCTTCTTTGGCGAGGAAGTCGACAGCGCCGGCATCCAGCGTGATGACGATGTTCTTCTTCTTGAGGCGGGCGACGACTTTGGCGACTTCGAGATCGACGATGGTGCCGAGTTCAGTCTTCTCGAGCATCTTGAAGACGATGAGGTCATCGAGACGGTTGAGGAACTCGGGCTTGAAGAACTTCTTCGCGGTCTCGTTGATCTTCGTCTTGATGGCGTCGTTGTCCGCGTGGTCCTGCTGCATGGCGGCAAAGCCAAGCGTGGTCTGGCGCTTGATCTGCTCGGCCCCGACATTCGAGGTGAGGATGACGATGGTGTTACGGAAGTCGATCTTGCGGCCGAAGTTGTCGGTGACCTGACCTTCTTCGAGGATCTGAAGGAGGAGGTGCATGACATCGGGATGCGCTTTTTCGATCTCATCGAAGAGCACGACGCTGTAGGGGCGACGACGCACGGCTTCGGAGAGCTGACCGCCTTCTTCATAACCGACATACCCAGGGGGTGCGCCGATGAGACGGGAAGCGGTGTGCTTCTCCATGTACTCGGACATGTCGAGCTGAATGAGAGCCTCAGGGCTGCCGAACATGAACTCGGCGAGATTCTTCGCGAGGAAGGTCTTGCCGACGCCAGTGGGGCCGAGGAAGAGGAAGCTGCCGATGGGGCGGCGCGGATCTTTGAGGTCGGCACGGCTGCGGCGCAGGGCTTTGGAAATGGCGATGACGGCTTCGTCCTGGCCGATGACCTTGCCTTTGAGCTCGGCTTCCATCTTGAGGAGCTTCGAGGCTTCGGCCTGCTCCATGCGCTGAAGGGGAACGCCGGTCCATTTGGCGATGACGGACATGACGTCATCTTCGCCGACTTCGACGATGCGCTCCTGGTTGTTTTGTCTCCAGGTGCTGAGCACGTCGTCGTAGCGCTTCTTGGCGTTCTTTTCACGATCACGGAGACGCGCGGCTTTTTCGAAGTCCTGATCTTTGATGGAGCCTTCTTTCTCCACGCGGATGGCTTCGATCTCGGCATCGATGTCCTTGAGTTCGGGAGGACGCGTCATCGCAGCGATGCGGCAGCGTGAGCCAGCCTCGTCCATGATGTCGATCGCCTTATCTGGAAGGAATCGAGCCGTGAGATAGCGAGCGCTGAGATTGACAGCGGAGCGGATGGCGGTCTCACTGTAATGCGCCTTGTGGTGCATCTCGTATTTGCCTTTGAGACCCATGAGAATCTTGATGGCGTCCTCGACGGAGGGCTCCTCGACTTTCACCTGCTGGAAGCGGCGCTCCAGGGCGCTGTCCTTCTCGATGTATTTGCGGAACTCATTCAGCGTGGTGGCACCGATGACCTGCATTTCACCGCGGCTGAGGGCGGGCTTGATGATGTTGCTGGCATCCATGGTGCCTTCGGCGGAACCGGCACCGACCATGGTGTGCATTTCGTCGATGAAGAGGATGACGTTCTTCGTGCGGCGGATCTCGTCCATGACGGCCTTGATGCGCTCTTCGAACTGGCCGCGATACTTGGTGCCAGCGACCATCAAAGCGAGGTCGAGCGTGATCACGCGCTTCTCACGCAGGATCTCAGGCACATTGCCATTCACGATCTCCTGTGCCAGGCCTTCGACGATAGCGGTTTTGCCCACACCGGCTTCACCGATGAGGACTGGATTGTTCTTGGTGCGGCGGCAGAGAATTTGAATCACACGGGCGATCTCTTCAGTGCGGCCGATGACGGGGTCCATCTCGCCTTTCTGGGCGAGTTCGGTGAGGTCACGACCAAAGGCGCGAAGAGCGGGGGTCTTCTCGTTCTTCTTTTTCTTCTTCGGATCTTCCTCGTTCTTGCCATCAGGCGTCACGGGCTCGGCATCATCCTCTTCTTCCTCTTCGTTCGAGCTGAAGTTCGGATCGAGTTCCTTGAGGATCTCGTTGCGGGCTTTGTCGAGATTCACATCCAGGTTGCGCAGCACCTGTGCGGCGACGCCTTCACCTTCACGCAGCAGGCCGAGCAGGATGTGCTCGGTGCCGACGTAGCTGTGATTGAGGGCTTTGGCCTCCTTGCTGGCGAGTGCGAGCACCTTCTTCACGCGTGGCGTGTAGGGGATGTTTCCCACCATCTTGGTTTCGGGGCCGGAGCCGACCTGCTGCTCGACTTGGAGACGAACGGTTTCGAGATCGAGCCCGAGTTTGCCGAGCACGTTCACGGCGACGCCCTGGCCGAGCTTGATGAGCCCGAGCAGGATGTGCTCCGTGCCGACGTAGTTGTGGTTGAAGCGGTCAGCCTCCTTGCGTGCGAGTGCCAGAACCTGTTGGGCGCGTGGGGTGAAGTTATTCATGGGTGGAGTCCGAGGGCGGAGCCTCTGGAGGGGTTTGATTTGTAGAAACGTTAGAAGGGCCGTCGAGGGATTGCAACCGTGTGCGGGTGATTTCCGCGCGGCGCATGTCCCGCTCCTCTGGTGAGAGTTCTTTACCGGCACGGAGCTGGAGGTGCGCGGGCTGGATTTCGAGCAAAAGGAGGTCGAGCAGTGAGCGGTCGCAGTTCGGGATGAGATCGAGATCGGCTCCGAGCCGGAGCATGGAAAGCAAATTCAAGGCTTCCTTCGAAGTCAGGATGTGCGCATAGCGTAAAATGGCAAAAGCACGCCCAACCTGGTCACTCAGCATGGTGGAGTTCTCCTCCAACAGCTTCTGGCGTGCGTTCATCTCTGAGTTCACCACGCGCTCGATGACTTTTTCGATGGCTGCGATGATCTCGGACTCTTTTTCACCCAGCGTGTGCTGGTTGGAGATCTGGAAGAGGTTTCCCAGAGCTTCGGTGCCCTCGCCATAAAGACCCCGCACGGCGAGGCCGATCTTACCCACGGCTTTGATCACGGGATTGATCTGCTCCGTGAGCGCCAGCGCAGGCAAATGCAGCATGACAGAGGCTCTCATGCCAGTGCCGACATTCGTGGGGCAGGCGGTGAGGTAGCCGAGCTGTGAATCAAAGGCGTAGGGCAACTGCGATTCCAATTCAGAATCCACACTGTCCACCAGCTCCCAAGCGCTGCGCAAATTGAGGCCGGGGCGGATGCCCTGGATGCGGAAGTGATCCTCTTCATTGATCATGATCGAGAGATTTTGATTCCGATCCACGACCACGGCGCAACCCGCAGCGCGAGCAGCGTGCTCACGGCTGATGAGGTGACGCTCGACAAGCACCTGCTTCTTGATCTTGCTGACACTGGCGTAGTCCTCGCTGTAGCGGTCTTTCATCTCCGCCAGTCCTTCGACAATGGGCCGGGCGAGCTGGAGCAACTCCTGCCTTTGATGTTCCTGGCTGTAGCCTGGGAAGGGAAATCCACGCAGGTTGCGTGCGAGCCGAACGCGTGAGGTCATCACAACATCGGAATGAGGGCCGGTGCCCTGCATCCAGTCGGCAGGATGGTTGATAAGAGTTTTGAAAAGCATGGGAAGCGGAGGCTGGGAAGCGTGTCAGGCATTGCTGATGCGCTCGATCTCTTTCTTCAGAGCGGCGGCATCTTCATAACGTTCATCACGCACGGCGGCTTCGAGCTGCTCGCGGAGCTGAGCGACGGTGACTGGCGGTGGAGCTGCTTTTTTTGAAGCGCGCGGTTTGGGGGCTGCCGGAGGTGGGGGCGGGCTTTCATCTGGGACGCTGATTTGGATGCTGGCTGGCACTTTGCCGATGTGCCGGGTGCCTTTGTGCATGGCACGCAGGAGATGATCCAATCCCTCGCGGAAGGTCGAGTAGCACTCAGGGCAGCCCATGCGGCCGATCTTCTTTAACTGGGAGGCAGTGAATCCACAGGAACCACAGACGGCCTCAGTGGACGGCACCTCTGCGTTTCCGCTGCTGAGAAAGGCTTCGGCGAGGCCGAAACCGGCCTCATCGGTCACCCCCTTGGCCTTCGAGCAGGCATCACACAGATTCACCGTGGTCATCTGCCCATTGATGATCTGGGTCAGGAACACGGTGGCTTCACTCTCGCAAACGTCGCACTTCATGGATGGGGGGATTTTCAGGCAGCGTGCGCCTGATGAAAAGAATACGCCTGACGCACGGTTTGGGTACGCTTACGGCAGCGCAAAGAGGGCGTCAATGGCGCGGGCGCTCTGGTCGCAAGCAAGCTTTTTATCTCACTGGCGGGGCAGAGGTGAGCTGAATCTCCCGCCGCAGGGCCTTGCCGATCATGCCGGTGAGCCAGAGGTAATGATCTGACTTCAGCTCCGGCTCCGTGACGAATCCCTCGACGCCGACGGGCACCTGCGAGGTGGTTTTGAAGATGGCGGTGCCCTCATCCAACTCATCAAACATGGCGATGTAGAGCATTGAGCTGCCACTAGAGATGTGCTCCCGCGCCTGCGACCAGAGAAACTCGCCGCCGAGCCTTGGGATGGCATTGAGCGGAGCATCGACGCCACGCATCTTGCTGAGATTCCTCCAACTGAAGCCGGGGAACACGACGGGCAGGTAATCTTTCCCATGCTCGCGACACCACTTCGCGTCGGCTTCATGCACCTTGCCGATCATCTGCGCAGCATTCGCGGGCGAGTGATAGCGGCCCACGGCCCAGGGGCTGATGATGTCGGCGCTTTGCAGCACCTCGTGCAGCTTCGCATCGCGGGTTGCATCGCCCTCCTGAGTCCGCCAATGCCAGGGCACGCCAGCCATGACGTTGAGTTTGCCGAACTCGGGGTTGTCATGCAGGAAGCGCAGCAGCGCGTGACTCTCATCGAGCGTGTAGTCGCGGCCATCATTGAAGCCGATGCCCCACACCGCGACGACGGGCTTGCCGGCGTGGCGTTGATAGGTCGGGTCATCGAGGATGCGGAGTTCGGTGCGCAGTCGCTTCCAGTCCTGCATGATCACGGACTCGAGTTCGCCTGCCTTCAAGCCGCTGAGGTCATACATCACGCACCAAGTCCGGCCCGCCGCCTTCGCGCTGTCGCGGACCTGCTGCAAAACGGTGTCGTGATGCGCACGGAAGCGTTTGTCCTTCAGCACCGTGCCGAAACGCTGGAGGAAGACACCGTCGATCCCATCCTTCTGCATCCACTCGAAGTGTCGCCGCACGGTCTTCGGATGCGCCGAGCTATAAACCTGCGCCGTCGTCCCATCAGCGAGCTTCAGAGGCGTGTCGAATCGCTCGTCAGCATCGAACTCCAACACATCAGGCCAGAGGTCGATATGGCATTGCCCCGGCTTATTGAAGCCGTAATGCACCCACCCGAGGTTCGAGCCGTCCGTCGGCGTCGCGAACCAGCCTTGGTAACCGCACATGACCTTGCCGAAGAGCGTGGCGGGATCGGCAGCGTGAAGGAGGCTGGCGGTGAAGATCGAGGCAAAAAGAAACGTGCGCATCAGGCGGTCACCTTATGCGCACGTTGAGAGGTTTGTGAACCGAGGATTACACCAGACACTCAGCGATCTACATGACTCCTTTGAGGAACTAATCGCTGTCGAAGCTATTTTTTCTTTTTGCACACCCTAACTTCACCAGTCCACACGTTCAGCCGAAGATTCCGATGTTCACAGGTTTCGATCAAAATCCATCCCCCATCAATTCCTGTGATATTCCCCCAATCATAGAGTGTCATTCCCATCACTTCGTTGCCCTTCAAGTTTCCCTTATCATGAACCAGATGATTGAGCGAATATACTTTGGTTGAACCATCTGAGAGATATACCCAAATCACTTGCTGTTCCTCCATTCGCCTGGGCATCATGAACAGGCTCCGTGACGTGAACAGGAATTGCCCATCATTGGACAGCGTCGCGTAATCGAAGTGTTGTTTCACGGACCAAAGAAGTTCATCTGGCCACCATTTATGTACTCGCTTGATGATCGTGGTTCCTCTCCACGCGCTTACGCAGGCCTTAAACTGCCTGTTCTCCGAGAAGATGACATGGCTGGTGGGTTCATTGGGCGGCGGAAATGCCTCTGCGCCAGTGCTAGCCAACACGAGTGCGAGCAAAACCCATTGTTTCATGGCACGCGAAAGCTTACACCAGACACTCCGCGATCTGCACGGCGTTCAGCGCGGCTCCTTTGAGGAGTTGGTCACCGACGACCCAGAAGGCGAGGCCGTTGTCGAGGGCGCAGTCCA
>CAYMHJ010000196.1:0-12250 GCA_964390165.1 uncultured Prosthecobacter sp. | reverse complement strand
TGAAAGCTGCATTCATGAGGCGAAGCTACCGCCAGATGCCACGACATTCAAACCCAACTCGATCCTCCCCCCCCCCCCGCCTGGCTTTCGCGCACGCTTTCTGCGCGTCGTCGCCCTTATTGGATCTTCCTGTTTCTGATCAGGATCGAGTCTCGCAGGCCCATGACCCGGACCTCACACTTCTGTTCACCGGCCTTGGCCTTCACGATCTCCATGGCCGCCTGAATGTTGTCAGCATAGCGCGGGAAGGGCATGAGCCCAGCGTGAAGCTTGCGGCTGAAATCATCCCAATGAACCGGGATGACCATTTCCGGCTTCACGGCATCGACCGCTTCTCTCCAGTAGAAGTCCTGCTTGCACTCGGATTCCTTGGCCAGCAGGCCGACCCCGAGAAAGACGACGTCTGCACATTTGCCTTTGAGCTGGTCCGGGCGTGCCCCGGCGGTGGTGGTGACTACGATGTTCCCATCAGGATGCGCGATGTGCAGGACATGGACCCCGCCGCAATTGAAGCGCGAGAAGTGAGCGGGTGTCTTCAATGGCTTGGTGATCTCTCCTTCCACGACTCTTTGCAGGATGTTGTGCGAGCTCACATGATCTGACTCGGCAAAGGTCACCGTGAACTTGCCAAACTCCTGGGTCGCCCCGTGGCGTGGCACGGTGATGAGATGTTTCGCATCCATCATGCCTCCTGCACCCTGATGGATCATGGCATAAGAGGGGGACCCCATCACGAGAGCATGATTCATTTGCCGGGAGACTTCGGGCGTATCCAGCGCGTGATCGTGATGCGCATGACCGACAAGGATGGCATCGAGCTTCGTGATGCCAGCAAGCTTCAGCTCGTCAGCAATGACTTCCTTCTCAGGCGCGATTCGGCCAAAGATCGTTTTTAATCCGCCGGGCCTCGACAGGAAACCATCCACGAGCAGGTGCGTCGTCCCGTCTGAAATGAGGATGGTGGTATTGCCGAGAAACGTCGCCCGCACTCCAGGCCCGGCTTTGGCGATCAGCGGTGCAGGGTAAAGATCCCTCTGCCCCAGAGGGTGATACGACGAACACGAAGCGAGGCACAACGATGCCAAGACTGGGAGGAATGATGTATGCATGCTTTGTAGCCACGAACGGCTGGGAGGTCGTTCGTCTTGCTGTTGTGGATCATGTCGTCAGTTCCCGAATCCCACCTGACCGCCATTGACGCCACCGAGCCGATGCCAGATACTCCGCCCGTCGTGACACCGAAAAAAAACAGCCCGCAGCCAGCCACGAAGGCCATTCGCTTGAAGCCTTCCGTGACCGACTACGCGACCTTTGTGGCCACGACCTCGAAGGTGCTCGGCACGACCGGCCCCGCCTCGCAAAAGACCAAGCCGAACAAGCGCTTGCTCTCGCTCGCGAACATGGCCTCCTGAATTTGGCGACGGAGACTTGGGAGGAGTTCAGGAGAGACAACCCTGACCTGCACTTCGGCACCGAACACGCCGTCGAATCGGATGAAGACTTCGAGCGCATGGTGAAGATCACCATCCCGCCGAAGTTCGGTCTCATCCCGCAGGTCATCACCCATGCCGTGCCGAATCTGCGTGGCGAGCCCAGCACACGTTAGGCCATCGAGTTCATCCACGCCACCCCGCTGGATTATCTGGAATGCTGGATCGCCGCGAACGATGTCTTTGGCGATGACGTGAAACTCACCTCCGTCGTGAAGTGGGCCGACGGTCAGATCTCCTTCGCCATCAGCCAGCCCCAGTATCACGGCGAGCCCGCTACGCCGCGCGAGATCGAGCAGCACTTCATCGCCTCCGGCTGGACACCCATCCCCGATCCCACCGGCCAGCACAGCCTCTTCTTCAACTTCGCCTTCCAAACCCTCGCCATCGATGCCCTCCCCCGAAACTGCTACCTCCATGACGGCGACCTACTTCCCTTCGATGTGATCCTTTGTCGGCCAGATGAGGAGATGGAGGTGTTCTTGAGGCTGTATGACCCATAACACTTTCGTCTAGCCACTCATAAGCTTAGTCTTCAAGTCTTCCCTCAACACATAAGTCGAATATTCATGCAAGCCTCGCAGGAACCAATGGAAAAGCTCGAAACTCGGATTGGCCGAGTGCTGAGTAAGCTGGGCGATTTTCGCGCTCGAAATTCGAAGTTATGCAAACAAGAGCGCCATAGGTTCCGGCTGGGCCCACCCTTGCGAGAAGACGATCTGAATGGCTTCGAAGAGAAATTCGAAGTGAAACTGCCAGAAGCATACCGGCAGTTTTTATTGATTGGTGGTGATGGCGGAGCTGGCCCGATCTACGGCTTGTTGTCGTTTAAAGAGTGGTCTGAGCAGGCATTGAGAGGCGAAAAGTATTTTGGGAAAGGCTATCTATCCCGCCCATGCCCAATTTGGCCTTACATGCCCGAGTGCGTCGGCGAAGTTGTGAGGCCGAGCACTATCTGGAAGCATCTCGGCGAAGGCACGATCACGATAGCTGAGGCGGGCTGTTGCCAGTCTGTGCTGCTGATTGTCACTGGGAAATATCGAGGGCGGGTTGCGTATATCGACCAAGAACAAAATGGTGCCCCCTACATGACCACAGACCTAGATTTTCTGGCGTGGTATGAGCGTTGGGTGGATGCCTTGCCGCGAGGCTGGGATGTCCGTGGTTTTGGGCCTGGCATTCAAGGAGATGCTTCTGCAATCCTCCAAATCTTGAGCGATGAGGCCACCAACCCTTTGGAAAAAGAGGAAGCTTTAAACACCATCAGATCTATGCCCAACCTGATTGAGGGCATGGAACATCATGTAAATTTGGCGTTAGCATCGCCCTTTTGTTTCGTCCGCCTAGCGGCTCTGCAAGTGGTGGAGAAGCATCACTTGGTTTCGGCGGCTTCTCAGCTTTTTGCCTTGGCCGGAGATGCCAGTGCCCAGATTCGCCGTATGGCTGCATTTGCGATTCGAAGCGCCAAGCCAGTTGGTTGGCAGGAGGTCTTGTTAGGTTTACTAGATGATCCAGAGCACGAGGTGATGTTTCCAGCGTTATGCGGGTTGTTGGCTGAAAGAGCCCTTACTCAAAACGATTTACGGTCGTTGGTTACTGCAAGTGAGCCAGACAGACGTTCTTCAGGTCTCTATGCCTGGGGAGAAATGGGTTTTAGTCCCGACGGTGAGACATGGATTGAGTCCAGGATGACTGATTTTGAAGAGCGGGTGCGCTGTCAGTTAGTCATGAGTGCTCACAAAGCGGGATGGAACAGCCTTCAGCCAATGCTTCGGCAGATGTTGGTTAACAACCCAGCCGACGAGTACTTTATTCAGCCTCGCATGAAGTTGAGCCAGCAATCTGTCTGGCAGGCAATCAAATCGGCCTTCCACAATGTGCGATCATGATTTCATGCCGTGATTTCGGGAGGGCCAAACATTGGGTGGCCTAAATGCTTGATTTCCAAGGTGATTCCCTTCGTTTCCAGAGCCGGGGCTCTGGCATGGGCACCCCAGAAGCCCTCGTTACCCGACTCCAAGCTCTGGCATCGGTGCCCGTAGGCTTCGATTACCCTGCTCGAGGGCTCTGGCTTCGAGGCCTTGGGGCTGTGACTGCCAGACTTGGGGCTCTGGTTTCGAGGCCTCGAAGCTTCGGCGCGGGCGCAATCGGGGATTGTCGGCGCGGCTTGGGGCTGGCAGAATCCGGCCTCATGAGTGAGGCATCGAACCCCAGTCCTGCGAATGCGAACCCGATGACCCCGGCGGCGGCACCTGTGCGCCGGGCTGGCGGGGCAGCTATGGCCATCCTCCGAGCCATTACTGACCCGATGCGCCATGCGGTGCTGCGGGAGCTGGCGGATGGGAGTTTCCCCTCGGTGATGGTGCTGGCGAAGAAGCTGGACTGCCACCCGGACATGATGGGGCGGCATCTCCAACGGCTGAGGAAGGCTGGGCTGGTGATCCGCGTGAATCCCGGCGAGGAGGCGGATCAGCGCTCGAGGTATTACCAGATCCCCGCCGAGTTTCGCAACACGCTGCCGGATGGGACGCGGGTGCTGGACTTCGGTAAGGTGGTGCTTCGTTTCGAGAGCTTGTGAGAAAAGGTGAGGTGTGTCGTTTGCTGCCCCATGTGCATTTCACGTCTCGCTTCGCTTTTCATTCTCGGCTTCACCGCGATCCTCCACGCCGCTGACAAACCCATCTCGATCCCGGGCCTGAAGCAGGACATTGAGTTCGCGAAGGTGGGGGATGTCTCGCTGACGCTGGATGCTTTTGTGCCGGAGGGTGAGGGGCCGTTCGCGACGTGCATTTTGGTGCATGGCGGCGGGTTCACGAAAGGGGACAAGCAGACTTTCATCACGCCGATCTTTGAGCCGCTGGCCAAGGCGGGCTTTGCGTGGTTTACGATCAACTATCGACTCGCGCCGCAGCATCAGTGGCCGGCTTGCTCGGATGACGTGGCCTCGGCGATCAAGTGGGTGAAAGCTCATGCGGCGAAATACAAAGTCGATGTGAACCGCATCGCGCTCATCGGCGAGTCGGCGGGAGGGCATCTGGTGTCTTGGGCAGGCGTGATGGGCGAAGGTGATACGCGAGTGGCCGCCGTTGTGCCGTTTTATGCGCCGCATGATTTGGTGACACATGTGAAGCGTCGCAACGAACTGCGTGGTCTCGCGGGTCTGATCGGCAGCGAGGAACTCAATGACGAGACCTGGAAGAAGCTGGCCGCGATGTCGCCGATCCTTCAAGTGCATCCAGGGTTGCCACCCTTTCTCCAAATCCATGGCGATGCTGACACCACGGTGGCTCATGAGCAGAGTGTGAACTTTGAGGCGAAGATGAAGGCCGCTGGCAATCAATGCGAGACGATCACCATCCCCGGAGGCGGCCATGGCATGGGCGGCTGGGCGAAGCTGAACTCGGACTACGCGGCGCAGATGATCGTCTGGCTGAAGAAGACGCTGAAGTAGAGCAGGAGAGGGCGGTTTCACCACGTATGCAGGGCACAGCCATGAAAACACTCGCTCTCCTTTTCTGCCTCACTGCACCGCTCTTTGCCCAGGAGGCGCTCAAAACATCGCTCGTCTTCCATGCGTCGTTCGACAGCGGCCTAGACGCGGATTTTAGCAAAGGGGACAAGACCTGCTACAGCAAGAAAGGCGTGCCCTGCGTGCCGAATGATGACGTGAAGCTCGTCGCCACAGGCGGCAAGTACGGTGGATGTGTTCACTTTCCGAAGAAGGGTGTGACCCGTCCGCAATTTAGCGGCGTGGGTATGCTCGGCTACAATGCGCAAAGCTGGAACGCCACGGTTTCCATCTGGCTGAAGCTCACGCCGGACGAGGATCTGGAGCCCGGCTACTGCGACCCCGTGCAGATCACGGGTGATGACACGAAGAAGGGCTACATCTTCCTCGAGTTCTCCAAGGACGAAACGCCGCGCTATTTCCGCTACGCCGTGCGCCCTCTTTTTCACATCTGGAATCCGACGAACGTGCAGTGGGCGGACATCCCTTTTGAAAAGCGCCCCATGGTGCAGGTGTCAAAGCCGCCCTTTACCCGCGAGACCTGGACGCATGTGGCCTTCACCCTCTCGAACGTGAACAGCAAGGTCGCCAAGCCGAGTGGCAGCCTGTATCTGAATGGCCAAAAGCAGGGCAGCATCGAGAACTGGGATCTGAGCCTCGGCTGGGACCCGGCCAGCGTGGCGCTGGTGCTCGGGGCGTCCTATGTCGGTCATCAGGATGATCTGGCCGTGTTTGACCGGGCTCTGTTGGATGCGGAGATCATGCAGCTTGTGCAACTCGACGGCGGCGTGGGAAGTCTGCGGTGAAGCCCCGGCTGGATGCCTCAAAATCAGGTGAAGGCTATTTTCTTTGTCTAACATTGTGAGGTTGCGCTGGCACTGATACTGAGGCTGTTTCGTGTCCCAAAAATGACCAACGGCCCAGCCCAAGCTGACTCTATCATTCTTGACGAAGTGAGCCGGACTGGACCTGAGCTCATTCTCGCCACGAAACCATACGCCATGGACAACACGCTGAGGAGTTGGTGGGTGATCCTTTCCACCACAGCTCTGCTGGCCGCCGCAATCGTCGGCACTCTCCAGGCCCCGCACCTGCTTCTGCGGCTGGGATGCAGCGTCCTTACCGGGCTTTTGCTCCTCAGGCTCTTCGTCATCTATCATGATCAGCAGCATCACGCCATCCTGCCGAAGTCGAAGGCGGCGGAGGGCTTCATGCGTGTGTTTGGCATCCTCTCCCTCAGCCCGAGCAGCATCTGGCGCAGCTCGCACAACCATCATCACAATCACAATTCGAAGATCAAAGGCTCCCACATCGGCTCCTTCCCGATCATGACGCGGGACCACTTCGAGAAGGCGCGGAAGTCGGCACGCTGGCTGTATCTTTTCATGCGGCATCCGCTGACGATCCTCTTTGGCTACCTCACCGTTTTCCTCCACGGCATGTGCCTGCGTCCCTTTGTGATGAAGCCACGCGAGCATTGGGATTGCCTGATCGCCGTGGTGGCTCATTTCGGCATCGGTGCCTGGCTGCTGCTGTCCTTTGGCTGGCAGGCATGGCTGCTGACGCAGGTCATCCCGCACTTCGTCGCCAGTGCCATCGGGTCCTATCTCTTTTATGCCCAGCACAATTTCCCCAGCGTGTCCTTCTATGACAAGTCGGGCTGGACCTACGACCGTGCGGCTCTGGAGTCCTCCAGCTACTTGAAGACCGGCCCTGTCATGGCCTGGTTCTCCGCGAACATCGGCTATCATCACATCCATCATCTCAATGCGCGCATTCCGTTCTATCGCCTGCCCGAGGTGCTGGCGGCCATCCCCGAGCTGCGGAATCCGAAGGTCACGTCACTGAGCCCCGTGGAAATCTACCGCTGCCTGCGACTGAAGGTTTGGGATGTGCGTCAGCAGAAAATGGTCGCGCTGGATGAGGCGGAGCGGTGAGAGTTCGCAGCTTGCGGATTTCGGCCAGTGATGGCACACTCAGCCGCATGAGCACGCTCGTGATCGAACCTCAGTTCGCCTCCGTCATTCGAGAAATCCAGACCCGGAAGGCTAAAAACCCTCCTGTGCCAAAACAGGCATGGATGAAAAGCTTCGGCTCCGAGCCGGAAAATGCCACCACGCGTGAAGCGGAGCGTTTGGGGAAAGAATGGCGTGATCAAGAAGGTCAGACTGAGTAAAGCGCCATGTTTGTCGTTCTCGATACCAACCATTTTCGGGAATATGTGCGAGGCACTGCGGCTGGAGCGAAGCTACGCAGCCGGATCGAATCTGAAAAAGTGGATGTTTTTGCCTGCATCGTGGCTGTGGAGGAGTCTTTGAGCGGCTGGCTGGCCGTCATTCGCAGATCCAGTCCAGGGGCATCTCAAATCGAAGGCTACGGGCATCTGCATCGCTGTCTGGAGACCTTCGCCAGCATGAGCATTCTCCCTTTTGATGAAGATGCGGCGGTGATCTTCCAGCACTTCCAAAAGGCCAAAGTGCGCATCGGCACGATGGATTTGAAAATCGCCGCCATCTGCGTGGCTCATGATGCGACGTTGCTCTCCCGAAATCTGGTCGATTTTGAAAGGGTTCCGGGGCTGCGGGCGGCCAACTGGCTCGACTAACCCGGAACGCACTCGAACTGCGTTCCCCGCGAGAGAACTTCTTGCCAAAAACCCCGTGCAGCGTCGTATGATGCGTCCCCCGCCATCTTATGACCTCCCGCGTCCTTTTTGCCCTGCCTTTCCTGGCCACCGCCGCGCTCGCCTCACAGCCGAAATCGGCCGCTGACGTGCCTGATTCGAACCCGGAGGTGCAGAAGGCCGGCTTCGTCGTGCCAGAGGGCATCGAGGTCACGCTCTGGGCACAGGAGCCCATGATCGCAAAGCCCGTGCAGATGAACTGGGACGCGCAGGGCCGCCTCTGGGTCGTCAGCAGCACGACGTATCCGCAGATCAAACCGGGCGATGGAACGAAGGACCAGGTCATCGTGCTCGAAGACACGGACAAAGATGGCAAGGCGGATAAATCGACGGTGTTTGCCGAGAACCTGCACATCCCCACGGCGGTGATCCCGGGCGATGGCGGCGCGTATGTAGCGAACTCGACGGAGGTGCTTTTCCTCAAGGACACAAACGGCGACATTAAGGCCGACGAGCGCACCATCGTGCTCAGCGGCTTCGGAACGGAGGACACGCACCACCTCCTGCACACCATGCGCCACACGCCGGAGGGCCTGCTTTCCTTCCTCCAGTCCATCTACATCCACAGTCACATCGAGACCCCGCATGGCGTACGCCGCCTGATGGGCGGAGGCGTGTGGGAGTTTCGACCCGAGACACGTCGGCTGGAGATCGTCAGCAAAGGTCTGATCAATCCCTGGGGCTATGAGTTTGACCGCTGGGGCCAGTCCTTTGCCACCGATGGCGCGGGCGGCGAGGGCCTGAATTACATCTTCCTCGGCAGCGTTTTCAAAACCTCTCCTGGGGCGAAGCGTACCCTCAGTGGCCTCAGCCCTGGCCAGCCGAAACAGTGCGGCCTGGAATACATCGACGATCCGCACTGGCCGGAGGACTGGCAGGGCACCTGGGTCACGAATGACTTCCGCGGCAACCGCACGAATCGCTTCCGCGTCACGCCAAACGGCAGCAGCTATGTCGCCAAGCAGGAGCCGGATGTGCTCGCCTCCAATCACCGCGCATTCCGTCCCATCGACATCCGCACCGGCCCCGACGGCGCACTTTACATCGCCGACTGGTACAACCCCATCATCCAGCACGGCGAGGTCGATTTCCGCGATCCCCGCCGCGATCAGGTCCATGGCCGTATCTGGCGTCTCACGTCGAAAGGTCGCCCGCTGAGCGAGATGCCGAAGATCGTCGGCACGCCCGTACCCGAGCTGCTGGAAATGCTGAAGGCCGACCGCAAGTGGACGCGGCATTTTGCGAAGCAGGAACTCCGAGCCCGTGGTGCTGAGCAGGTGCTGCCCGCGCTGAAAACCTGGACTGAAGCGCTCGACAAGGCGGATAAAAACTACTGGCACCATCTCCTTGAAGCCGCCTGGGTCCGCGAGGGGCTGAACAAATTCTCCGCCAAGCTCTGGCGGGAACTCGCCGCCAGCCCCGAGGCCGCCGCCCGTGCCGCCGCCTACCGCCTCATCACCCACCGCTGGCGCGAGCTGCCGGATGCGATGGAGGTGCTGGCCAGAGGCATCGCCGATGAAAACCCGCAGGTCCGTCTCTGGGCCATGGGTTCCCTCATGGAAGTGCGCCAGCCAAAAGCATTCGAGATCGCGCTCCGCGCGCTCGACAAGCCGATGGATGAGTCGCTCGACTTCCTGCTCGAACTCACCGCCCGCGAGCAGACCGATGTCTGGCTGCCGCTCGTGCTGAAAGGCACCCTCAAGCTCAACGACAACCCCAAGCATCTCGTTTATGCCATGAAGGCCACTGGCCGCAGCGAGGGCCTGAAGCCGCTGCTCGCCTCCTTCAAAGCCGGCAAACTCGCCGCCGATGATGCCGCCGCCGTGCTCGCCATGGCCGGAGACGCTGCTGATGCCGCGCAGGTGCTGGAGATCAGCAACCTCGTGAACGATCCCGCCATGAGCGCCCAGGTCGTCGGCCTCATGGATGCTCTCGTGAAGGCCGGGACCACCCGTAACGTGAAGCCGGAGGGTGCCGAGGCACTCGTCACCGCCTGGCTGGCCTCGCCCAGAGTTGAAATCGTCCACCGCTCCACCATCCTCGCCGGAGCTTGGAAGATCGAGTCTGCGCGCCCGAAGCTCGAAACCATCCTCACCGCCGCCGACACCTTGCCTCCCATCCGCGATGGCGCTATTCAGGGCCTCGCCCGTCTCGGTGGCACCAAGTCACGCGACTTCTTTGACAAGGTTTTCCAGGAAAACGCCGCCCTCCGCTTGATCGCCATCCAAGGTTTGACCGATGTCGGTCCTCAGCTCGCCGCCAAGCGTGCCGTCGAGTTTTTTGCCTCCACAAAATCCACCGCCGAGGCCGCCCCCATCCTCACTGCCTTCCTGAAAAACAAGCAGCTCCCCGGCGTGCTCGCCAAGGAGCTCGGCGGCAAGACCATCCCCGACTTCGTCGCCGTGGAAGGCATCCGCATGGTCTCCACGCGCGGTCTCAAAGGCCCGCTGGAGGAGGCCCTGCGCACCGCCGGAGGTGTGAAACAGATGAACCAGGCCCTCACGCCCGAGCAGATGGCCGCCATGGTCGAAAAAGTGAAATCCACCGGCGACCCCGCCCGCGGTGAGGTCATCTACCGCCGCCAGCAGCTCCTCTGCCAGACCTGCCATGCCATCGGCGATGCCGGCGGCGTGCTCGGCCCCAACCTTGTCAGCATCGGCGGCAGCGCCCCGGTCGATTACCTCATCGAAAGCCTTCTGGAGCCCTCTAAGAAAATTAAAGAGGGCTACCACATGATCATCATCACCACCAAGGACGGCAAAGTCTTTGCCGGTGGTCTCGTCCAGGACGGTGGCGATGAAGTCATCATCCGCGATCCGGCGAACCAGCTGCAAAAAATCTCCAAAGCCCAGATCGCCAGCCGCCAGATGAGCCCCGCCAGCATGATGCCCCCCGGTCTCACCGCCAGCCTGCGCGAGGACGAGTTCATCGACCTCGTTCGCTTCCTCTCCGAACTCGGGCGCGAAGGCGATTACAAGATCAAACCCAACAACTACGTCCGCAACTGGAAGGTCATGGGCACGATGGACCAACCCACCATCGACCACGTCCGCCACGTCGGCCTCCATGCTTTGCATGAAAAGGAAACCACCTATCCCTGGGAACTCCGATTCTCCCAGGTCAGCGGTGATCTCCCGCTGAGTGAACTTCAGGAAGCCAGAATGTATCCCTGGTTCCCCAAGATCGCCCGCTTCAGCCTCAAGCTCGCCAGCCCCGGCAAAGTAAAACTCGGCCTTAGCTCCGTGAAGAACGTCAATGTTGTCGTTGGCGACAAAGCTCTTCAAGAGATCACTCCAGAGCTTACCCTCGACCTACCTGCAGGCACCACCCCAGTGAGCATCGTCATCGGCCGCGAGGCTACTGACGTAAAAAGCCTGCGCGTGGAACTCCTCGAAGGTGCTGCTGCTCAGGTGGTTGGGGAGTGAGGAAGTAACGCCGTGGCTTGCGGAGGAGTGGGGGCGCATCCCCCATTCCAATGGGGCTCAGCGTCAAATGCAGGCATGTGGCTTGACCCCGCGCTACTTCTTCGCCTTCACCATCGGTGTGCTGGGCAGCTTTGAGATATTCATGGTGAAGGGCTTTGCAGGCTGTTTGCTGAGGAGTTGCAGACTGAACCACTCCACCATGCGCTCGGTGTCCTGCGTCATCTCCTGCCAGCCACCGTGGCCAGCGCCCTGACGGATGACGAGTTCACACACGGTGCCGACTTCATGGCAGCGCTTCAAAAAGCGCTCGGATTGCGTGATGGAAACCTGCGGATCGGCATCGCCATGCACGATGAAGATGGGCGGCTGTTCCTTGTGGATCCAGTAGATGGAAGAAAGCTCGCGCCCGAGTGCCTCGCGACCTTCCGGCGTGGCAGCTTTGGGTCCAAAAGCAGCCGCATAGGCTTCGAGCTTGCCGATGCCGACAGCGTTGTCGCCGGCTTCGAACCAGTTCAGGTAATCGGTGGGCGGATAGAAGCACGCCACGGCATTCACTGCGCTGCTTTCTCGGTCGATCGGATCAGCCGCCTTCTCATCACCCGGCCCGCCACGAGTCGCGAGCATCAGACTGAGGTGCCCGCCCGCGCTGCTGCCAGTGACCCCGAGCTTTTGCGGGTCCACGCCATACGACGCGGCATTGGCCCGGATGAAACGCACCGCGCGATTCAGATCGGCGACGATCTCCTCCACCTGAAACCTCGGCTGGGTGCCATGCACGACGACGAAGGTCGTGTAGCCCGCCTTCGGCCAGCCACCGTCGCTGATGCCGTTGTGGTTCGATTTCCAACCGCCGCTGACGATTTTGATGATACCTGCGCCGTTCGGCTGCGCGGGTTTGAAGACATCCATCGTCAGCGCCACGCCGTCGTGTTTTGTGTAAATGACATCACGAATGCGCTCCGGCTCCTGGG
This sequence comes from uncultured Prosthecobacter sp., assembly GCA_964390165.1. Classification (GTDB taxonomy): domain Bacteria; phylum Verrucomicrobiota; class Verrucomicrobiia; order Verrucomicrobiales; family Verrucomicrobiaceae; genus Prosthecobacter. The sequence goes on along the minus strand of CAYMHJ010000196.1, from coordinate 173 downwards.
CGAGAAGCGACGTGGTGAGGAGTGAGAGGAAAAGGAGGGATTTCATGGGTAGGCGAGTAAAAACTAAACACCCCAGTGCTGCGCGATCTTCTTCTTCAAGAACTCAACGCTCCTCGCTAGCTGCTCCATGCCATCGACGCCGTCTTCGATGCTGATCCAGCCGTTGAAGCCCT
>CAYMHJ010000195.1:0-12291 GCA_964390165.1 uncultured Prosthecobacter sp. | reverse complement strand
AGGACAAGCTCTTTCTCGTCATGCGCGTCTATTTTGAAAAGCCGCGCACCACCGTGGGCTGGAAGGGTCTGATCATGGACCCGCATCTCGACGGCACCTGCGACATCCCCGCCGGGCTGCGGCTGGCGCGCAAGACGCTGCTGGAGGTGCTGGACCTTGGGATGCCGACCGCGACAGAGCTGCTGGACCCCATCACTCCTCAATACATCGCCGATCTGATCAGTTGGAGCGCCATCGGAGCGCGGACGACGGAGTCGCAAACACACCGCCAGATGGCCTCGGGCCTCTCCATGCCGCTCGGGTTTAAAAACGGCACCTTCGGGCACGTCTCCCCGGCCATCAATGCCATCAAGGCAGCCATGCAGCCGCAGACCTTCCTCGGCGTCAGCGAGGACGGTGTAGCCTCGGCCGTGAGGACGAATGGCAACCCTGACTGCCACCTCATCCTGCGCGGCGGCGAAGGCGGGCCTAACTTTGGTGCTGACAACGTGCAGGAAACCATCGCCTCCCTCGAAATTTCGAAACTCCAACCCGCAGTCATGATCGACGCCAGCCATGGAAACTGCGCAAAGGATCATCTCGTCATGCCCGAAGTCTTCCGCGAGATCTTCCGCCAGCGTGCCGCAGGGCAGATGGCGATCATCGGTGCGATGCTGGAAAGCAATCTCGTCGGGGGCAGTCAGAAGTTTCCACAGCCGAAGGAGCGGCTCACTCGTGGCCAGTCCATCACCGATGCCTGCATGGACTGGGACACCACCGAGGCCCTGCTGCGCGAGGCTCATGCGGCCTTGTGAATGCGATCACTCACGCTGCCAGCCTGCGTTCTCGATGAGCTGGCGAAGATTCGCTGACTCCAGGGAAAGCGCGCGCACATGCAGGCCGATCCGCTCCCGTGTCCACCACGCGCCATCAGCCTGACCGGGGGGCGCGAATTTGTAGCGATACACACTCACACGCACCCACTTCGGCGGTGCATCAGGGAAGGGATTGCTCGCCAGCAGGCTCAGGGTTCCAGGATCATTGTGCAGGAGTTTCCAGAGGAAGTGCGGCAGCCAATCGTTGCGGCCAGGAACCTTGGACCAGGGGAACCACGCCGCCCAGTCGAGCCGGTAATGATAAGGTGTGATGATCACGGGACGCCGCATGGGATCAGTCGGCTTGGCTTTGAATTCATACTCGCGCCAGTCCGCCAGCATCTCGGGAATGCTGTCCTGCGTGCCTTCGAAGACGAGCTCGAAGCGCTCGCGGTCGATGCTGCCAAAGGCCCCGTAGGTGTTCACTAGGTGCAGCTTGTCAAAGGAACCGTTCATCGCCTGCTGATCCGTGAAAAAGAGGTTCTTCACCGGAGCGATGCTCAGCCAGAGAATGACACCAGTGAAGAGCATCGTCACGATCAAATGCACCTGCGAGCAAACGACATGCTCCTCGGCGGAGTTGTCGGCATAGCGCACCAGTTTGCCCGGCAGCACCCTGCGCCAGAAACTGTCATCAAAGCAGGCCAGGGCAGGGATAATGGTGAGCCAGTTTAGGAAGGAGAGATTCCCCGTGATGATCAGCACACCCATGAATCCCACCATCAGCACACCAGCGATGTGCCGCGCCCAACGCCCGTAAAAGCTGAACCAAGGCACCACGAGCTCCACGAAATGATTCGTCAGCACGCCTGCCTGATGAAACCACTTCGGCGCGAAATGCAGCCAGCGGGCGAGGGGATTTGGGATCGGCTGCGTCTCGTAGTGGTAGTAGAGCGCGGTGAGGTCAGTCCAGCAAGAGTCGCCCCGCAGTTTAATCAGGCCCGCGCCCATCATGATGCGCCAGATCAACCAGCGATACAGCCACACGATCAGGATCGACGGAGCCCGGCGGGGAAAAGGACGTGGATCGAGCAGCGGGCAGAGCATCACCCCGAGGAAGCCGGTTTCCAGAATCTGGATGTCCCACCCATACTGAAACCACTCCTGCCCGATGGGCAGAAGGGAGAGATACAGCGCCCATAGCATGAGCAACATGAGCCCATTCGCAAAGCCGCACATCACCAGCGCGGAGATCACCACGCCCGTCCACGTCACCGCCATGATCATCGCGTCATCGCAGCGGAACCAGAAAAGCGACGGTGCCTCCCAGAAAACCGCCCACGGCGACCCGAAGCGCGAAACCACCCTCTCAACCAGGAGATCCGCCGGCAGCAGCCCGTCATGCCCCACCAGCGGGATGAATTGCTGCGCCGCCGAGAGAAAGGCCACGAACCAGACCAGCCCAAGGAATCGCAGCAGGACAAACCGGGTCAGACGATAGTTCTCACCCGCATTCTCCAGCCACCGCAGCCCACGAAATAGACGCGACTCTACAGGCGTTGCGTTTTCAGCAGCGGGCAGTGCATTCTGGGGTGACATGCCAGCCATGGTGAGAACTCCGCAGGCTGGCGTCAAGACACGAACAAAATCAGGGTGACACATCGCTGCAAGGTGGGTGACGCCGGAATAATGTACCAAGGGCACAACCCTCTGCCATTGAGTTTAAGCAACCAAGAAGGCCTTTGCCTGAAACCCCTCTCCCCCGCAAGGTCTTGATTGGCGAAACACCTCCCAGCGTGGAGATTGAGTCAATGCTATGACCTCCTGCAACATTTCAGTCCCTCGATAAATGGACTGCGCTGCCTCCAAACCGCTGGGCGTCAGTGTCAGGAGACTTGCGGCGGAAGTGTTCTCCATTCACCTCGTCTGATCTCTCCCAATTTTTGTCTTTCGCGAAAGGCGGGGGTTCCTCTATAACGGCGGCTCTCACCTACCACCACCATGCCCAAAAAGAAGCTCAATATCGCCGTCGTCGGCCTCGGATTCGGGGCGGAGTTCATCCCTATCTGGCAGCGTCATCCTGAAACGGTCTGCTATGCCATCTGCCAGCGTGATCCGAAGAAGCTGAAAAACATCGGCGATGCCTTCGGCGTGGATGTCCGCTACACAGACTTCCAGGAGATGCTGAAGGACCCGAACATCGACGCGGTGCATATCAACTCGCCCATCCCGGATCACGGCTGGATGTCAATCGAGGCACTGAAGGCGGGCAAGCATGTGGCCTGCACGGTGCCGATGGCGACGAGCATCGAGGACTGCAAAAAGATCTGCGATCTGGTGAAGAAGACGGGTTTGAAATACATGATGATGGAGACGGTGGTGTATGCCCGCGAGTTCCTCTTCATGAAGGAGCAGTATCAAAAGGGGAAGCTGGGCAAGCTGCAATTCCTCCAGTCCAGCCATCAGCAGGACATGGACGGCTGGCCTAACTACTGGCCCGGCCTGCCGCCGATGTGGTATGCCACGCATTGCGTGGGCCCCGTGGTCGCACTCGCGGGCACACCGGCGGAGTATGTGAGCTGCTTTGGCTCCGGCACGATCCGCCCTGAGCTGGTGAAGCAGTATGGCTCGCCATTTGCCGTGGAGACAGCGCATGTGAAGTTCAAGGACAGCGACCTGAGCGCCCGCGTGATCCGCAGTCTCTTCGACACCGCGCGGCAGTATCGCGAAAGCATCGACGTGTATGGCGACAAGGCATCCATCGAGTGGCCGCTGATCGAGCACGAGCCGCTGATCATGCACACGGCGAAGCTGCCCGAGCACAAGATTCCGAAGCTGATCAAATCCCCCGACTACGCCAAGCTGCTGCCGAAGAGCATCCGCGACTTCACGACGAAGGGTGTCTATGACCTGGGCAAGAAGACGCACCTGAGCTTTGTGCAGGGCAGCGGCCACGGCGGCAGCCATCCGCATCTGGCGCATGAATTTGCCATGGCTCTCGTCGAAGGGCGCGATCCCTTCCCGAACGCCAAACAATCCGCCAATTGGACCTGCGTGGGCCTCTGCGCCCATGAGTCCGCGATGGCTGGCGGCAAGATCGTGAAGCTGCCGGCTTTCACCGTGTAAGCATCCCTCTAGTGCGAACCTCAAGACGGACGCGGAATACTCCGCGTCCGTTTTCTTTTTGCAGCTTAGTTAGACAAATCCCAGGTCCTGATGCGTCCTCCCAGTGACACGATGCTCACTGCCCGCCAGATTTCTGAACTCTACGATGCCCATGCGGCGGGCTTGTTTCATTACATCATCGGCATCGTGAGATCGGAGACGGAAGCGAAGGATCTTTTGCAGGAGTTGTTCCTGAAACTTCAGCATCAGGGGCTGCCCGTCGTCGAAAGCGAATGCGCCTGGCTGACGCGCTTGGCACATAACCTGACGCTCGACTGGCTCCGCCGTCACCGCACGCGGCGAAACGCTGAAGAACGCAGCGCCTCGGAACCGCAGCCCCTTTTTCAAAGAGAAGCCGATCCCGATACCGCCGAGTTCGCACGCCGGGTGGAGCGCGCGCTGGATGAACTGCCGCCCGAGCAGCGCAGTGTCGCGCATCTGAAGCTCTGGCAGGGACTCACCTTTGAAGAAATCGCCGCGACACAGGGCATCCCACTCAACACCGCCGCCAGCCGCTACCGCTACGCCATCGAGAAACTGCGCACGCTCCTGCGTCCGCTCTACGACGAAATCCAGCCATGAAAGACGACCTCGAATCCCGGCTCTCATCGCTCCAGTTCCGCCCGCTGCCGCCTGAGTGGCGTGAGCAAATGCTCGCACATCTGGAGAATGCCACACCTCAACCAAGGCGTGCGCCTCCACGCTGGCTCGCTGTCGGCTGGGGGCTCGCGTGGGCCGCCGTGATGGTCCTGCACTTCAGCACACCAGCAGCCTCAGACACCACTCCGCCGCGCTCAGCGCTGAATGCCGAAGCCATGATCCAGCGCACCGAACTCATGCAGTCCCTCCTCGCTCTGAAATAAAACACCCCCATATCCATGACCGCACTCCTCCACCGCCGCTGGTTTCGTCGCCTCCTCTGGACGTTCATCACGCTGATCACCCTCTGGGTCCTGCTGGCCGTCGTGCTGAACTGGACGGGCCAACGCCGTTGGTTACGCCTGAAAGCGGAACTCGATGCCGAGGGCGAGACGCTCGACTTCATCAAGCTCCTGCCGCCGCCCATCGCGGATGCACAGAACTTTGCCGCCATCGAGCCGCTGAATGGCATCCGTCTCGCGCCGGGAGACAGCCCCATTGCCAAAGCCGCTCAGGCGAAGCGCGATGCCATCAAGAAAGCCTGCCAGTTCCTCCATGATGATGGCTTGAGTCAGGCGCTCGCCTCCGGCTCCCTGCGTCAGGCACAGCCACCCGACCTGGCCAAGATCATCACAGCTCTGCGAGAGCAGAAGCAGCTCGAGCTTCCAACGAATGCCGATGCCAAAGCGCTGCGACATGTCTTGGAGCAGCACCTGCCCATGCTCCCCCAACTCGCTGAAGCCGCGCACACTCGTTCCGAAGTCGAGTTCCTGCCGCGTTGGGATTCAGCCATTCTGCCGGAGAACTTGTTTACACTCGCGATGCCTCATTATAGCACCGCGCAGGATCTGAGTCGCGCACTGCGGCTCCACGGTCTCGCCTGCCTGGAATCTGGCGATCCTGCCGCAGCGGTGAGCGATGTGATCGCCATGCTGCGGCTGGCAGAAGGAGCCTTGCAGGAACCTTTTCTCATCGGCCATCTGGTAGGCATCAGCCAGCAGCAGACTGCTGCCGAACTGACCTGGGTGCTGCTGCAGAAACGTGTGCTGACGGCCGAGATGATCCGGGCTTTGCAGCAAGGGTTTCAACGTCTCAATATCCCAGCCAGCCTTCTCCAAGCCATGCGCGGCGAGATGGCTGCCGGTGCGGATATGGGCGAGCTTCTGGAACGTGATGCATCGCGAGCTGCCGAGCTATTCTCGATGATGCAGAGTGATGGCAAATCCACTTCAGCATTTGATAGCGCCCTCATGAACACCATTCCTGCCGGCCTGTTCACGCACATGAAGACGAGCCTCGTGCAGGCAGAGTGGGAACAACTCGTGCGACCTATCCGCGATCAAGGACTGAAGACCGCTCTCGTCGTGCCAGAGCCGACGGAAGAGTGGCTCAAGAACCAGAGTCTTCTGCGCAGACCTGACAACCTCCTGGCCCGGCTCGCCCTGCCCGCCGTGGGTCAGGTGAAAAGGAGCAGCGCCCTAGCGGAGAACACGCGACGTCAGATCCTGATCGCGTGCGCGCTGGAGTTGCATTTCTTGAAGCACGGCAGTTACCCGCCGAAGCTTGGAGACCTCGACAACACTTCCATCACCGCCTTTGACGAAACCCCGATGCACTACCGCACGAGCGCTGATAGTCGCTACCGTCTATGGCACTTCGGGCCTGATGGCAAAGATGACGGCGGTGCTCTGTCGGCGGAAAATTCACAGAACAAGAAAGACACTTCACCACGCTCGACCGACTACCTCGGCGACTGGACCTGGCGCTACGAGCCTGCGAAGTGAGCGCTGCGCAGATGGGCTGGCACTTTTGGTGATCAACGCCAGAGAGGTCCGCACGCCAGACGTCTCGGATCAGACACCGCCTGTGCTGGACTCCGCTGTGCGACAGGACACTTCCAGCCGACTGTCTGCATCAGTTTTGTTCGCATTGAGTCGGTGGAAGCAGCGTAGCATTCCAGGTCGGGTTGAGTTTCTTTCTGCTGTAATCGGCAGGCTTCCTGTTCGAAAAAAGACTTGAGGCCCATCATGGGGAATCTGCGCTCGTGTCGGGCGAGTTTGACGGACGAGGCCAGCAATGCTGCTGCCATACGCTCGCTGTGCTATCCTCATATTGTATGCGGCTACCTCCTGCCAGCCAGCGATACGGTGGACCTTGCTTTAGAGTCACGGCTACAGGCTTGCGCTGACCATGTGGCAAATAAGCACCATCTGGACTCGGATACTGAAAGTCCCACCATCCATCACGAAACACAAAGTCCCGAAGATAAGCTTCTGAATCGGGAGCGAAAAGGCAACGGATGCGACTTGGCTCATACACCTCAGTCACCTGCAACCAATGATGACGGAACTGTATCCAGTCGCCCGATTTCAGAATTGGAAAGTCATGTGGCGTGTCCATTGGTAAATGCGATGTCTAAGCTGTGGCGACGGCGAGCGCAAGACTCCGCTGATACGACAGACTGCTACGAGCCGTTGCCACCAGCGTTTTCTTCGCCTTGGATTTGGGGAGTAAGCCATGCATAGAGTTCTGGAAATGAGGCGTCCGTCGGGAAGGTGGCTCCTCTGAGGAATCGGCACTCCATAAGGCGAGCCCAGAGTGCCTCGCAACTGCGACGTGGATGACGGGCAATGTAAGACTCATAGAACGATCTTCTGACGGTGAAGTGGTGAGTGTGGATAAACGGGCTCCAAGTGGTCAACAAATCGTCCTCACTACGGATGTCGATGATCTCGGTCTCTTCGAGATTGCGGCGATCAACGTCTCCCCAAGCCTCTTTCAACAGTGCGACGGCCTCAACGTCGGTCTTCGGGGCACCATATCCAAAAAATGTAACCGTCCAAGCAGCTTTCAAAGCCGACTGAAGAGTTCTCCAATGGCCTGCGATAGCAGGGTCTGATTGATAGTCCTTTTGCTTCACTGGGTATAGCAATGGTGAGGCCGAAACCGGCCTGCCACACCTGCAAATCTGGCCTCGTGCCAGAACAATCTTACAGTCTGAGCAGTATCCAATAGCAACGTTCCCGTGGAGGAACAAAAGGGTCGGCACTCCTCCAAAACTATGGTTCCTCGCAGCAGCCTGCCAAAGAAATGGATCCCAATTAAAGGTCGCAATCACATCCTTGGGGCGCAAACTGAGGATAAGATGATCGTAAAGCGTCGGCTCATCTGGCAGATCAAGAGCGGCAAAGTAGTCGAATACTCTCTGCTCAATCTCATGCCTCAAATCCTGCTGTGCAGGATCAAGAGTGATGTCTGAATACAAGCCCTCAAAGTCATCGTAAGGCCCAGCAAACCCTCGTGAAGCAAGCAACGACTCCATGCCAAGTGTCTCAACAAAGTTCCGAATGATGGGAAGTCGATGGCCGCGGCGATCACCGTTGGGAAAAGCTGCCAGACTGGCTCCGGCACCGAGGACAACAACGTGTGGTTTCCCAAAGTTGCCTTCGAGTGAGTCTCCTGATGCTGTGGCTGTGGGCATGGGTTAGGCGAACGTTGTTTAGCACACCCAATTGTGGTCGAGTCTGATTGGTCCACCGTGTTCTATGGGCGAATCGGATCTAGACTAGGCAGCCGTCATCCCGTTGGCAAGCTAACCTTCTGTGGGAGGCCGCTTCGGGCAATACACTTGGCTTGAACCTGAGGAGTCGGGCTTTGCTGATCCTGAAGCCATGACTGAAGAGTCAGAGCGAGAGCAGGAGCAAGAATGAGCTGTCCATTCACCGCGGGTCAGGCGGAGGCTTGGCAGATGACTGGGTGAAAGGCGGCAGGGCAGACTAAAGCTGCTGGAAATCATCCATGATGACGGCGCTGGGTATGTACCTCGGATGGTGTTTCAAGCCGGAGGCTTGAGAGAGGGTAGCCGGTGGTGGAGGCCGCGCAGCGACCGAGAACCACCGGAAACGAACCGCCCGCCATCCCCGAATCCGGGATGCGCCCCGGCAGGGGCGCGAGAAGTGGAGGAATATCCTGTGGCGATTTTGCACGCCAAACCCTGAGTTCCCTTCTCGCGACCTTCAAGGGCGCAGTGGCGATATGCGGGGTATTGGGCGTGCCTGTCCGGTGGTTTCGCTTCGCGACTTCGTAGCACCACCGGCTAATTTCTCCCGAACCTCCGGCTCGGCGGAAAGCGAGTTCTGTTTCCCAGATCGGCTACTCGGCGGCAGTCTTTTTCTTCTTCCCCTTCCCTTTGCCCTTCTTCTTTGGAGGCGCTTCAGACGGAGTGTTCGCGGTGGGCATCTTGGCACCGACTGATTCACGCCAGCCGAGCATCTTCGTATGCAGTTCCCTGGCTTTGTCAGGCATCTCGGTGGCGAGGTTTTTGGTTTCGCCGATGTCTTCGGCGAGGTTGTAGAGTTCGAGATGCTTGTCCTCGAAGAACTCCATGAGCTTCCATGGGCCGGACTGGATGAGACCGACGGGAGTTGTGCGCCAGGTGTTCTCGCCCGCGCCGAGGTAACCGGGGAAGTGCTGGTAAATGGCATCGCGCTTCAGCGTGGCTTTTGGATCGCGGAAAAGGGGAGCGAGGCTCTCGCCATCGAGCGGCTGATTCTCGGGTGCGGCGGCCCCGGTGACTTCGAGCAGAGTCGGGTAGAGATCGACGTGAATGGTAGGTGTGTCAGTGGAACTGCCCGCAGTGGTGATGCCGGGCCAGCGGACGATGAAGGGCACGCGGGTGCCGCCCTCATAGAGGCTGCCTTTGCCACTGCGAAGCGGGGCATTGTCGGTGATGTCACCACCTTTGACACCTTCACGTTCGTAGCCGCCGACACCGCCGTTGTCAGAGGCAAAGATAAGCACGGTGTTGTCAGCGATGCCTTGTTTCTCCAGCTCCGCCATCACGCGGCCCACGCTCTCATCCACACTGGCGATCATGGCGGCATAGATGGGGCTGTTGTGACCGCCGACACCGGGCTTGTCTTTGAATTTGGCGATCAGCTCCGGCTTCGCCTGAAAGGGCGAATGCACGCCAAAATGAGGCAGGTAGAGGAAGAAGGGCTCGGCCTTGTGCCGCTGGATGAAATCCACGGCTTTGTCCGTGAGGAAATCTGCGAGGTATTGGCCTTTCGGATACTCGACCTCCGGTGTGGTCCTGAAATCGAAGTGTTTGCCGGAGGACTCGATGGCTTCATCAAAACCGCGCTTGCCGGGATGGTACTCGCCCTTCAGACCGAGATGCCATTTGCCAAACATGCCCGTGGCATAGCCCGCGTTCTTCAAGGTCTGCGCCACGGTGACTTTCTCGATGGGCAACTCGGTCACATTCTCCACCGGCTTCAGCGGGCGAGTGCTCCAGTCGAAGCGATCAATGCCGCCAACTGTGTAAACACCAGTGCGGGGCGCATACTGCCCGGACATGAGAGCGGCGCGAGTGGGCTGGCAGTTCTGATGGTGGTGATGATTCGTCAGTTTCATCCCCTGCGCGGCGAGTTTGTCGATGTTCGGCGTCTCGTAGTACTTCGAGCCAAAGCAGGCCACGTCCGTGTAGCCGAGGTCATCTGCGAGGATGAAGACGATGTTGGGCTTCGTGGCGGCGTGTGCCGCACAGGCAAGCAGTGCGGAGAAAAAGAGGCAGGCGAGTTTCATGGCGGAGGCGCGCTGTAACGGATGAGTCTTTTGTTTGTTGCGGCAAAGCATCCAGGAGAATCACTCATGGAGCTTGGCTGCGGCTCAAAGATTCTTGCGAATCCCTTTACAGTTCTCCTTATGCCTCAAAGACTGACCACCTGCTGATCTGGATGCCTCGCACCATAAAGATAGGCATAGGCGCGGTTGTCCTCTGGCATGGTTGCGGTATTTCGGCATATTGTCATGCGTTCTGACACCCGCCATCCCTTCGAAGTCCATGTCCATCACGCCTTCCTATCTGCTCGTGGACGGTCATAATGTCATGCATGCCTGGCCGGAGCTGGCGCATCACATGCGCAGTGCTGGCAGGCGGCACATGGCCCGTGCTAAACTGCTGCAGCGGCTGCGCCATCTCCAGGACATGACCGGGATTCAGGTGGTGGTCGTCTTTGATGGAACGTCGGCGAAGATCACCGAGGAACGCGAGCCTGATGGGCTCCAGGTGATCTATGCGGATGCCGGACATACAGCCGATGACCTCATCGAAAAGCTCGCCGCGCGGTATGCTAAGGAGCGCCCCATGCGTGTGGCTTCTGCGGATGGGCTGGTGCGTGAAACCGTGGCCGCCTTCGGAGCAGACTGGCTCAGTCCGGAAATGCTGAAGAGCATGTGCGATGACGCCGAAGGCGATATGCGCGGAAAAATCAGCAAGCTGAAAACTCGTCGGCATCTGCTCGCTTGGATCGGCCTCGGGGGCGCTGGCGTGGCGCTTCCAGGCTTGGCTGGAAAAGCCACCCCCTCCCCTCTGAGCAGAGCGTGCCTGGAAGCTGCTGCGAAGTATTGCGCCGAACGAAAAAGCACGGCATTTCTCGTGAGACAAGGCGGGCGGGTGATCTACGAAAGCCACCCGAATGGAGGCGGGCGTGACCTGCCGCAGCGGATATACAGCGGAACGAAAGGTTTCTGGGGGATCGCAGCGATGGCAGCTGTGGAGGATGATCTGATGAAGCTGGATGAGCGCGTGGCGGACACGATCTCCGAATGGAGTGATGACGAACGCAGGAGCAAAGTCACCGTCGAGATGCTGCTCGACTTTACCGGTGGTCTGGAGCGCGGACTCAAGATTCATGAGGACGGTCTCAGTGATCGCAATCTCATGGCGATGAAGCGGCCCATGGTCGACACGCCGGGCAAGTCATTTATTTATGGGCCAAGCCAGCTTCAGATATTCCATGAACTGCTGAAGCGGAAGCTCGCCAAAAAGAGACGGAAAGAGACTCCCACCCGCTACCTGGAACGGCGCGTATTGAAACCACTCGGCCTCGGACCTCAGCGCTACATTCCTGATGCGGCGGGGAATCCTCTGCTGGCAGCCGGATTTATGATGAGTGCCAGCCAGTGGGCCAGACTCGGCGAATCCCTGCTGCACGAGGGTCATCCCATCCTGAAACCTGCGTCCTTCACCGCCCTGCTCGAAGGCTCCAGCGCGAACGCGGCGTACAGCTTCGGCTTCTGGAACAACCGTGCTGCCGGACGGGATTCGCCACGCGAGATTGACATCGAGGCTTTGCTCGATGTCGATTGGGACCGGCAGTCCTGGCGCCATGTCTGCATCAGCAAAGATGCACCACCGGACCTGATCGCTTGCATAGGCAGCAGCTGTCAGCGGCTGTTTGCCATTCCTTCGCAGGAACTGGTGATCGTGCGCCAGGGGTTGGCCGCCCATTTCCGCGATGGGGAGTTTTTACGCCTGCTTCTCGGGACCTGAGTCGCGGAGTCTCGCCGATATCGGAGACAGCGCATTGGTCAGAAACTCACACGACTGACCAAATATGTTGGCAGAAAGCATTTCATGAAGAAAAAAGGATGCCTGGAAAACAGACCTTCATCTCATCACCATGCCCGCGCCCATCCGAGTCACCATCTGGAACGAGTTCGTCCACGAGCGACAGAATCCTGTGGTCGCCCAGATTTATCCCACGGGCATTCATGGAGCACTGGCGGAAGCTTTGGGGGCGAATGCAGACTTCGTCATCCGCACTGCGACGCTGGATGAACCCGAGCAGGGTCTGCCGCAGGCTGTCCTGGATGAGACAGATGTTTTGCTATGGTGGGGACATGCAGC
>CAYMHJ010000194.1:6303-12358 GCA_964390165.1 uncultured Prosthecobacter sp. | reverse complement strand
CCTTCGGGCCGTAGTCGGTCTGCACGGTTTTGGGCGGCGTGACGTCAACGCAGACGGCGTTGCCGTTGTATTCGGGGTGGGTGTCGAAGGCCTTGTTGGATTGAGCGGTGAGTTTCATGGGATGTGGGATGGGTGTTGGGATGTTGTGGGTGTGTTGATGGGAAAGGGCTGGATCACTGTTTGGTTTGGCCGGGGTATTCCCCGGCGAGGAGGCGGTCTTCGACTCGGCGGAGGGCTTCGAGATCGAAGAGGCGGCGCTGGGGACCGCGTGGCACTTCTTTGAAGCAGCATGGCTTCAGCCAGCCGTTGCGGATGGCATCATCAGCCGTCTGCCGGCCCAGCAGCCGATAGACATCGGCCTGGCTGAGAATGCGGGAGTGGGGGAGGAGCTTGGGCATGAGGTTTGTGTCGGGTTCGGGGTGTCAAACTCAGTTCGGCTGGCCCAGCCCGAGGTGGGCTTTGAGGGCGCGTCGAATGATGAAGCTCGCAGGTCGCTCTTCCCGGTCGGAGGCCTCTCGGAGGGCTCTGAGGAGTCGGGGTTCAAGCCGGACAGAGACGGGAGCGGGGCGACGAGTAGGTGGTTTCATGGGCGAATATGGAGTGGTCAAAGGCGCCGGTCTTCCGGCGTCGTAGCGTGAAGTAAATGATACTACCAAATCGGACAACTTGAAATTGACATACGGTGTAAATTTGGTATTACACTGAAATACATGGCCCGCTACCCCAACCAAGACTTCCATCAGAACGTCAGCTTTAAGTGCACGCTGGAGTTCCGCTACGCCCTGAAACTGGCCATGGAGAAATCCAACAGCCGCGACCTTTCTTCATTCATCCGAGATCACCTCGGTCCGGTGATCCAGAACATGCTCGATCCTCTCACGCTGGCCGATCTGTCTGAACTCAACTCACTCGTTAAAATCAAAGAGGAGGCCAGGGCTCACTATCGCAGAAAAGGCTGCCGCATTGTTGTCAGCGCCATCCGTTTCCTGTTGGCTGGCACGCTGCCTTCCCTGGAGCGTCGGGTGATTGAGATCTCCCGAGCCCTGCGCCAGTACGAGTCGGAAACAAAGAAGATAGAGGACGACCCGGAACAGCCCGTGCTCCTACGGGCCGCCATGAACTCCGTTCAATCGGACCTGGCACGGCTCATCAAGCTGCTCGACAAGGGTTGGACACCTGAAACTTATCGCCAAGCCATCGGGATCGCCGTGGATCTTCCCGAAGACCTCTCGCTGGATGTCAGCCATGGATTGGACTTCCTCAATGATGTAGAACCTGCCATTTCCAGGCCTTATGCCGTCCCGCCCCGGCTCGATCCCGAAGTCGCCTGGCTTCATGTCCGGGAAGAGTTCGCGCGTGAACGCCCCTTGCTTGCTGACGTCATTACCAGCCTTGAGCTTTCGTCCTTTGACGGGTCAAAGCTGGTGATCTCGGCACCCGAATCCACGCGCGAAAAGATCACGAAAATCCAGACGCCGACAAACCGCCAGGTGTTCGCGGCCATCGTGGACAGCTACTTCGGTCCCAACGTCGAACTTCAACTCCCTTCTGTTCCCTGACATCCATGCAAACCATCTCCATCATCAACTACAAAGGCGGCGTCGGTAAGACGACCCTTACAGCCAATCTGGGTGCCGGACTGGCCCGCCAAGGCAAGAAGGTGCTTCTAATTGATGTCGATCCACAGACAAGTCTCACTTTCTGCTTTCTCAAGCCCGACGAGTGGCGCGCGAAGATTGAACCTGCCAGGACGATCAAGACTTGGCACGATGCTTATGGTAGTTCACAGCAAGTTCCCCTGCACACGCTTGCATTCACTCCTGAGGCGACCCAGGAAGCGCTGAATGGCAGGGGAAGGCTCGATCTTATTTCGTCCCATCTTGACCTGATCAATCTTGATCTTGAACTGGCCACCCAGCTCGGCGGCGGCACGCTACCCCAGGTTCGCCGCACCTTCATGCAGGTTCACGACCGGCTTCGGTCAGAGCTCTCCGCCATCCCCCCTGGAGCCTACGATTACGTCCTGATTGACTGTCCTCCAAACTTCAACGTCGTCACGAAGAATGCGATCGCTGCCAGCGACAGCATTCTCATCCCTGCCCGCCCGGATTATCTTTCCACATTGGGGATTCAGTACCTCCTGCGGCACATCGACCAGCTCGTGAAAGACTTCGCTGGCATGGCCGGTGGTGAAGGCGCAGAGGCTCTGCGCCCGATCACCCCAGCAGTTCTTGGTGTCGTTTTCACGATGGTTCAATTCTTTGCTGAACAGCCCACAGCCGCGCAGCAGACCTACATTCAAAACGTTCGAGCGATGCCTGGCGGGCCGTGTGTGTTCGAATCCATGATTCGTTACAACACCGCCGGCTTCGCTGATGCGCCTGAATCTGGCCTGCCAATGATTCTTTCCAACCACTCCAACAAATCAGCCGACGCTGCCAAAGACACCTTGTTGTCGCTGGTCGATGAATTTCTCACTCTCACTCAGCCATGAATGCCCAAGCCTTCGCCAAGCTCTACGCTCAACTGTCCAAACTGCTCGCTGAACTCAGCGAGGAGGAACTTTCTGCCGCCGTCGAGGGGAAGGCGCTCATCGCCCTGACAATCGAAATGAAGGGCGCTGCCCGCACGGTAGGAGGCGTCAAGAAGACAGCCAAAAAGCCGAAAGCCTCGCTCGATGAACTGGCGGCTCAGATCAACACCGCTGCTTCACGTGTCGAAGTCCTCAATCTCATCGACCAGCACAAGCTTAGTGCCCCAGCCTTGAAGGAACTCCTCCTGCTCTTCCATCTGCCCACGAATGGGATCAAACTCGTCCTAGCCAAACGCCTCGCTGACCACATTGGCAGCCGTGCTGATGCGTTGGCCATTCGGCAGGTTTGATTTCCGTGCCTGCCCGATCTAGCAGATGCCAGAATGGCGGCGGAAGTTCGGCCAGCTAGCGTTCAAAAAGTGGAGCACTACCCCCACAAATGTCCCACCCTTTGTCGTAAAAATTTTGACCCGAACTATTTGCCGACGCATGTCCATCTCAGAATCCATTTCGTGGCCCAAGCGCCTTGCTTCAAAACCAAACCAACCGAAGATCACTCCTGCATTCGCGTAGTGGATTTAACGATTCAGCGGATTGCCCTGCCTCAAAATGCCATGAACACCGCCGATTCCAATTCTGCTTACGCCCGCCTGAGGAAGCTTGTGGGGTTTTTAGGAAGTCAGCCTGTTTTTTCTTGGTGGGATTCCAACTTGATGAGCGAAACTGGATTGCGCTTTCTGCTTAATTCCTTCCCGCGGTCTGCTGAATCAGCTGCTTTTAATGCCACTTGCGAAGGTGCCCGCCGCTTGCATGACCAGGAACTGGGGCGAATTGGCTGCTACCATTTGTTTCGGCTGCCTCTTGGTGTTGAAGACATGCTCGATAAAGCATCAGGAGGAGTGGTTGCCGGCATGACGCAAGAGTCGGCTATGGCCGATTTAGCTGAGATAGCCGATGCTCGGATCGTAGCCCCTGCAGGACCTGTCCAGATCGGTGTGGAGAAGAAGATTCTAACCGAAACTTCGGTTCAGGAGCTGGCGGCTCACTACCACTCAGCTTTTGCCCAGGGAATTCGCTGCTATCCCTACTTTTCTGCCGACAGCTGATGACCGCAGAGGCTCCTTACACCACGCAGCTTCAAGCGGGCCTCGGAATGATTCCCGAGACGCTGGATCTTCTCCGCTTATGGGAGCCGGGCATGATTCCGGCTCGTTTGGCGGAAAAGGTGATCGAAACCGGGCTTTTTTCCAGGGCGACAGCGAGGCGGGCTCGGAACCTTGCAGTCGAGATGTTTGCACCGCGCTACCTCAGCCATCACGGAGTGGCGGCGGAAAGGCTGAAGTTCTTGCTAGAACATCGGTTTCCTCATGAGGCAATCGTGCAGCTTTGTTTTTTATACACAGCAAGAGCACAGCAAATATTCGCGGATTTTGTCCAGGAGGTCTACTGGCCCAAATATAGCGCGGGGGCCTCTAGCATTGGCAGGCAGGACGCCGAGAAGTTCGTTCGTCGGGCCTTGGATGCCGGGCGCATGACCAATCGTTGGTCAGATTCAACGGTTAAACACGTGTCAGGCTACCTTGTGGGCTGCTGCACCGACTTCGGATTGGTGGCTGAATCTGGACGCGGTGAACGCCAAATTCAGCGCTTCTCAATGCGTCCCGAGGTTTCACTCTACCTCGCGCACGAGCTTCGCTTCTCGGGCCTCAGTGATACCGCCATCATCAAGCACCGGGACTGGATGCTTTTTGGCTTTGTTGCCGGCGAGGTGCTTAATCGATTAAAATCGATATCCCACGACGGACATTTCGTGGTCCAGTCCAGTGGGGAACTGGTTCAAGTTTCGTGGAAATACCAAACGATGGAGGATTGTTTGCATGCACTCACTCAAAGATAAATTCGACGAGGTCTGTCTCAGGGTTCGTGATGGGCGGCGATTGGAAAGCACCGGTTCAGCTCCCATCTACTATCTGGTCTTTCCATCGAGGCAAATTCTGGAGGTCAAGCGCCAGACTAAGGCGTGGATCGCGAAACTTGAGAACCTGGGATGGAACGTTGTTCGGTTCTCATTCGCTGAAGCAATTGATTCCGTATTTAAGAATCACAAGCTCCGAGCTACATGGCTGATGAGCGAGAAGATCTTATTGGCAAAATCACAGGGAGCCATTCCTGCTGCTACGATTGCCCAGGTCAACACGACCCTGGCCAAGGCGTTGACTGAAGGCCCCGAATTGCTGGCCATGGTCCGTCAAAAAATGGAGGAGGCGGCCAGTCAGTCGAACGGTCTGCTCCTCGTCACAGATCTGGAGGCGATTCACCCGTATCTCCGAATCAACAGCATTGAAGCGAAGATCCAGGATGAAGTTCGGTGCCCTGTCGTCGTTCTTTACCCAGGCAAACGGGAGGGCAAAACCAGTTTGAAGTTCCTCGAATTCTATCCCGCCGATCCCAACTACCGCTCCGAACACATCGGCTGATTCACTATTTACGACCATGTCCCAGATCCGCGACCTATTCGACTCTTCCCGTGCGCTCAATCGGCCCATCGAGAAGGTCATCACCTATCAAAACCGTTCCGAGGAGCAACTTCGGGCGGAAATCTCCGAATACGTGGTCACTGGCCACATCGAGCAGAGTTTCGAGGACCTGCTCGGCAAGATGCAACTCGCCCAGCAGGGTGGCGGGGGGCATGAAATCGGTGTCTGGGTTTCGGGCTTCTATGGGTCGGGGAAAAGCTCGTTCACCAAGTATCTGGGATTCTCGTTGGACCGCAGCATGGAAGTGGGTGGCGACCCGTTTGTGAAGCTTCTTCAGAATCAACTGGGTTCAGCCAGCACGAGGGCCATGTTCAACCAAGTGTCCAGTGTGTATGACGCTGCGGTGCTGTTTCTGGACCTTGCCAGTGAAATGCTGGCAGGTGCCTCCATGGAGGACATCTCCACCGTGCTCTACCTCAAGGTGCTCCAGTGGGCAGGGTATTCGGAAGATCTCAAGGTCGCTGAGCTTGAGCGGATGTTGGAGGCCGACGACAAGCTGGACGCCTTCAAGGTCCGGGCCAAAGAGGAGTTGAACGGCATCGACTGGATCGAGGTCCACAACCAGCCACTGGTCGCCAATCAAATTGCAGCTCACCTGGCGACTGAGTTTTATCCCAATTTGTTCAAGAGTATTTCCGACTTTGGAGACCTGACTCTGCATGTCAGCAAAGCCGAGAACAAACGGGCGGAGGAAATGGTCGATCTCATCCGCCGGAAATCGGGAAAGAAGAACATTCTCTTCATCATCGATGAGGTGGGTCAGTATGTATCCGCGAAGCCAAGCCTCATCCTCAACCTGGATGGCCTGGCGAAAAACCTGAAGCAGATCGGCGGCGGCTCGGTGTGGATCTTCGCCACGGCTCAGCAGACCCTCACCGACGACAACCCGACTGCGGCGCTCAACTCACCCGGCCTCTACAAGCTCAAGGATCGTTTCCCCATCCAGGTCCACCTGGAGGCCAGCGACATCAAAGAAATCTGCCAC
>CAYMHJ010000194.1:0-6293 GCA_964390165.1 uncultured Prosthecobacter sp. | reverse complement strand
AGCGGCTTCTCACGAAATCAGCTAACGGCGAGCAGGAGTTGAACACCCTTTTCGAGCACCATGGTCCATCACTTCGAACCGCGACTCAACTCACCGACGCCGGCGTCTATGAGACGGAACTGACAAAGAAGCTCTTCGTCGATCTCTACCCGTTCCTTCCGGCCCACTTCGAGATCCTTCTTCAGCTCCTCGGTCGATTGGCGAAGAAGACCGGCGGCTTGGGTCTGCGCTCCGCCATCAAGGTGGTCCAGGAAGTTTTGATCGAGCGGGGTCACGGGCAGCCGCTGGCGGACGCCGCGGTGGGGCAACTGGCCAACACTGTGACTTTCTATGACTCCCTGCGCCGGGACATCCAGAGCAGCTTCCCGCATGTCGTCGAAGGCGTGCGCCGTGTGGAAGAGCGGATGCCGAATGAACCGCTGTGCCAGCAAGTCGCGAAATCTATCGCCGTCCTGCAAATTCTCGAAAACCTGCCCGTCACCGTTGCAAACATCGCGGCTCTGATGCAGCCGGAAGTCAAGTCGCCTTCCGTGAAGGATGATGTGGAAAAAGCAGTCGCTGCGATGCTGGGTGATAGCATGATCCCACTTGGGGAAAAGAACGGCGGTTTGCGCTTCTTGACCCAGGCGGCCGTTACGCTCCAAAGACAGTTCGACCAGATCGAGTATCGAAACGCGGACGTGCGTGCTGAGTTGAATGGAATTCTCCGATCCATTTTTAAACCACTGCCATCGGCTCGTCTGGCTCAAGTGCGTCCAGTTACGGCTGGGCTCAAAGTGGCGATTGGTGGCGGCCAATCAGTATCATTGGAGGGGGAGAAGGAACCCATCCAGATTCATGTCGAGTTTGTGTCCACTGCTTCCTACACCTCTGTTCGAGGAGATCGGGAGATCGATTCCATGTCATCCCGCGAGCGGTCCAGTATCTTCCTCCTGGGGCGTGCCGATCCAGAGGCTGATCAACTCGCCGTGATTTTGGTTCGTTGTCGTAAATTCCTGGATTCACATCGAACGGCGTCGGATCCTGAAACCCAGGAGTTCCTGCGCATTATCGATGCACGGCTCCAAAGAGCCTCTGGCGATCTGGAGCGCAAGCTGTCGGCATCGTTGCTGAACGGTTCGTTCGTCGCTCATGGTTCTCACGAGGCAGTCTCCGGCCGTGGAATCGATGTTCTTGAAGCATCCAAGTCGTTTCTGGCTGATGCGGCGGCCAAGGTGTTCGATCGTTACGACGAGGCTCCGCATCAGGCTGATTCGAGTCTCGCTGAGAAGTTCCTCACGACTCCGCTGGATCGCATCACGTCAAAGGAAGATCCCCTGTCTCTTGTCTCCCGGGCGGGCGGAAAGCCGCAGGTGAAAAGCGATCACAAGGCAATCATCTCCATTTCTGACTACTTGGGGCAGAGCGGACAGGTCGAGGGACGCCGCCTGCTGGATCACTTCTCCGCTCCTTCATACGGTTGGTCCAAGGATACGACTCGCTACCTTCTCGCTGCTGCATTTCTGGTCGGCGTGATCAAGCTGCGCATCGCCGGTCAAGATCACCAGGTGAAGAGTGACGAGTCTCTGGCAGCCTTCGCCTCGAACAAATCATTCGGTGCCGTCGGTGTATCGCTTCGCGAGGAAAAGCCTGATCCTGATGCGCTGCTTCGGGCCAGCGAACGTCTCCGGGATTTGTCGGGTGAGAACATCATGCCCCTGGAGGACGAAATCGCGGCCGCCGCCAAGAAGCATTTTCCGATCTACCAGGCAGCTTTCGGCCCGCTCTCCGTTGAGCTGAGAAATCTGGGCCTGCCTGAAGAGTGTTCCACCCGTGCCGAAGAACTGATCAGGGATCTCACCGAGGTGGTCAGCGGTGACGGTTCTGATGCCGTAAAGCGGTTTGGTGGTGCAGACAGCTCGCTTCACCAAGATCTGATCTGGGCCAGGAACCTCAAGAAGGCTCTCGACAATGGCCTGCGTCAGCGTCTTTCGCACCTGCGCCGTCTCCGCCGCGACATCGACGGACTGCCCGACTCTGGTGTTCCAGGTCATCTTAAAACCGGTGCTGCTGAGACGCTCGACGGCGTGACGGACATCCTCGGGCGCACCGCCTTTTACGATGAAGGCGCTGCACTGGCCAAGCATGCAGACACACTCGACAAGCTGATCGCATCAACGGTCACCGAATTGACGGACCAGCAGAATCAGATACGCATCGAAACACTGGCCAGGTGGAGCGACTCAGCAGACTGGCAGGACCTCGACGTGGAAGATCGTGACTGGCTGACGCAGGAAATCGAAAAGCTGGCCAAGGTGGTGGAAACCAATGCCGATGGTCTGCGAGACCTCCTGAATCATGATTTCACGCTCAATCACCGAATGCGTGACCTCTCTGTTCAACTGCGGGAAAAGGCCGCGGCACACCGCGCCGCGCTCGCAGCCATCGAGAAACAAGACGAGAAGAATGAAGCCGGGGAGAAGACAAAAACGGCAGTAGAAACCAAGCGTCTCTACCTGCCGCCCGCCATGGAGACGGCAAAAGAGGTCGAAGACTTGATCCAGCAGTTGACCGACTATCTGGCGGCCATTCGCGCCGGCATTTCGATGCGCATCACGTGTCAGGTCATCGACGAGAAATCTTCAAAAGGCGGCAATACCTATCCCTGAAAATTCGCACTCACTCACAGCCGACCATGCCAACTCAAGCCCAACTCGACGCCTTCCAAAGAGCGGTGGTGACGCTGATCAACTCGATTGAAGATCGTGTTTACCGCCCCAATTACTTCATTCAGCTGATGGCCGAACACGGGGCCTACGAGGCGGCCTGCCAGGTCATCCATTCGCAGAAAATCCCGGATGGTTTCCTGACACTGCAGCAAGCTGGCCGCCTGAGCCTGACGATCGAAGCCCTCGTTCTCCAGCCGGAATGGGCCGACATTTTCGAGCCTGAGACCCTGCGCTTGGCCCGCGAACGCCTTGCCGCATTTGGTTACGAAGCCTGATTACCTTTCCGAAATGGCCTTCGACAAACCAACCCGCAACCGCCTCGCCAAATTCGTCTCCGACGCCCGGGGCGTCATCGCCGACGAGTTCACCGAGCAGTTCCAGAGCCTCTACGGCATCTCGGCCAAGGGCGAAATCGCCCCGCTCGACAAGCTCGGACACCTCGACGAGTCCGGCCTGGCCACCGCTGCCCTGCTGCGAGAGCGCATCGACTACCTCGAAAAAACCCACCCCGACGACAAGGACGGCACCAAGGCCGCCGTCGCCCGTCTCGCCCGCGAGCAGGCTTTCACCATCCTCAACCGCCTCGCCGCCATCCGCATGGCCGAAAAGCGCGGCCTCATCGTCGAATCCGTCGGCCAGGGCTACCAGTCGCGGGGCTTCAAGGTCTTCGAGACCGTCGCCGGTTCCGCCCTTGGCGACACCTACCACCGCTACCGCCGCTACCTCTTCTGCCTCTTCGACGAGCTGGCCATCGACCTCGGCGTCCTCTTCGACCGCCGTTCGCCCCAGGCCCTGCTCTTCCCCCGCGAGCCCGCCCTTCTGGCGCTGCTCGACCTCCTCCACGCCGCTGACCTGGAACCCCTCTGGGCGGAGGACGAGACCATCGGCTGGATCTACCAGTATTACAACGACCCTGAAGAGCGCAAAAAGATGCGCAAGGCGTCCGCCGCCCCGCGCAACTCCCGCGAGCTCGCCGTCCGCAACCAGTTCTTCACCCCCCGCTACGTCGTCGAGTTCCTCACCGACAACACCCTCGGTCGCATCTGGTATGAGATGAACCGCGGCCAGACCCGCCTCGCCGAGCAGTGCCGCTACCTCGTCCGCCGCCCCAACGAGATATTTCTAAAGGAGCGAGAAGAACCACCAAAAAGCCAGGAGGACGTGTCATCCGAAGCCTTGGCGCAGGATGAACTTCTCAAGCAGCCCGTCCACATCCCGCACCGCCCGCTCAAGGACCCCCGGGAGATCCGCCTCCTCGACCCCGCCTGCGGGTCCATGCACTTCGGCCTCTACGCCTTCGACCTCTTCGAGACCATCTACGAGGAAGCCTGGGACAACGGCTCCTGCCCGGCCCTCCAGGAAGCCTACCCCTCCAGGGACGAGTTCCTCCAGGACGTCCCCCGCCTCATCATCGAGCACAACATCCACGGCATCGACATCGACCCCCGCGCCGTCCAGATCGCCGGGCTCTCCCTCTGGCTCCGCGCCCAGAAAGCCTGGCAGGCCCGTGGCGTCAAACCCGCCGACCGCCCACGCGTCCGCCGCTCCAACATCGTCTGCGCCGAACCCATGCCCGGCAGCCCCGGGATGCTGGAGGACTTTGTCGCCACCCTCGACCCGCCCCTGCTCGGCGAGTTGGTGAAGACCGTCTTCGACAAAATGCAGCTCGCCGGGGAGGCCGGCTCCCTCCTCAAGATCGAGGAGGAAATCCGCACCGCCATCGACACCGCCCGCAAGGAGTGGCTCAAACAGCAGGACGACCTCCTCACCCGCAAGGACGGTGGGCAGGAGGAGTTCTTCGACACCGCCGAGCAACAGGTCATCGACGCGCTCCGCGCCTACGCCGAGCAGGCCGACGCCGATTCCTACCAGCGCCGCCTCTTCGCCGACGATGCCGCCCGCGGCTTCGCCTTCATCGACCTCTGCCGCAAACGCTACGACGCCGTCGTGATGAATCCGCCGTTCGGTCGAGCCACTGACAGCGTGTTCGAGATTCTTAAGTCGGCTTTTCCAGCATCCTACATCGACATCTACTGTTGTTTTGTCGAACAAGCCTTACGGATGTGTCCGTCCGGAAATGTCGGCGCGATCACGTCCCGGTCATTCCTAAATGCAGTTACGCTAGACGACTTTCGCGTGATCGTTACTCCTCGCATTTCGCAGTTAATAGATCTCGGGCTTGGAGTTCTCGACAACGCTCTCGTAGAAGTTGCAGCAACAGTTTTTGGATCTGCAAAAGCGGACTGCATAGATCTATTCGACATTCAAACTTTTGAACAAAAAGAAGAATCCAGTCTCGAACACCTCCGGTGTCTTTCAGTAGGCCGTCTCCTTGAGAACAGTCATTTGATCCAAAAATCGAAACTCAAATCTGTCCCTAAGCACCAAATTCTCTACAAGTTCACCGACTTTGGAAGAACCCAGGGAGCATCAACATTTGAACCCAGTGTTGCCACCGTCCGTGCGGGGTTAAACACCTTCGATAATTTTCGATTCATCCGATGCTGGTGGGAAGTTAATCCTGAACATATTGGGCGGGAAGCAACCTGGGAGTTTTTCAGCAAGGGAGGAGAATTCGAGACCTTTTATGATGATGTTCATTTGGTAATCAACCGTGCAAACGATGGCGGGGAACTTGGCGCCGTAAACGAGATGCAAAACGGCCAGACCGCGCAAAGCCGGCAATCTCATTCACGCTACTATATTCCAGGTTTGATTTACACAATCCGCAGTTCTCGAGGCTTCAACGTTCGACATTTTCCTGCTGGATGCGTGTTCAGTATTAAAGGGCCTGTTGTGCAAGCGGCTTCCAGCGTGTCCCTGCCTTTCCTCGCTGCATTTCTGAATTCCGAGCCGATTCGAGGGCTAATTCAACAACAGGCAAACGCAAACCAATATATGCCCAGCTTGGTGAAATCATTACCTTGGATCGAACCTGACCATGAGTCGCACGAGTTGATCAGCAAGCTGGGGGCTTCATGCATTTCGACAAAACGCGCGTTTTATGTTCGCTGCGAAGAGAATGCTTCTTTCTCGTGGCCAACTGGATCAGACGAATTATTCGATTCGTTTCAGAGCCTCTCACGCGGCAGAGCGCAATGCGTTGCTGAGGCAATCAACCAACTATATTCCGCGAGTCGCGAGACTAGTAAGGAACTCGCAAAGATATTCTGTTTTCCATGCGTGGATTGGGAGGCCGAGGGTGTTCTACTTTCTGATCATGATTTGTCCCTTGCCCCCGAGGTAGCAGGTGAGCCTGTCCTCGTATTTCGATACCTGAGCTACGCCGTCGGCACCGCCCTCGGGCGCTGGGACATCCGCTACGCCACCGGCGAGCGCCAGCCGCCCGAGTTGCCCGACCCCTTCGACCCGTTGCCCGTCTGCCCACCTGGCATGCTCCAGAACGCCGCGGGCCTGCCCGCCGAGCCGAAGGACGTGCCCGCCAGTTACCCGCTGCCCATTGCCTGGCCCGGCATCCTGGTGGACGACGAGAACCACCCCGAGGACATCGTCGCCCGCGTCCGCGAAGCCATCGAGGTCATCTGGAAGGACCGCGCCGAAGCCATCGAGCAGGAAGCCTGCGGC
>CAYMHJ010000193.1:0-12365 GCA_964390165.1 uncultured Prosthecobacter sp. | reverse complement strand
ATCCTGAAGGCCTGCACCAGATCATCATGCAGGTGAACAAGCTCATCGACGTCATGCATTGCATCGAGCACACCGACCGCGACGCCGTCGCCAAGGAGCTAGTGCTCATCAAGGTCGCCGCCACCGCCGCCGAGCGCACCGAAATCCTCCAGATCATCGAGCATTACGCCGGCAAGACCGTCGATCTCCAGGAAGACAGCCTCATCGCCATGATCAGTGGTAATACCGACAAGCTCGACGCCGCCGTCCGCCTGCTGAGCAAATTCGACATCGTCGAGACCGTGCGCACCGGCAAAGTCGTCATGGCCCGCGGCCTGGAGACGACCTAACGCGCATCCGCTGCCTTTTTTTATTCGGCGGTGACTGCAAGCCCATGCTTGCATCACCGCCGTTTCTTTTGGCAAAGTGTCATTCCAACCGTGACGAATTCTCCCGATTCATCTGATCTCTCCGCCCTACGCCTTGTGTGGTCGGGCATGACCCATGTGGGGCGTTACCGCCAAAACAATGAGGACTCCTTCCTCGCGCTCACCTACGATGCCCGCGAGGTCCGCTACCTCGGCAAGATCGGCGACTCCACTCTGGCCGATGGCGACTTCGTCTTTGCTGTGAGCGATGGCATGGGCGGCGCAAAGTCCGGCGAGTTCGCCAGCCGCATGGTCGTGCAGCAAGTCATGCGCCTGATGCCGCGCAGCTACAAACAAGCCGCGCAGGGACTCAGTTCCGGCTTCAGCGATGTACTGGAGGAAATCTGCCACAAGGTCCACGCCGAGATCAATTCCATGGGCAAGATGTACAACGAGTGCCAGGGCATGGGTGCCACGCTCAGCCTCGTCTGTTTCACCCCCGGCCTCATGTACTTCGTCCATGTCGGCGACAGCCGGATCTATTACCTCCCCGCCGGGGGAAAGCTCTCGCAGATCACTGAAGACCATACCCACGTCGGTTGGTTGCGCCGTCAGGGAAAGATCAACGAACGCGAGGCGCGCACCCATCCCGCCAAAAACCGCCTCACCCAGGCCCTCGGTGCCGGGCAGCAAAACGTCCGCCCACACATCGGCACCGTTCATTACCAGTCCGGCGACCGCTTCCTTCTCTGCTCCGACGGCATCACCGACGCCCTTTGGGACCACCGAATCGAGGACCACCTCAAAGCCTCGCCCGACGACAAGCCCCGCGCCTTTAAAGTCGTCGAGCACGCCGTGAACGAGTCCGGCAGAGACAACTGCACGGCGATTTGCATTGAGGTTGAGTGATGAATGGGCCTGCTGGTTCGTCATTCAGAATTCGTCATTTCCCTCCCTCCCCTTGCCCGCCGCCCTCTTTCGTGTCATGACAGCCACGCTTTGAAACCGCATCTGCCCAATCACCCCACCCAGCTCTTCCTCGTCCGCCATGGCGAGGTCGAGGAGCGTTATCATAAAGTCTTCGGCGGCAGCCGCATCGACATGGGGCTGTCCCCGCTCGGTCATAAGCATGGTCAGGCCGTCGCGCAGTGGCTGAAGGACACGAAGATCGACGCCATCTACGCCAGCCCCATGCTGCGCGTACAGCAAACGCTCGCCCCCATGGCTGAGCAGCGCGGCCTGAAGCCCACCATCATCCCCAGCCTGCGCGAGGTCGATTTCGGCGACTGGACAGGCTATCGCTGGGAAGGCGTGCAGGAGCACTTCGGCGTCAGCGCCTTCGACTGGCTGGAGATTATTGAGAGCAAAGGCATTCCGAATGGCGAATCCGCCGCCGAGTTGGAGCATCGCGTGCAGCCCGCCCTTCTAAAAATCCTCCACGACAACCCGCACAAGAGCGTCGCCGTGTTTTGTCATGGCGGCATCATCCGCGTCATCCTCGCCCTCATGCTCGGCCAGCCCCTGCGGCACATGGCGCATTTTAACATCGAGTATGGCAGCATCAGCGTCGTCGAGGTCCAGCCCGAGAAGAAGCACGCCTTCGAGATCGAGTTGCTGAACTTCTGCCCACCGCTTGCAGTTTAAAGCTGGCTCGCCGACTAACCGCCCAACGTATTGACCGAAATGTTCTCCCTCCTCACCGACAAACTCGAAGACGCCTTCCGCAAACTGCGCGGACTCGGCAAGATCAGCGAATCCAACATCGCCGATGCGATGAAGGACATCCGCATGGCCCTGCTGGAGGCCGACGTGGACTTCAACGTCACGAAGGACCTCATCGCCGCCGTGACCGAGCGCTCCAAGGGCGAAGAAGTCCTGCGCACCGTCAGCCCCGGCCAGATGATCGTGAAGATCTTCCAGGACGAGTTGGCCAAGATCCTGGGCAGCGATGCCACGGAGCTCGATCTCTCCCCGCCGCAGCGCATCCTCATGGTCGGCCTGAACGGTGCCGGTAAAACCACCACCTCCGCCAAGCTCGCCTCCTGGCTGAAGAAGCAGGGCAAACGCCCGCTCCTCATCGCGCTCGATCTTTACCGCCCCGCTGCCATCACCCAGCTCCAGGTGCTCGGCCAGCAGCTTGGCGTGCCGGTTTGCGTGCCGCCAGTCGGCGAGACCGATCCCGTCAAAGCTACGAAGGCCGCCCTCAAATGGCTGGAAGAGCAGGGCAGCGGCATTGCCATCTTCGACACCGCCGGACGTCAGGAAGTGGATGAAGATCTCCTCAAGGAACTCCGCCAGGTGCGCGATCTCGTGAAGCCGAGTGAGACACTCCTCGTCGCCGATGCCGCCACGGGTCAACAGGCCGTCAGCGTCGCCACGAAGTTCCACGAGACCGTCACCATTAGCGGCCTCATCATGACGAAGCTGGACGGCGATGCACGCGGCGGTGCCCTGCTTTCCATGCGCCAGGTCACCGGCTGCCCCGTGAAGTTCCTCGGCACGGGTGAAAAGGTGGACGCGCTCGAAGTCTTCCACCCCGACCGCATGGCCCAGCGTATTCTCGGTATGGGCGATGTCGTTTCGCTCGTCGAGAAAGCCTCGCAGGAGATCGACGAAAAGGAAGCGATGGGCATGATGCGCCGCTTTGAGGAGAACAAATTCGACTTCAACGACTTCCTCGGGCAGCTCAAATTCATGAAGAAGCTCGGGCCGCTGGAGGGCATCCTCGGAATGCTTCCCGGCATGGGCGCGCTGAAAAACATGCCCGGCGTGGACGACAAAAAGCTCAAGCACACCGAGGCCATCATCCTTTCCATGACGCCGAAGGAGCGTGCCAAGCCCGACATCCTCAACGGCAGCCGCCGCAAGCGCATCGCCGGAGGCAGCGGACGCCCCGTCATGGAGATCAACCAGCTCGTGCAGCAATATGAGATGATGAAAAAACTCATGGGCAACAAAGGCATGATGTCCGCCCTCGCCGGCGGCATGATGGGGGGAGGCGGCATGGGAGGTCTCGCCGGCATGATGGGCGGCGGAAAGATGCCCCAGATGCCCAAAGGCATGTTCCCCGGCATGGGCGGCAAGCCCAACAAACTCGGCAAATTTGGCAAACGCCCGAAGCTTGGGGGTTAGCCTAAAGCACGGCGAAAATGCTGTTTTGAACTCGAACCATTCTGACATCATGCGCAAACTCGCCCGTGCCCTTCTGTATCTGACATTGATTGTCGTCGCGATTTTGGCATGGAGGAACTACCGAGCCAGACAGGGCCAGCCGATAAGTGTTACAGGTGGAGAAAGTCTAAACCTCATGCTGCCGGATCTGCCGGCGACCTATCTGCAAAAGGATCCACGTTGGGCCAAGGAGAAGCTTGGTAGTACGAATGAGCCATTTGGCAGTGTCGGCTGTGCTGTATGCAGTGTCGCAATGGCTGCGACCCGTCTTGGTTTCGAGATTGATCCTGGCCGTCTGAATGAGGAACTCCGCAAGAAGGAAGGCTACACGCCTCAGGGATGGTTGATCTGGGATGCCATCAGTCGGGTCAGTGACAAGCGGCTGCGTGCCGAGATCGCTGATCGACCAACGCACGCAGGGCTCGACAAAGCGCTCAAGAGCGGTGCTTACCCGGTGGTGAAATTCATCCTGCCACACGGTGTGCCTCATTGGGTCGTCATCGTTGGCAAAGAAGGTCAGGAATATTTGATCCGAGATCCATTGCTCGACTCAGCGAAGCCGGTGGCTTTTTCCAAGCGTGCCGGTGCTATCTATTCGATGCGATTTATCAGACAGTCACGGTAGTAATGCCGAAAACAAAACAAGTGTAGCGACAGTGTCTTTGAACAAAGACCCCCGGTGTGTGCATCCAAGTACACAAGGAGGTCACTATGAGAAATACACATCCCACCCCAAACCAAGGGACAGGGATTCTGCGCGCCGCGAATGACGGTCAGGAGTGTGGCGGCACAGGCGCAGTTTCCCGGATTGCCAAGATCGGGCTCGCTTTATCCGCAGGTGGCGCACGCGGCTTGGCACATGTTGGCGTCATTCAGGTGCTGGAGGAAAATCACATCCCCATCACTGCCATCGCAGGCACGAGCATGGGAGCTTATGTCGGCGCGGTGTATGCCACTGGGATGAATGGTGCAGACTTGGAGCAGCTCGCTAGGGAGATCCCCAATCGGAAGGCACTGCGGGCATTGCTCGACTTCAACATCCCTCCCACAGCAGGGTTGATCCGGGGAAACAAAATCCGCCGCCATCTGGAGCGTAGTCTCGGCGAACAAACGTTCGAGCAACTGAAGCGCCCACTCATCGTCGTGGCGACTGATCTCGATGCACTCCAGGCCCATCTCTTCGATTCCGGCCCCGTCGCGCCTGCCGTTCATGCCAGTGCGGCCATACCAGGCATTTGCTCGCCAGTTCTTCTCAATGGCAGGCGCTACACGGATGGCGGTGCTGTTGATCCTTTGCCCGTCACATTGCTGCGTGAGCGATTCGATCTCGACGCCGTCATCGCGGTGAATGTGCTGCCGACTTACCATGATTTGGACCGCTGCCAGGCCACGACCTTTACGCCACTAATCAAGAAATCCAGCTTTATGTCCAGGCTGCTTCGCCCTGTGAACCTCCTGGCTGACGGCAACGTGCTCGACACCTTCCGCCGAGCGCTCATGTGTGCCCAGGTCGGGCTCGTGGAAAAGGAAGCCCGAGATGCCGAGGTGCTAATTCATCCCTTCCACTGCGGCAGCTCGTGGGCCGACTTCGAGAATCACGCCCGCTACATCGAAACGGGCCGCCGCGCTGCCGAAGCGGCCTTGCCAGCCATCCGTGCACTCTTTTCACCAACCCCAACCAACTCAAGCCATGAAACTACTCTCTGCTGCTCCGAAGTGGGATTCCTCGCTGCCTGAAGTCTGGCACGACTGGCAGCTCCAACGCCTCCGCACTTATCTCAAACAGCGCGTCATACCCTTCAGCGCGCATTACCGTCGGCTCTTTGCCGAGCACGATATCCACCCCGAAGACCTCCACAGCTTCGATGACTGGAGCAAAGTGCCTTTCACAAGCAAGAGCAACCTCACAGTGCCGCGCGAGCAGCAGCGCGACTTCGTGCTCATCCCGAACGAAGCTGCACTCAAGCGCGAGTGGGGCGTGATTTGGAATGCTGTCTTCCACGGCAGCGCCTTTGCCAAAGAGGAGATCGAGAAAGAGTTCCGCCCCGTGATGATGACGAGCACCACCGGCCGCTCGTCTGATCCCGTGCCCTTCGCCTTCACGAAGCACGATCTCGCGAATCTCGATATCACGGGCCGTCGCCTCATGGAGGTCGGAGCATCGCAGCGTGAGTGGCGGCATCTGAACAGCTTCCCCTATGCCCCTCACCTCGCCTTCTGGCAGGCACATCATGCAGGACTCGGCTTCGGCACTTTCATGGTCAGCAGCGGTGGCGGCAAGGTCATGGGCACGGAGGGAAACATCGCCCTCATTGATAAAGTGCGACCCGAGGTCGTCATCGGCATGCCCACCTTCCTCTATCACATGCTGCGCGAAGCAGCCGAAGCTGGTAAACACTGGCCACAGCTCCGCCGCATCGTGCTCGGTGGCGAAAAAGTCGCCGAAGGCATGAGGGCACGCCTCACGATGCTGGCTCACGATCTCGGTGCCGATGATGTCAGCATCATCAGCACCTACGGCTTCACAGAAGCTAAGATGGCCTTCCCCGAGTGCCCCACAAATCTCGGCGTCAGCGCCAGCGGCTTCCACCTCAGCCCCGAGCTTGCCTTCATCGAGATCGTCGATCCCCGCACAGGCGAGCCCGTGCCCGAAGGCCACTCCGGTGAGATCGTCTTCACCCCGCTCGATGCGCGCGGCACTGTCGTCCTCCGCTACCGCACGGGCGACATCGCCGAAGGCGGCCTCACCTGGACTGCCTGCCCGCACTGCGGACGCCAATGCCCACGACTGCTCGGCCCCATCAGCCGCGTCAGCGAAGTGCGCGAGATGCAGTTCGATAAAATCAAAGGCACGCTCGTGAATTTCAACATCCTGGAGCACCTGCTCGACGACATGAAAGGCGTCGCCGCATGGCAAGTCGAGCTCCGGAAGCACGACGATGACCCGCTCGATCTGGACGAGATACTCCTCCACGTCTCGCCTGAGCCTGGCGTGAACGCCGAAGACCTGGAACACCGCCTGGAGCGCCGCTTCGCCGAAGTTACCGAGATCCGCCCGAACGAAATACACTTCCACGATATGCCCGACCTCCGCGACCGCCTCGGAGTCGGCAGACTGCTCAAAGAAGCCAAAGTCCTCGACTCACGCCCGAAGACCTCAGCCAACAGAGAACTGAGAACCGCGAACTGAGAACACTACACCATGAAACCTCTCTTCATCATCGCTGCCACCCGCACACCTTTCACACGTGCTGGTTCGTCCCTGGCATCACTCGATGCTGTCGATCTCGGCAAAGCCGCCGTCTCATCTTTGCTCGCGCGCAGCGGCATTGATCCACACGCCGTGGACGAAACCATCTTCGGCTGTGTCGGCCAGCCAGCGAATGCTCAAAACATCGCTCGCGTCATCGCGCTGCGTGCAGGTTTGCCTGAGTCACGGCCTGCCATGACCGTGCATCGCAACTGCGCCAGCGGACTTGAAGCCATCACCACCGCTCATGCTAAAATGTGCGCAGGGCAGGGGGAAGTCTTCATCGTCGGTGGCACGGAGAGCATGAGCAACATGCCGCTCTACTTCAATCGCGGTGCCGTGGAGAAATTCACCATGATGAGCAGGGCCAAAGGCATTACTCAAAAGCTAGGCGCGGTTGCCGCCTTCCGCCCTGCCGACTTCGCCCCGCTCATCGGCATCAAGCTCGGCCTCACCGATCCTGTCGTGGAGATGAACATGGGCGAGACGGCTGAGCTGCTCGCCCGTGAGTTCGGCATCAGTCGTGAGGAGCAGGATGAATTCGCCAGCAGCAGCCATGGCAAAGCCGTCGCTGCCTCGGCTGCCTTGCAGAAGGAGGTTTCGCCTCTTTATGTCATGGGCCGCGAGGTCACTCCAGTGCTCGCCGACAACGGCATGAGGCCAGATTCAAGTCTCGAAAAGCTCGCCAAGCTCAAACCTATGTTTGCCCGCGAGCATGGCAGCGTCACCGCAGGCAACTCCAGCCAGCTCACCGATGGTGCCGTGGCCCTGCTCGTGGCGAGTGAGGATGCCGTGAAACGAAATGGTTGGGAACCGCTCGGCATGATGACCGACTACTCTTACACCGGCTGCGATCCGCGCCGCATGGGACTCGGTCCAGTGCGTGCCATGGATGCCGTTTTGCATCGCACCGGACACACGCTCGATGACCTGGACGTCATCGAGATCAATGAAGCCTTTGCCGCACAAGTGCTGGCCGTGCGGCAGTGTCTGAAAAACCCCGCCAGCGCCCGTCGTGCAGGATTGGAGCAGCCTCTTGGCGACCTCCCTGAGGCCAAGCTGAATCCTCGCGGCGGGTCCATCGCCCTCGGGCACCCCGTCGGTGCCACCGGTGCACGACTCGTGCTCACTGCGCTTGATCAGCTTCGCGAAACCAAAGCCAAACGCGCGCTCGTCAGCCTCTGCATCGGCGGAGGCCAGGGCGGAGCCGCAATTCTCGAAAGTGTCTGAACTTAACTACACCTTACCATGAAAACTCACCTCCTCGAATCTCTCGTGATCCATCCTGCTTCGCATGATGAATCATCCCTGAAGCACTTCCGTGTCGAAGTGGATGCCGAGCACCGAGCCTGGATCACCTTCGACATGGCGGGCAGCTCGGCGAATGTCTGGAATGACACCACGTTGCGCGAGTTCAACCGCTGCCTCGACCATGTTGCGCATCATTCCGGAGTTCGCGTGCTCATCATCCGTAGTGCCAAAGAGCGCGTCTTCATCGCGGGCGCTGATTTAAAATCCCTGCGCAGTGGCTCGACGATGAAGCTCGAACACCTGATTGATCTCGGCCAGTCCACTTTCAATCGTCTCGCTGCTCTACCGATGAGGAAGATCGCGCTCATTCATGGAGCCTGTGTCGGTGGTGGACTCGAACTCGCCCTCGCCTGCGATGTCCGCATCGCCAGCGATTGCGAGCACACGCGCCTCGGATTGCCCGAAACTCAGATCGGCCTCATCCCCGCCTGGGGCGGCTCCACGCGTCTGCCAAAGCTGCTCGGACTTCCCAAAGCTCTCGATCTTATCATCACGGGCAAGCTGCTCAAATCAACCGAGGCCAAGCGAGTCGGCCTCGTGTCGGCGGTGATGCCTCGTGAACACTTGGAACGAGCCATCAACATGGAAGTCGTCAATCCAGCTCGGGCACGCCTTCTTGATTGGCTGATGGCACACTTCATCGCCCATCGAGCCAAAGCAGCGCTTCAAGCCAAAACGCGCGGCCTTTATCCCGCACCTCTCCGCGCCATCGAAGTCGCCACACGGGCTCCTTTCAGCTCCATGGCAAAGGCAATGGAACTCGAAAAGCACGCCATCCTCGATCTCGCTCTCACACCGGAGACGGAGCGGCTGATCGACTTCTTCTTCCGCAAAGAAGAAGCCTCGAAGAAGCCCTGGTCCGCAGGTGTCGCGCTGCCCGTGCATGACGTGACCGTGATTGGAGCAGGCGTCATGGGCTCGGGCATCGCGCATTGGATCGCCTCGCGCGGAGACAAGGTGCTCATGCAGGACATCAGCACCGAATCTCTCGCGAAAGGTCTCGGACGCATTCGTGATCTGCTGAGCGAAGGGATCAAACGCCGTGCAGTCACCAAGCGCGAGATGCGTGACACCATGGATCGTCTCACCGCTGAGCAGGTTCGCGTGCCGCTGATGCATCAGCAGTTCGTCATCGAAGCCGCCACCGAGGACATGGCGGTGAAGAAAAAGATCTTTGCCGACCTCGCCGCTCGCTCCAGTGCTGACACGATTCTCGCCACGAATACCTCCGCACTCTCCGTGACCGAACTCGCTGCCACGGTGCCGCATCCCGAGCGTGTGATCGGCCTGCATTTCTTCAATCCCGTGCATCGCATGCCGCTGCTGGAGATCATTACGACGAAACACACCACCGACGATGTCATCGCCACGACGGTGAGCTTTGTGCAAAAGCTCGGCAAGGTGCCCGTGGTCGTGAACGACAGTCCCGGCTTCATTGTGAACCGCATCCTCGTCCCCTACCTCATGGAGGCTGTGCATCTGAACGAAAGCGGCGTGCCAGCGGACCTCATCGACGAAGCCATGCTCGACTATGGCATGCCCATGGGACCGATGCGTCTGCTCGATGAGATCGGACTCGATGTCGCCGCGCACGTCGGCAAGACACTCGATGCCGCCTTCCCAAAACGCTTTGCTGAAACCACGCTGATTCAGCAACTCATTGACGCCGAAAGACTCGGCAAAAAGACTGGTGAAGGCTTCTACAAATATCCACAGCCCGCGCAAAAAGCGACATCATGGACCGAAGCCGATCATCATCTCATGGAACGCGTGCGCGAACGTCTCGGCGGACTGCTCTCTGAAGAAGCCCGCCGCGTCTCAGAGGAAGGCATCGCGCGCAGTGATGCCGACATCGAACTGGCGATGACCTTGGGCACTGGCTTCCCGGTTTTCCGCCCGCTGCTGAGTCCCGTCTTGAGTTGAACCTTTCATCCCCCACCACCATGAACACGACCACACTGCCTGAAAAACCTGTGTCGATGATCGACATGTCGAAGATGTCCGCCGGTCAAAAAGCCGCACTCGAGATGGCCGAATCAGCGCGTGATGAACGCCATAACAGCGGACTCGCTGCCGGGCTCTTTTTTGGTGAGCCTGACTTCACGAGCCATGTGCCTTTTTCCAAACAGTCAGACTTGGACAAGGATCAAGGCGATGCCTTCCTCGCCCGACTGCGTGGCGTGCTGGACGCACACGCCGATCCTGATGCCATCGACCGCACAGGCGAAATCCCGGATGTGCTTTTGAAGGCACTGGCAGACATCGGAGCCTTTGGGATCAAGATCCCGGTGAAGTATGGTGGGCTCGGCCTCTCGCAGACTAATTACTCCCGTGCCGCCATGCTGCTCGGCGGCGAATGCGGCAATCTCGCGGCGCTGCTTTCCGCACATCAATCCATCGGCGTGCCTCAGCCGCTGATCCTTTTTGGAACTGAGGAGCAGAAAATGAAATTCCTGCCGCGCTGTGCGAAGGGCGAGATCAGCGCCTTTGCCCTCACCGAGTCCGATGTCGGCAGCGACCCCGCGAAGATGACGACCATCGCCGTGCCAGATGGCGAAGATCATTTCATCATCAATGGCGAGAAGGTCTGGTGTACCAACAGTCTCAAAGCCGGGCTCATCGTCGTCATGGCGCGCACGCCGACGAAGGACAAGCCGCACGCCACCACAGCCTTCATTGTTGAGGCGAATGCACCCGGTGTGGAGATCATCTGCCGCTGCCGCTTCATGGGACTTCGAGCGCTCTACAATGGCGTCGTGCGTTTTGAAAACGTGCGTGTGCCACGCGAGAACATCCTCGGTGGAGAAGGGAAGGGGCTCAAAGTGGCGCTGACCACACTAAACACCGGACGCATCACCCTTCCTGCCGCTTGCACAGGTCTTGCGAAGCGCTGCGTGGACATCTCGACACGCTGGGCATCGCGTCGCGTGCAGTGGGGTCAACCCATCGGCAAACACGCGGCCATCGCTGACAAGCTCGCCCGCATGAACGCGGATGCTTTCGCGATGGAAGCGGTGGTTCGTTACGTCTCGTCACTCGTGGACAAAGACAAGCACGCCGACGTGCGTCTCGAAGCTGCCATCGCCAAACTCTGGGGTAGTGAACGAGCCTGGGAGATCGTGAACGACACCATGCAAATTCGTGGCGGACGCGGCTACGAGACGGCCGACTCACTCAAAGCCCGTGGTGAAGCACCCGAGCCCGTGGAGCGCCTGATGCGCGACTGCCGCATCAACACGATCTTCGAAGGCAGCAGCGAAATCATGCGTCTCTTCCCGCGAGGCCCTGGAGCCGCATTTGAAGATCGGTGCCGATGTCGTGAACAGCACGCTGCCACTCAAACAGCGCGCGAAGGCGGCCATGACCGCAGGCATGGCCTATGCGAAATGGTATCCCTTGAAATGGCTACCCCTGGGCGCTGGCGATGCCGCCGACAAACTTCATCCCGCCTTGCGCGAAGACCTCAACACCATCGCCAAACAAAGCCGGAAGCTCGCGCGGACTCTGTTCCACGAGATGGCGCTGAACGGCCCCGCACTGGAGAAGCGGCAAGTCCTGCTCGGTCACTTGGTGGACATCGGCTCGGAGCTGTTTGTCTGGTCCTGCGCCATCAGCTTTGCCGAAACGAAAATCACCGATGCCACCATGACCTCCTCTAAAGTGGACAAGCTCACGCGGATGATGCGCTACTTCGGTAATCTCACCCGCAGCCGAGTGACGAGCCACTATGCCGCGATGAAGGCTGGTTTGGACAAGGAGTCGTATCGAGTGAGTCGCGACATTCTGGACTGAATGCTCCAGCGTGAGACGATCAGGCACAATTGGCCGCCTCTTTCGTGCCAATATGCGCCTTGAGAATGACTTGAGATCTCGGTGGCAATGCGCGCCAAGCCCTTACCAATTAAGGCGTGGCGCGACATGATGCCGTGCTGGCATAGTGAAAGCGTATAGATCGGACAAACAACCACCACCCATCATGTCCCCCGAAAAATTCACCGTTAAGCTTCAAGAGGCCTTCAATGCCGCCCAGTCCATCGCCACACGGCATGGGCAGCAGGAATTGAAGCCTGTGCATCTGCTTGCCGCCCTGCTCGAACAGGAGAGCGGCATCACCACGCCGCTGTTTTCGAAAGCGGCGGTCAATCCTGCGGCGGCGCAGGCTTTAAAGAGCGGTGTTGATGGCGTGCTGGCGAAGCTGCCGAAAGTCAGCGGTGGTTCGGGTGGCCTTTACCTCTCCAGCGAGTTCCGCGTACTCATGACGAAGGCCGAGGACGAGCAGAAAAAGC
>CAYMHJ010000192.1:0-12457 GCA_964390165.1 uncultured Prosthecobacter sp. | reverse complement strand
GCAGCACAGGCACGCTGCGGGTGGAAGGGGCAAACTCGAAGGCACGCATCGTCAATGACATCCGTCTGGGCAATGGGGGCTCGGGCACGCTGGAAGTCAAAAGCGGTGGTCTGGTGACCGCGACGACCGTGCTGGCAGCCGAAGACGCCGGCTCGACCGCGAGCCTGCTGGTGCAGGGCGCGAACAGCCGCATGACGCTGGGCGGAAACCTGGTGCTGGGGCAGGCAGGCGCGGCGAGCGCGACGGTGGAAAACGGTGGTCTGGTGACCGCGACGACGGTGTATGCAGCGGAAGTTGCTGGCTCGACCGCGAGCCTGCTCGTGCAGGGCACGAACAGTCGCATAACCCTGGGCGGAAATTTGGTGCTGGGGCAGGCCGGTGTGTCGAGCGCGACGGTGGAAAACGGTGGGCAGTTGAGCGTGAACCATCTGACCCTCGGCGAGGAGGCCTCGGGGGAGGGGACGCTCATCGTGCAGGATGCAGGCTCGACGCTGTCCGTCACCGGCGCACTCGTGGTCGGCGATGAAGGCAGCGGCACGCTGCGCCTGCTGGATGGACAATCGATCACGCCGACCTCGGTGGCCGTCGCGCAGAACCTGGGATCGAACGGCATCCTCGAACTGCAAAACGGCTCCACGATTCAGACCGGCATCTTTGATGTGGGCAAGCGTGGAACCGGATCGCTCACGGCGGGCAGCGGCTCGCAGATCCAGGCCAGTTTCCTGTTCGTCGGCAGCGAAAGCAGCGGAGACGGCACGATGACGCTCTCAGGTGCTGATACCCAGGCCACAGTGACCTCGGTGCTCGTGGTCGGCTCTTCGGGAGATGGAACATTGAATGTGAACACGGGAGCGGAGGTGACGACGAACGGCTTCGTCATTGGCTCCGCCGCCAGCGGCGATGGTGCGGTCACGGTGGGCATCGGCAGTCATATCTCCGCGCAGGCAACTACGGTGGGGTCGAGCGGCACCGGCGCCTTGACCTTGTCTCTCGGCGACCTGACCACCGGATCACTGCTGGTGGGCAGCCTGGCCGGAAGCGAGGGCACGCTGACGCTCGGCACGGGAGCCGATCTCATCGTGACCGGCCCCACCACGGTGCTCGCCAGATCCGGCAGCGCCGTGGTGACACAGTCCTTCGGCGCACAGTTCCAGGCGCACAGTGTCATCCTGGGGGAAAACGTCGGCAGCGATGCGTTTGTGACCGTCACCGGCAGCGGCACGGTGATGCGGGCCGATGGCGACTTCTTTGTGGGCAAGGAAGGCCATGCGGACCTGACCGTCTCCGGCGGTGCGCTGCTGGAGACCGGCACGCCGACGCTCGACTTCACTCCGGCCACGACCGTGGCCGTGATCACCGAAGGCACGGGCAGCGCGAACTCGCGCGCCACTGTGCAGGGCACGAACTCGCGCTGGGTGCATCACGGTGACCTGAGCTTGGGACCCAATCCGGCGGCGGGCGCTGAGCTGCGTGTCTTCAGCAATGCGCTGCTCGATGTGGACGGACTGCTGGACATCGGCGGCAGCGGCCTGCTCACCATCAATGACGGTCGCGTGGAGGTGCAGGACTTCACCGTCAGCGCGGATTCGATGGAGGGTGTGGACTGGGTAGGTGGAGAGTTCTTCTTCAAAGAAGACAAAACCCTGGATGACGACATCGACCTCTATTTGCTGCAAGGCGAAGGCATTCGCACGGGACGCACGCTCGGAGCCGAGGGGAACTTCCACTTCGGCACCGAGATCACGCTCAACGGCGGCGTCCTCGATGCCGAAACGCTGACCAGCGCGGCCTTGCTGGACTTCCAAAGCGGCACGCTGCGTCTGGACTACGCGCAGATCGGCATCGGCGAGCTCTTCGACGGCCTGCTGGTCTATGACACGGCCTTTGCCGCCACGCACAAGCTGGAGTTCCAAAACACCACCATCAATGACAACGCCTTCGTTCAAGTGGGCAGCGGCGCCACCTTCCGACCAGGCGCACTCACCAATCGCGGAGAGCTGAACCTCGCCGGCACCACCGCCCGCGTGATCACCAACATCGTCACCAACGACGGACTCATCACGGGCTCAGGCCGCATCCTCTCCGACGTCTTCAACCAAAGCGGCGGAGAGGTGCGCGCGGACGTGGACGAGCGCCTCTTGCTGCAAGGCAACTATCACAACAACCAGGGAGCGATGGTGGTGGAGCAGGGTCGCATGGACGTGAGCGGCACCCTCTTCAACACGGGCGCGGTTAACGTGGTCAACGGCAGCCTCACCATCGACGGCTATGTTTACAATCAGGCCAACCTCAGCATCACCAATGGCACCGTCCGCTTTGACGGTGCTCTGGAAAACAGCGGCGCGATGCAGGTGGGCGGCGCGTATGCGGACATCTTCGGCACGGTGAACAATCTCACGGGCGGCGAGATCCGCGTGGCAGGCTCCTCCCACGCCTACTTCTACGACGATCTCGTCAACAATGGCGTCGTGCAAATGAGCGCGACGAGCATGGTGACATCGCTGGGTTCGCTTTCAGGCAGCGGCAGTTTTCTGGGCGGCGGCACGGTGGAGATTCTTGGTGACTACATGCCAGGAAACAGTCCGGGCCTCATGATAGTGGAGGGCAATTTGGTGCTCGGGCCGGCATCCCATCTGTTCTTTGAGCTGGCAGGAGATGTCCGGGGCGTCAGCTATGACGCGACGAATGTGGGGGGCACCTTCACCATGGATGGCATCCTCGATGTCGTGTTCTCCAGCGGCTTCGCCCCGGGCCTGGGAATGGTGTTTGATCTCTTCGACTGGGCGGAAAAGTCCGGCATGTTCGATGAAATCAATCTGCCCGATCTGATTGCTGGGTGGGAGTGGGACCTGAGCCGATTCGAAAGCGAAGGGAAGATCGAAGTGGCACTGGAGCAGATGACTTATGCCAAGTGGCTGGCGCGATACCCGACCGTGCAGGCGGTCGATGGCACC
Organism: uncultured Prosthecobacter sp.; assembly: GCA_964390165.1. Taxonomy (GTDB): domain Bacteria; phylum Verrucomicrobiota; class Verrucomicrobiia; order Verrucomicrobiales; family Verrucomicrobiaceae; genus Prosthecobacter. Next base: position 9,503 of record CAYMHJ010000192.1, on the reverse strand, counting down.
ACTATCGGTGATCACGACAAGGATGGCCGGGTCAATCTGCTGGAGTATGCGCTTGGCTCTGATCCTGGCGTGTCGGATACACTGCATGCCAATGCTCCCCAGCTCTTTTTCGTCGAGGTGGCCGGTCAATGGTACCCGGCTCTTCAATACACGCGTCCCAGCGGGGCGGAGGCCAGAAGTGACACCACCGAGGTCGTCACCTTTTCGCCTGACCTGAGCCCGGGCTCGTGGTCATCGGCGGGCGTCGTCTTGCACGCTGAAGCAGATGACGGCGTGTGGCAGACGCTGCTTTACCGCGCTTCCACGGCCGTGCAGCCGGGCGGTAGCGGCTTTTTGCGGCTGGGCGTGGATCTCACGCCATAGGATGTCCGATTAATGATACCCGGCTCTGCAATACACGCGTCCCAGCGGGGCCGAGGCCAGAAGTGACACTGCGGAGGTCGTCACCTTGCACGCTGAAGCGGATGACGGCGCCTGACACAGGCTGCCAGCAATATCGAAGTCCACCTTCGCCATTTGCGGCGGGGCTACTCCTCCAGCCTCACCCCGCATTGCTGGCAGAACCTCGCGCGGGGATCATTCTCCTCCCAACCGCACTCGCGGCAGCGGCGGAAGGGGCCGCGTGACTTGGCGCGCATCTCGCGGCCGATCTCGTGCGTCACGATGCCGGTCGGCACGGCGATGATGGCGAAGCCGGTGAGCATGATAACCGAGGCCATCATTTTTCCCAGCACTGTCACCGGGGCCACATCGCCGTAGCCCACGGTCGTCAGTGTCACGATCGCCCAGTAGATGGATTGTGGGATGTTTCTGAAGCCTTGGTTCTCATCGTGCTCGATCACATACATGATCGTGCCCTCGATGAGCACCAGGGTCATCACCGTGCTGATAAAGACGGCGATCTTGCGTCGGCTGGCATTGAGGGCATTGAGGAGCACATTCGCCTCACCGGTGTATTCGGCCAGTTTCAGCACGCGAAACATGCGCAGCAGCCGCAGCACGCGAAAGGTCATCAAATAATGGCTGTCCGCGACCAGCAGCTCCAGGTAACTCGGCAGGATGGAGATGAGGTCCACGATGCCGTAAAAGCTCGTCGCATAGCGCCAACGCCGCCGCACCGCCCACAGCCGCGCCAGAAACTCCACCGTGAATAGCGCGGTCAAAACCCATTCCACCATCGAAAACAGCCCTCGGTGCGCCTCCTGAAATTCCTCCACACTCTCCAGCATCAGCGTCACCACACTCAGCACGATGAGGCAGATCAAGGTCAGGTCAAAGGCTCGCCCCGCTTTCGTGTCTGAAAGAAAAATGATGCGCCAGACAGCTTCGCGGCGGGAATTGGGTTCGGGAGGGAGCATGGAGGTTGGAATCATTTGTGCTTCTGTCTGTAACGATTTGCGGCAGAAAGAATGGAATGGAAGGAGGAAAGTCATCCCTAACATGATCTCGCGAACTTTGTTTTTCATCCTTCTAGCGCCCTGCCTGACTGCGCTGGCGCTTCCTCATCCCGAGTGGACCGTGCAGAGCGTGGATGCCACACAGACGCCCTTTGGCACGAGTCTGGTTTTTGATTCGGCGGGTGTTCCATTCGTCTCGTTTCGGGGCAATGCGAGTCAGTCGCTCTTTGTCAGCCGTTTCGATGGCGTGAACTGGATCACGACGGAGGTCGATGCCACGGCGAACGTGGGCACCTACAGTTCGCTCGCCTTGGATGGCAGTGGTCACCCTGCGGTCAGCTACAACGATGGCACGAACAATGACCTCAAATTCGCCCGCTATGACGGAACGATGTGGAATGTCGAGACAGTGGATTCGATTGGCTCTGTCGGCACCTATACGTCTCTGGCTTTCAATCCCTCAGGGCGGCCGGTGATCGCCTACAAGTCGCAGACGAATGAGGATCTGAAGCTGGCGGAGTGGACGGGCACGCAGTGGACGATCACCAACGTGCCGGTGACGGGACTCATCGGTTCCTTTGCTTCCCTGGCCTTCACTCCCGGCGGGGAGCCAGCCATCGCCTACTTTGACAGCGGGGCATCGGACCTGGAATACGTCGAGCGCAATGCCGGCACTTGGACGATGACACCGATCGACACGACTGGAAATGTGGGCCGCTATGCCTCGCTCGCCTTTGGTGGGGATGGGCGGCCAGCCATCGCCTATCACGATCAAACCAATGGGACGCTGAAGCTGGCGAGGTTTGACGGTACCACTTGGAAGCTGGAGGTGGTGGATTCCGCCGGCATCGTGGGGACGGATGCATCGCTGAAATTCACGCCGGGCGGCCAGCCGGCGATCAGCTATTACGACACGACGAATTCCTCGCTGAAATACGCGGAGTATGACGGCACCGCGTGGCAGAAGGTGACGGTGACAAATGACGGATCGCTCGGGGTTTTCTCTTCGCTGGCCTTTGGGGTCACTGGTGAGCCTTCCATCACGTTTGCCAATTCGCCAACGGGTGTCGGTTTTGCCTCCCGCATTCCTCCTACGCCCAAAATCACCTGGATCGGTCCTGTGAACGGGCTCTGGAGTGACCCTGCGAACTGGAGCCCGCGTGCTCCTGTGGCCACGGACGAGGTGTGTATTCTCACGGGCGGATCAGTGATCCTGGATGCTGTTAGCGCGGCGGCGCTCAGGCTCATCGTGGACGGGACTCTGACGATCTCCGGCGGGTCGTTGCTGGTGCAGGAGACAGTCACAGGTACGGGTTCGATCCAGATCGCCGGGGGCGAGATCGAGGTCGTCAGTTCCACGCTGGTCTCGAGCATCCAAACGCTGACGATTTCGTCAGGCGAGGCCAGCTTTCAAGGCGACACGATGGTGCTAGGACTGCTCACGCACTCCGGTGGGACGGTGATCGTGGGAGATGCGCTGTCGGTCGAGGGTACCTACCGCTGGGAAGGCGGGACGCTGAATGGCAGCGGCACCCTGGAGATCATCGGCATCACGGAGATCAATGGCGGAACGACTGCGCATACGGCGAGTGAGGTCCAGATCATCACCGGAGGCTCGGCGACCTGGGCGGGTGGTGATGTGGTTTTGGAAATGGGAGCGACCTGGACACACGAGGGCGGCGGGGATTTCGTCTGGAGTGCCTCGGGCGGGACATGGTCCAGCGGACCGAGCGAGACGCTCATGGTTCAGGGTGAACTCATCGTTCAGGGCGGTGGCATGGTGACCTTCCAGGGGCATGCGCTGGTGGTTTCCACCGGCTCTGTTCAGATCACAGGCACGAGCCTTGTCGAGACGACCACGTTTCTCGTCAGTGGCGGTGAGCTTCAAAGCCAGGGCCCTGTGACCGTGGAGCGTTTCGGCATCCTTCAGTTTACCGGCGGCTCTTTCGAGGTGGAAAGCTCGGTGACGGTGTCATCGGAGGCACTCTTCGAGATGACATCGGGAACCTTGCTCGTGCAGGGTGGCAGCCTCATGACCAGCGGGGATTTCGAGTGGTCCGGCGGCACCATTGAGGTAACCAATACTGGTACCGTGGACATCCCGGCAGGCGGGCAATGGATCATTGACGGCGAAACCGGCATCTATGGTGACGACTCGAGCGCCACGGAAGTGAGCGGTACAATCACCGTCGAAGGCGGTGGCGAATGGCAGAGCCAGCAGTCGATCATCATCCACGCCGGTGGCAAAGTGGAGATCGTCGAAGGACAGATCCTGATGGATGGAGCCATCGAGGTGGAGGACGGCGGAACGCTCATGGTCGAAGGGCTGGGAGAGCTCTCCATGGTTATGTGTGAGGTCCAGCTGGAAGGTGGATCGACCCTGATGGGCGCTGGAACGATCGAACTGGCCGGCGGCTACTATGTGAACGATGCGGGAGCCCGCTATCTGGTCCTGGAGAATGGAGACACCTTTCTCTGGCGTGGCCCTCCCGATTGCCGGATCGGCTACTATCAAGATGGAGATCGCTGCCTGCGCAACCCAACCTCTGGGGTCAATGGAGCGACAGGAGATGTGACTGCGTTGGAGAATTTTTATGTCTCCTTTGACCCGCCTCCGCCTGGAGAGGCGGCAGGTGGTGAAGCGGCCGCTCCACCGCCTGCACTCGTCTCCTGTGGTGATGGACCGGCGCTGCGCGTGCGCAATGGAGCGACGGTAGGTGATTTCGTCGGAACCGTCGAAGCGGGCAGTTCCTTCTCACGTCTGGAGGGCGCCAGCCTGCTGGCACCTGCGGTCCGGGTCGTCTTTGAGAATCAGGCAGGCTTCAGGGGCGGAGATTCAGGTGTTTTCTACAATGAACGCCCCTGGTTATGGAGCAGCATGAATCGCTGGCAGGTGGCGGTGCGGGATCACCTCGATATCAAGCCGCCCGGCGTGGGCATACCGGGAATCGATCAAATTCACACGCCCATAGAACTCTACATCGACGCCACTCCGGCGAACCCCTTCATCATCGCACTCAACACCCACAGCACACCTGGAACACCCGGTCCGCTCTCGAATTTCGACCCCGCCGTCCCCTGGTCCTTCCTCCTCGTGCTTGGCGACGTGATCGGTGACGTCAACGCCATCCGCGTTGATCCTGGAAACTGGGTCAATGATCGCAGCTATGGACACTTCGGTGTCGAGCGCCGTGTGAATGGGCTTTATCTGGTCTATACACCCTCTCCGTTCCAAAAATGGATGGCTCAGCATTTCTCGCTGGCTGAGCGGCTAAACCAGGCGCTCAACTCGCCCACCGCCGACTTCGATGGCGACGGTGAAGTGGAGGTCATCGAGTTCCTCAGGAATCACAATCCACGCGCTGCCGATCAGGCAGGCCCCTATCTGGATCTGTTTCGAAGACCGGGGGAAGACCGCCTGAACCTCGCCCTGTCCTTTCCAGAGGATCCCGTCGGCCTGAAGTTTGAACTCCAAACCAGCAAGAATCTGAGCCTCTGGGAAAACCGCTTCACCCTGCACGCGGACGGCACGCCGGTGCTCGGGAATCTCACCGACGGGCACACCATGGTGCTGCTGGGTAACGGCTATGAATACCGCGTGGACCTCGCCGGCAAGGAGCAGAGCTTCGTGCGCATGAAAATCACGCCCGAAGACCCCTGGTGGACCAGCCCGGGCCTGCCGCCCGAATGAGGTCGGTATGTCATCGGTGGCGAGTCGTGGCCGGGTGGTTCGGCTCGAGAAAACAGCCCCGAGCACAACATTCATCACCTGCCGTGTTATCGCCAGCCTATGTCGTCCAACTTGGCTCGCCTCGTCGCTCTCCTTTTGCTCACCAACTTCCTCCAAGCGCAGACGACCATCAGTTTCGGCACCAACAATATGGATGCGACTTACAAGGATCATCAGGGCCGCCCAAACTTCATCGTGGATCAGGGCAGGTCGCTGGTGGCGTTGAATTGAGTGCAGTGCTTCACAGCAGCACCAGCACCTGCGCCACGATGATGCGCAGGAGCATCGTCAGCGGATACACGGAGGCGTAAGCCACGGCGGGCGAGTCGCTGCGGGCCTGGGCTGTGGCAAAGGCGAGCGCTGGGGGATCAGTCATGCCGCCAGAGAGAAGGCCGCATAGCGTCATATAATTCATGCCATGCCAGCGACGCGCCACGATGCCGACGGCGAGCAGTGGAAGCAGCGTCACCGCCAGTCCCAGTGCCACCCATTGCAGCCCCTGCGTGGTGAAGACAGTGCTAGCGAACTTTTCGCCCGAGAGTAGGCCGACGTTTGCCAGGAAGAGAATCATGCCGAGCTCACGCAGCGCCCGGTTCGCATTCATCGGCATGTGCATCACCAGAGGTCCGAGCCGCCCGAGATGACTCATCAGGATGGCCACGATGAGCGGCCCACCCGCGAGTCCGAGCCGCACGGGGGCTGGCAGCCAACTGAAATGTATCGGCTGCATGCCCACCACGACACCAATGAGGATACCCGCAAAGATCGCGGCAAATTTTGTTTCCTGAAGCTGCTGCACGGCATTGCCGAGCGCGGCGGTGGCGGACTTGAGCGCGTCTTCATCGCCCACGAGCTGGAGCATGTCGCCAAACTGGAGTCGCACGTTTGGCAGTGCGGAGAAAATTTGATCCCCACGACTCACACGGGTGACGATGACGTTGTGCAGATGATCCAGCCCGAGTTCGCCTACAGTCTTGCCAAGCATGGCTCGGTTCGTCAGCACCACACGGCGATAGCCGACATTGCCCGGCGCTTTCATGAGGTTCTCTTCTGTCGTGCTGCCGATGACGAGCCGGAACCGATCCAGATGCGCGTGCGTTCCCACCACAAGCAGGACATCGCCGACATGCAACACCGTGGAGGGCGTCGCAGCCTGCACCTCGCTGGCACCCGTAGGCCGGATACGAGAGACGATGACGCCGGTCTCGTGGATGCCGGGCACGGACACGAGCGCCACGCCTTCGAGATTCGGATTCTCGACACGCAGATTCATGCGCTCCAGCGGCTCCACACCTGCGCTTTGCTTCTGCCGGAAAGCCTCCGCTTCATCAGCCACGCGCACTTTGAAAAACACCCGCATGAGCACCAACGCCAGGATGATGCCCACGACGGCCAGCGGGTACGTCGCTGCATAAGCGAGCGCCGGGAGCGTCGTCGTGGCGGCCTCGGAACCCGCACTTTGCAGCGCCTGTTGGGCAGCTCCGAGAGCGGGTGTGTTTGTCGTGGCTCCGGCAAACAATCCCGCGATGGCTGCAGACGGCACCTTCATCAACCAGCCGCCGCTGAAGGCCACCACTGCCCCGCCGAGCACGAGCGCTGCGGCATACAGGTTCAAACGCAGCCCGTCATTTCGCAGTGAGGCGAAGAAGCCGGGCCCCATTTGCATGCCGAGTGCGAAGACGAAGAGCACGAGCCCGAAGTCCTTTAAAAAATGGGCCACCTCCACCTGCGGCACCCAGCCGAGATGGGCCGCCAGCAGTCCGGCGAAAAGTACCCCAGCGATGCCCAGCCGCGTGCCCGCGATCGCCACATGCCCGAGCCCGATGCCCGCCAGCACGACGGAACTGATAAGCAGTAAATCATGGGCGACGGACGGAGCTTCAGCGAGAATGGGAGTGAAAATCACACTCTCCTCATGGCACAAGCCATGCCAGGCAGTTCAACGTTTCGTGTGTCATTTTTGCGGTTGGCACCTCTCGCACAGCACCGCCCTCTTGGTGTGTGCTGGCTTGGCCCAGCAACCAGGGGGGCATTTCTGATCGACTTCGAGTTTCAAGTTTTGACGTTGAAGGCCATCGTGAGCGACGATACCACCCATCCCATGAGCACTCCCCTCGAAGAACTCCAGTCCACCCTGTCATCTGTGCAGGAAGAGTTGCAGCGTGTCCGCCAGCGCCTTGATGAGTTGGAAAAAGTCGTCAGCATCGACACGGATGAGGATGGCGTCCGCCGTATTTACCTCGAGTGCAATGACTTCGTCGTCCGCCCCGCGCATGATCCGCGCTGGATCTCCCTGCACCTCGGCTCCAATGAGGATGGCGGTTATCTCTGTTTGCATCGTTTGAATGAAGCCACCATCGGCGCGGAATTGTCACTCGATGGCGCAGGCTCGCCGCAATTGCTGCTGCGCGGAAAAGACTTCCAGCCGCGCGTCAGCATCTTCGCGCAGGACGACTGTGGCCTGGTGGCCGTCCACGCAGATGCCGGCCGACCGGGTGCCCTCATGCGTGCTCAGCCTCGCGGCGGTTCCGTGGCTGTTTTGCACAAGGACGGCAGCTCTCGCGGCGTGCTCGTCCATGACGACGGTGAAATCTCCGAAGATGGCACCGTGAAGCCCCCCACCACCGATCTCCTTTTTGCTGACGGCAATCTGCAAACGACCGTGAAACTCCACTCCGACGGCGAAGGCGGCCTGCTCAGCCTCGGTCCTCCGGGGCAGGCGGACGCTATCGCCCTCGTCGCCCGTGAGGAAGGCCCGGCTCTCATGATGCACAGCCCTGCCGAGCTTCACAGCATCTCCATGATGGCGCTGGATGGCTCAGCGCAAATCTGCGTGCATGAGGGGAAAGTGCCCGGAGATGGCTTCGAGGCGCACATGGCCGCCGGTGAGTCCGGCAGCAGCCTGGCCCTCCGCGGGCAGACCAATGAGAAGTCCGTGGACATCTCCGCGCTCGATGTCGCCACCAGCCTCACACTGCATGACCGCGATGGCGATCCACGAGTCATGCTCGCCCATCATCACAACAGTCACTCGGCGCTCACCCTGCAATCCACGGGTGATGAAGACGGCTTCCGCGCCATCGCCAGCGGCGAGGTTTCCTCCGTCGAACTCATGTCGCCCAGCGACCCAGAAACGAAAATGCTCCACGCCGTCACCGCCGAGAAGCCCGTCGTCATTTTGCAAAAGGATAAACGTCCCATGCTCATGCTCGGCGAGGGCGATCAAGGCGGTGTCATCTGCGCCTATGGCAATGCTGGCGGACAAGCAGGCATCGCCACGCTCTCCGGCGGTCCCGTGGCAGGCTCACTCCTGCTCTCCACCGCCGATGGCACCCCGCAGCTCACGCTCGACTCCACCGATCACGGCGGGCGCCTGCTCATCAACAACGACCTCGGCTTCCAGCGCGTGGCTCTCGGCGTCTATCAGGAGGCCGGTGGCCTGCACCTGAACAACACCGGCAGCATCGGAGTCCAGGCCGTGGCATCTCCGAAGGGTGGCATCATCATCGTCAACGATCCCGAAGGCGATGTCGCCGCGACGCTGCCCGAACAAGCTGGAGAAGATTCCTCCGACTGGGGCAAGCTGCCCGACAGCTTCTGAAGCATCGCCTTGCCACATGGAAATGAAGGCCTACATCGCAGCATGACACGCACAGGCATCGGATACGACGTTCACCCTTTTGAAGAAGGCCGCTCCCTTATCCTCGGCGGTGTGGAAATCCCGCACACGCGCGGCCTCAAAGGCCACTCCGATGCCGACGTGCTCTGCCACGCCATCGCCGATGCCGTGCTCGGAGCCATGGGCCTGCCAGACATCGGCTTCTACTTCCCGCCGAGCGACATGAGTATCGAAGGCATCTGCAGCCTGCGCATTTTAGAGAAGTGCGCAGCGCTCGCCGCTGAAAAAGGTTACACGATCGAAAATGTGGACTCCACCCTCATCGCCGAAGCACCACGAGTGATGAAACATGCGGCCTTGATGAAGGAAAAGCTCGCTGCCGCCCTCGGCATCCAGCCCGATCAAGTTGGCGTCAAAGCCACCACCAACGAACGCATGGGCTTCGTCGGAAGAGAAGAAGGCATCGCCGCCATGGCAGTGGCCTGCGTGACGAAGTGACGGCCTGACGAACCAAGATCCTGAAGGGATTCATGACTGCCTGCGTTCATGCCTGACGCATGAAACTGCTTTCCGTCTTGATCACCATTCTACTCGCCGTTGGTTCGCTGCATTCAGCTCCGCCAAACGTCGTCATCATCTTCATCGATGACCTCGGTTACGCGGACATCGGCCCCTTCGGCGCGAAGAAGCAGAAGACGCCGAACCTCGACCGCATGGCGCAGGAGGGCATGAAGCTGACCAGTTTCTACGCCGCACC